>NZ_LABZ01000069.1 GCF_001043955.1 Methylobacterium tarhaniae | reverse complement strand
TATTCGTAGGCAGCGTCAGATGTGTATAAGAGCAAGTAATCCTACTCACGATCCAGGCCGAAACCCGGATCCGCAGGGACGACGCCGTCCACGCTTCTCTTTCTCAGATGAACTTGTCAAAGAGCAGGCCGGCTCGCACCGGCGATCATCGGCAACAACAGGACCAGCACCTGACCAAGGTCAGGCTTGCCGGCCCAGACTGTCTCGAAGACGTTTCAGCGACCGGTCCGCGGGAGCGGCCGGCGCCGATGGGTGGTCGTATAGGCCCCGGATTTTGCCCCGTCAACTCCTTTGTGAAGCTCTCGCGATGGAGCCCCCTCCCCTCTCGGGGCTTTGAACACCCAGGCTCGTACGCACATGGCAGGCTGCACGCCTTCACACCCTCGGCAAGCGACTCCTGCTCAACCCAGGTTGCAATGCATGTATTACGCCAGCGCATAGGCAAGAGTTGCTGTCAGGTGAGGCAACCGGCGACTACCGATAGCGCACAACTTTGTTTCTCCGGTGTAATTCTGTCGCATTCCCAAAAAGAAATATTGACCCCGAGCCATCAAAGACGCATGGGGCAGCCACTCTGCCATCGGAGCCGATTGAATGCTGGACCAAGACCAAGAAACCAACCTGATGGAGCGCGCGGCCGACATCGTGTCGGCTTACGTCTCCAACAACTCTGTGCCGGTCGCCGATCTGCCGGCCCTGATCAACGCGGTACACCAATCGCTGAGCCGGCTCGGCGACGCCCAGGTGGACGAGGCGGAGAAGCCGGTACCGCTGATGCCGATCAAGAAGACGGTGACCCCGGATTACCTGATCAGCCTCGAGGACGGCCGTCAGTACAAGTCGCTCAAGCGCCACCTGTCGACCCGCGGGCTCACCCCCGAGGAGTACCGGCGCAAGTGGGGCCTGCCGCACGACTACCCGATGGTCGCCGCCAACTACGCCGCCCAGCGCTCCGAGCTCGCCAAGAATAGCGGTTTGGGCCGGCGACGCAGCGCCTGATCCAGTCGGGCGCCTCTCGGGCGAGGGGGCTCCGGTCCGAGCGAGAAAAGGCCCCCGGATCGTCGGGTCCGGGGGCCTTTTTATTGTCAGCAGAGGGTCAGGGCGTCAGTGCGCCACGAGCCCCGAAGCGTCGTCCTCCGACCGGGCCGGCGAGGCCTTCGGCAGCGGCTCATCCCAGTCGATCGCCTCCGGCTTGCGCACCAGCGCGCGCTCGAGGACCTGATCCATGCGCGAGACAGGCACGATCTCGAGCCCGTTCTTCACGCTGTCGGGAATCTCCACCAGATCCTTGGCGTTCTCCTCCGGGATCAGCACGATCTTGATGCCACCCCGCAGAGCCGCCAACAGCTTCTCCTTGAGGCCGCCGATCGGCAGCACCCGGCCGCGCAGCGTCACCTCACCGGTCATCGCGATGTCGCGACGCACCGGGATGCCGGTGATGACCGAGACGATCGCCGTCGCCATGGCGATACCGGCCGAGGGCCCATCCTTCGGGGTCGCCCCCTCCGGCACGTGGACGTGGATGTCCCGGCGCTCGAACAGCGGCGGCTCGACGCCGAAATCGACGGCCCGCGAGCGGACGTAGGACGCCGCCGCCGAGATCGACTCCTTCATCACGTCGCGCAGGTTGCCGGTGACCGTCATCTTGCCCTTACCGGGCATCATGACACCTTCGATCGTGAGCAGCTCGCCCCCGACCTCGGTCCAGGCCAGACCGGTGACGACACCGACCTGATCGTCGGTCTCGACCTCGCCGTAGCGGAACTTCGCCGGGCCGAGGAAGGTGTCGAGGTTGTCGGCCGAGACCGTCACGCTCTTCACCCCCGAGATCAGGATCTCCTTCACCGCCTTGCGGATCAGGTTCGAGATCTCGCGCTCCAGGTTCCGCACGCCCGCCTCGCGGGTGTAGCGGCGGATCAGGAGCATCAGGCCGTCATCGGTGATCGACCATTCCTTGGGTTCGAGGCCGTGCTTCTTCAGCGCACCCGGCATCAGGTGCTTGCGCGCGATCTCGACCTTCTCCTCCTCGGTGTAGCCGGCGATGCGGATCACCTCCATCCGGTCCAGGAGGGCCGGCGGGATGTTGAGGGTGTTGGCGGTCGTCACGAACATCACGTTCGACAGGTCGTAATCGACCTCGAGGTAATGGTCGTTGAAGGTCGCGTTCTGCTCCGGATCCAGCACCTCGAGGAGCGCCGCGGACGGGTCGCCGCGGAAGTCCATGCCCATCTTGTCGATCTCGTCGAGCAGGATGAGCGGGTTCGAGGTCTTGGCCTTGCGCATCGATTGCACGATCTTGCCGGGCATCGAGCCGATATAGGTCCGTCGGTGACCGCGGATCTCGGCCTCGTCACGCACGCCGCCGAGCGACATGCGCACGAACTCGCGGCCCGTGGCCTTGGCGATCGACTTGCCGAGCGAGGTCTTGCCGACGCCGGGCGGTCCGACGAGGCAGAGGATCGGGCCGGTGAGCTTGTTGGCGCGCTGCTGCACCGCCAGGTACTCGACGATCCGCTCCTTCACCTTGTCGAGGCCGAAATGGTCGGCATCGAGCATGGCCTGCGCGCCGGGCAGGTCCTTCTTGATCTTCGAGCGCTTGCCCCACGGGATGCCGAGCATCCAGTCGAGGTAGTTGCGCACGACCGTCGCCTCGGCCGACATCGGCGACATCTGGCGCAGCTTCTTCAGCTCGGCGAGCGCCTTGTCCCGTGCCTCCTTGGACAGCTTGGTCTTCTCGATCTTGTCCTCGAGCTCGGCCAGCTCGTCGCGGCCGTCCTCGTCGCCGAGTTCCTTCTGAATGGCCTTCATCTGCTCATTCAGGTAGTACTCGCGCTGCGTCTTCTCCATCTGCCGCTTGACGCGGGTGCGGATGCGCTTCTCGACCTGCAGGACCGAGATCTCGCTCTCCATCAGCGAGAGCACGCGCTCCAGCCGCTGGGCGACGGTCGGGATCTCGAGGATCGCCTGCTTGTCGGAGATCTTGACGGCGAGGTGCGAGGCGACCGTGTCGGCGAGCTTCGAGGGCTCGTCGATCTGGATCACCGCGGAGACCACCTCCGGCGAGATCTTCTTGTTGAGCTTGACGTAGTTCTCGAACTCCGAGATCACCGAGCGGGCGAGCGCCTCGGCCTCGATCTTGTCGCCGAGATCGTTCGGCAACACCTCGGCGTCGGCGGCGTAGTACTCGTCCGAGCGGACGAAATCCTGGATCTTGGCCCGGCCGCCGCCCTCCACCAGCACCTTCACGGTGCCGTCGGGAAGCTTGAGCAGCTGCAGGACGCTCGCCAGGGTGCCGATCGTGTAGATCGCGTCGGTGGCCGGGTCGTCGTCCGTGGCGTTGACCTGGGTGGCGAGCAGGATGTGCCGGTCGGTGCGCACGGCCTCCTCAAGGGCACGGATCGACTTCTCGCGGCCGACGAAGAGCGGCACGATCATGTGCGGGAAGACCACGATGTCGCGCAGCGGCAGGACCGCGTAGGTCCCGGTCGAGCCGGGGACGACGGGCTGGCGCGATTTCGGCTGGGTCATTGACTGACTTCCTTGTGTGGTGACGCCCAGGTCCCTCCCCTCGCAAGGGGAAAAGCAGGAGGAACAAGGGGGCCGACCGGGCCGCGGGGGTCGGAACGAGGAGAGCGGCCGGGTCGCGGCACCGCACCTCATTTCGTGAGCATGCGGCCGCCGCGTTGACTCTCAGGTGGCTCCTCCGGGTGCCGCTTTCAAGCACCATGCCACCTGGCCGCATCCGGGCCACCGTCAAGCAAGAGGCCGCCGTTTTCGCGGCGGCCTCGGGGTCTTCGTCAGGCGCTGGCGCTCGCCGGCGCGTCCTTGCCGCGGTCGCCGTGGATGTAGAGGGGCCGCGACTTGCCGTCGACGACCTCCGGCCCGATCACCACCTGCTCGACCGAATCGAGGCCAGGCAGGTCGTACATCGTCTCGAGCAGGATGCTCTCCAGGATCGAGCGCAGGCCGCGGGCGCCGGTCTTGCGCTCGATGGCCTTGCGGGCGACGAGGCTCAGCGCCTCCTCCTGGAACGTCAGGTCGACGTTCTCCATCTCGAACAGGCGCTGGTACTGCTTCACCAGCGCGTTCTTCGGCTCCTGGAGGATGCGCTTCAGCGCGGTCTCGTCGAGATCCTCGAGGGTCGCCAGGACCGGCAGGCGGCCGACGAATTCGGGGATGAGGCCGAACTTCAGCAGGTCCTCCGGCTCGACGTTGCGGAAGATCTCGCCGGTGCGGCGATCGTCCGGTGCCTGGACGGTGGCGCCGAAGCCGATCGAGGTCCCCTTGCCGCGAGCCGAGATGATCCGCTCCAGCCCCGCGAAGGCGCCGCCGCAGATGAACAGGATGTTGGTCGTGTCGACCTGCAGGAACTCCTGCTGGGGGTGCTTGCGCCCGCCCTGCGGCGGGACGCTGGCGACCGTGCCCTCCATGATCTTCAGGAGAGCCTGCTGCACGCCCTCGCCCGACACGTCGCGGGTGATCGACGGGTTGTCGGACTTGCGGGAGATCTTGTCGATCTCGTCGATGTAGACGATGCCGCGCTGCGCCCGCTCGACGTTGTAGTCCGAGGCCTGGAGCAGCTTGAGGATGATGTTCTCGACGTCCTCGCCGACGTAACCGGCCTCGGTCAGCGTCGTCGCGTCGGCCATCGTGAACGGCACGTCGAGGATGCGGGCCAGGGTCTGGGCCAACAGGGTCTTGCCCGACCCGGTCGGGCCGATCAGCAGGATGTTGGACTTCGCCAGCTCGACGTCGTTGTGCTTGGTCGCGTGCGCCAGGCGCTTGTAGTGGTTGTGCACGGCCACCGACAGGACCTTCTTGGCAAAGTCCTGCCCGATGACGTAGTCATCCAGGACCCGCCGAATCTCCTTCGGGGTCGGTACGCCGTCCCGCGACTTCACCAGCGAGGACTTCGATTCCTCGCGAATGATGTCCATGCACAGCTCGACGCACTCATCGCAGATGAAGACGGTCGGGCCCGCGATCAGCTTGCGAACCTCGTGCTGGCTCTTGCCGCAGAACGAGCAGTACAGCGTGCTCTTCGAGTCGTTGCCGCCAGCCTTGCTCATATGGGTCTCCAAGTCCCCGACCGGCCCCGCCCCCGGGGGCGCGACCGCATCGCTTTTAGATAGTGGCGCCCGGCTAAAGAAACAGTCACCGCCCCCCGCGCGCCGAGCGCCCAGCGCAGAATCGCGATGCAAACACGCGGCCACCGCCGGATCAATCCCACGGATGCGACAGGCTCCCGCCAAATGGCCGCATCGGGGATCCGCCTTCCGGGGCGACGGCCTCCCGCCGGAGGAGGTCCCGCGCGGGCGGGTCCCTCCGGCGGAAGACGCGGCCGCAGACTTTAGGCCTGGGCCGGGGCCTCGGCCCGCTTCTGGAGCACCTCGTCGATCAGGCCCCACTCCTTGGCCGCGTCGGCGGTCATGAAGTTGTCGCGCTCCAGGCCCTGCTCAATGGCGTCGTAGTCGCGGCCGGTATGCTTCACGTAGATCTCGTTGAGGCGCCGCTTCAGGGCCTCGATCTCGCGGGCATGGATGAGGATGTCGGTGGCCTGGCCCTGGAAGCCGCCGGAGGGCTGGTGGACCATGATCCGGGCATTCGGCAGAGCGAAGCGATGGCCGGCCTCGCCGGCGGCCAGCAGCAGCGAGCCCATCGAGGCGGCCTGGCCGACGCAGAGCGTGGCAACCGGGCAACGGATGAACTGCATCGTGTCGTAGATCGACAGGCCGGAGGTGACCACGCCGCCCGGGGAGTTGATGTAGAAGGAAATTTCCTTCTTCGGGTTCTCCGCCTCGAGGAACAGCAGCTGCGCCACGATCAGCGACGCGGAATAGTCCTCGACCGGGCCGGTCAGGAAGATGATGCGCTCGCGCAGCAGGCGCGAGTAGATGTCGAAGGCGCGCTCGCCGCGGCTCGACTGCTCGACCACCATGGGGACGAGCGCGCTGTTGTAGTACTCGACCGGATCTCTCATCTCACTGGCCCTCTGAACGGAACCCGGCCGCATCGAGGCGGCCGGGGTAGCGGCGAAAACGAACGACCTCGCAGGCCCCGTCCGCCGCCCGTTCGAGGGGGTCGTACGGGGATCAGGCCGGGTTGGACTCACCCGCGGGAGCGGCCTCGGCCGATTCGCCCTTGGCCTTGGCGTCCTCGGCGTCGTCCTCGTCGGCGAACAGCGTCTCCTTCGAGACGGGCTCCTCGACCAGTTTGACCTGCCCGAGAACGTGGTCAACCACCTTCTCCTCGAACAGCGGGGCGCGCAGCTCGGCCAGCGCCTGCGGGGTCTTGCGGTAGAAATCCCAGACCTGCTGCTCCTGGCCCGGGAACTGACGGACGCGGGCGATCAGGGCCTGATTCACCTCGTCGTCCGAGACCTTGATATCGGCGCTCTCGCCGGCCTGCGCAAGCACCAGCCCGAGGCGCACGCGGCGCTCGGCGATCCGACGGTACTCCTCGCGGGCCTTCTCCTCCGTGGTGTCCTCGTCCTCGAAGGTCTTGCCACGATTCTTCAGGTCCTGCTCGACCTGGGCCCACACGGCGGCGAATTCCTGGTGGACCAGGCTCGGGGGCAGCTCGAAGGAGTAGCGGCTGTCGAGGGCGTCGAGGAGGCCCTTCTTCAGCTTCTGGCGCGAGGCCGCCTCGTACTCGCGGCCCATGGTGGAGCGCACGGCGTCCTTGAGGGCGTCGAGCGAGTCCATGCCGAAGTTCTTGGCGAGCTCGTCGTCGATCTTGAGCTCACCCGGGAGCTTGATGGCCTTCACGGTGACGTCGAACTCGGCTTCCTTGCCGGCGAGGTGCTCGGCGCCGTAATTCTCCGGGAAGGTGACCTTGACCAGGCGCTCGTCGCCGACGCGGGCGCCGAGCAGCTGGTCCTCGAAGCCCGGGATGAAGGTGTTCGAGCCGAGGTCGAGGTTGATGTCCTCCCCGGTGCCGCCCTCGAACGGGGTGCCGTCGATCCGGCCGGTGAAGTTGATGGTGAGCCGGTCGCCCGATTCGGCGGACTGACCCTCGGGACGGTCCTCGAACGGGCGGTTGGCGGCGGCCATCCGCTCGATCGTCTCGTTGATCTCCTCGTCGGAGGGGGTGACGACGAGCTTGGTCAGGCTCACGTCCGAGAGGTCGACGAGGTCGAAGCTCGGCATCACCTCGAGGGCGATCTTGAACGAGAGATCGGCCTTGGCGTCGAGCGCCTTGTCGATCTCGTCCTTGTCCTCGGGCATCTGGATCTGCGGCTCGAGGGCGAGCTTGAGCTTGTTGTCCTCGACGATCTTCTGGTTGGCCTCGTTGACGGCGTTCTGGACGACGTCGGCCATCACGGAACGGCCGTAGACCTTGCGCAGGTGGGCCACCGGCACCTTGCCCGGGCGGAAGCCCTTGAGCTGTACCTTGCCCTTGATTCCGTCGAGCTCGGTCGCGAGCCGGCTCTCCAGCTCGGCCGCGGGCAGAACCACCTGGAATTCGCGCTTGAGCCCCTCGGACTTGGTCTCGGTCACCTGCATCGTCGTCATTCCGCCTTGCACCTTCGAATCCGGCCTGGCTGCGGGCCCGGACGACGCTGTGATCGACGCCGTGCGACGGGACCGTCAGGACAAGGGGCCGGCACTGCTGCTTGAACCCAATCCGTCGTGTCGCCTGGCGGATGTGGTGCGGGCGGAGGGGCTCGAACCCCCACGACTCTCGTCACTGGAACCTAAATCCAGCGCGTCTACCAATTCCGCCACGCCCGCGACGCTCGCGCCCGAGGCCTGACGCACCCGGGCGCGGCTCTATAGCATGGTGGATCGGTCACGCAGCAAGAATTTTGGTCCCTGCCTCGCCCCGGGCCCCCGCCCCGGCTACAAGGCGGGTCGCCGCGAGGGACCGCCCGCCCTGCGGGAAGAACTCCGTTCAGCGAGGTGCCATGCCGTCATCCCTGCCGCCCTCGCGCCGCGCGCTGCTCGCCGGCGCCGCCCTCTCCCTCGCGCCGGCCCTTGCCCGGGGGCAGGGCGGCCCGTCCGGGGCGTCCGCCCCGACAGCGTCCGGTGCGGCGGAGTCGCGGTCCCTGATCGCGGCGCCCGCGAAGGCGCGAATCAAGCCGGAGCCCGCGCCCGAGACCCCGGTCTGGGCCTTCGACGGCAAGGCCGACGGGCCGGCCTCGCCGCCGGTCCTGCGGATCAGGCTCGGCGAGGCGGTTCGCCTGCGCCTGGAGAACAAGACCGAGCGGCCCTTGTCGCTGCACTGGCACGGGGTGCGCAACCGCAACGCCATGGACGGGGTCGGCGGGGTGACCCAGAGCCCGGTCGCGCCGGGGGCGAGCTTCCTCTACGAGTTCACTCCACCGGATGCCGGCACCTTCCTGATCCGCCCCCTCGTGGTCGGCGGATCGAGCGAACCGGCCGGGCGCGGCCTCGCCGGCCTGCTGGTGGTCGAGGAGGCGAAGGCCCCGGTCGTCGACCGCGACGTGCCGTTGCTCCTGCAGGATTGGCGCCTTGAGGCCGACGGGAATCCGGCGGCCTTCGGGCAGACGGCCTTCGCGGCGAGCTCGGGCCGGCTCGGCAACGCGCTCACGGTCAACGGGAGGCCGGCGCCGGAGACGATCGAGGCCGCTCCCGGCACCCGGCTGCGCCTGCGCCTCGCCAATGCCTGCAACGCGCGGGCGACCCGGATCCGCTTCGACGGCCTCAAGGCCTGGGTGGCGGCGGTGGACGGGCAGCCGACCGACACCTTCGAGCCCCTGCGCGCCACCCTCCCCTTCCCGCCCGGCACCCGCTACGACATCCTCCTCGACGTGCCCGGCGCCTCCGAGCCCGCAGGCAGCGTCGTGGCGCTGATCGGGCAGGGCATGCCGCTCGCCCGCCTCGTCCCGAAGGGCGAGGCGGTGGCAGCCCGCCCGCCGGTCGCGCCGATCGGCGAGAACAAGCTGCTGCCGCCGGAGATCAAGCTCCAGAACGCGTTCCGGCGCGACATCGCCGTCGCGGGCGGCGCGGTGTTCGACAAGGCCAAGCCGGAGGCGCCCCCGAGCTTCACCGGCGATCCGACCCGGATCTGGACCCTGAACGGCGCCGCCGGCCGGGCGGAGAACCCGCCCCTGTTCTCGGTCAAGCGCAACACCGCCGTGGTGCTGGCGCTCACCAACACCACCGCCTTCCCGCAATCGCTGCACCTGCACGGCCATGCCTTCCGGCTGCTGCACCCCCTCGACGACGGCTGGGAGCCCTACTGGCTCGACACGTTCCAGCTGCTGGAGGGCCGGACCGCCCGCATCGCGTTCCTCGCCGACAATCCCGGCCGCTGGCTCGTCAGCGCCACGGCGCTGGAGCGGTTCGACACCGGCCTCTGGGGCTGGTTCGAGGTGACTTGAACGTTATCTCGTGCGTCCGGCGGTCGCAGGCCGACCGCCGGGCGAGGTTCGGCGAAGCTTAGCCCGCCGCGCTCAAGCCCTTGATGCGAGCGGCTTTACCGGCAATTGCTTGAAGCTCGATAATCCGGCGATCAAGAGAATGTGTTAACGAGGGCGAATGCATCGGCGAGATGCTTGGAGCATGCTGCCTCACCAGCAGCGCGCACCGATCTGCAGCGCATCGATGAGGATGCCCAGCATGGAACATCAGCCGCTTCGCCACATCCGTGACATCGCCGACGTCGAGACGGTTCCGGCCCTGCTCGAAGGCCGCCGCGCCCGCCTGGAGCGCTTCGCCGAAATCCTCGAACGCGATCCGGGCCGCAGCTTCATCACCCTGGAGGAGATCGAGTTCGTGCCCCGCAAGATGCGGGCGGCGATCCGGGCCGACAACTCGCCGCTGGCCTTCGCCTATGCCGATCCGGTCCTGCGGGCGAGCGGGCTCTCCGGCGACACCTTCGGCGATGCCCGCAGCTTCTTCGAGCTGAGCACCGGCGAGGCCCACAACCTGCTCTGCTCGTGCGTGAACGGGCGCACCGTCAAGGCCGGGCCGACGGCCAAGCGCCTGCGCCGCCTCGCCGCCCGCCGGCCGGGCCTGTGGCTCGCCTATGGCTGCGCCGCCGGCCTCTGCGCCCTGCCGGGCGCGATGTACCTCTTCGGCTGAAGGGATTGCCCTCCAACGGAAAAAGGCCGCCCTTCCGGGCGGCCTTTTTCATGCTGCACGGAAGCAGCCCGAAGATTACTTGATCTTGGTTTCCTTGAACTCGACGTGCTTGCGCGCGATCGGGTCGTACTTCTTGAACGACAGCTTGTCGGTCTTGGTCCGCGAGTTCTTCTTGGTGACGTAGAAATAGCCGGTATCGGCGGTCGAAAGCAGCTTGATCTTGACGGTGACGGCCTTGGCCATGGCGCGACCTCTTGTGGCTGGTGGGTGTTGCGCCCGGAGGACCGAAACGCAAAACGGCCGGGCAGGCCCGGCCAGAACGCGGCGCCTTCCTGCCCCATCGCCCCCCGGGCGTCAAGCCCGGGCGACCGACGGTCGCGCCATCGACGTCAGGGCGCGGCACGGATCATCCGCCCGCCCACCACCGCGAGGTAGGCGACGAACAGCAGCGCCAGCGACCAGGCGAAGCCGTGCGGCGAGGCGAGGTCCATGCCGCCGCCGACCAGCGGCGGCCCCAGCACCAGGCCGATATTGTAGAGAACCAGGAAGGCCGCGTTGGCACCGGCGAGCGCCGCGCCGTCGAAACGGGCGCCCAGATGCGCGAGGCCGACGGTGTAGAGCGTCCCGGCGATGCCACCCCAGACGAACAGGATCACCGCGAGCAGCCGCGGGTCATCGGCCCCGAGCGGCAGGGCGGCGGCACCGGCCGCGCCGAGGGAGGCGGCGGCCAGCAGCAGCCGGCGCTTGTCGACCTTGTCGGCGAGGAGGCCGACCGGGATCTGGAACAGCACGTTGCCGAGCGCCGCGAGGCTGACCAGGCCCGCCGCCTGCTCCGCGTTCAGGCCGAGGCGCAGGCCATAGATCGGCAGGATGGCGAAGCCCCCGGTCTCGACCGCGCCGTAGATGAGGGCCGCCAGCGTGGCCGAGGGCGCGACCCGCAGGTAGCCGAGGAAGCCCCGCCCGCCCTTGTGCGGGATCTCCGGCGACAGCCCGCGGGCCATCACCAGGGGCAGCGCGCCGGCGCAGAACAGGGCGGCCCCCGCGAGGTACGGCGCCCAGCCGGTGGTGCCGAGGACGCGCAGCAGGCCCGGGCCGATGGCGAAACCCAGCGCCAGCACCGTGGCGTAGACCCCCATCACGAGGCCCCGCCGGGCCGGCGGCGCCGCCTGGTTGATCCAGAACTCCGAGAGGACGAACAGCACCCCGAGGGCGGCCGAGAACACGAAGCGGAGCGGGAACCACCAGGCGAAGTCGTAGACCGCCCGGAAGCCGACCAGCGCCAGGGCCGCGACCGCGATGGCGCCGAGCAGCAGCGGCATCACGCCGAGCTGCGCCGCCACCCGCGGCACGAAGGGCAGGACGACGATGCTCGCCACCCCGGCGACCGCCGTGTTGATGCCGATCCAGGTATTGGACAGGCCCATCCGCTCCATCTCGAGGGAGAGGAGCGGGATCGACAGGCTGAGCCCGATGCCGACCACCGCCACGCAGGCGATGGCGGCCGCGATGGCCGCGATGCGGGCAGGCCCGAACTCGGGATCGGTCGTGGTGAGGCTGGTCATGATAGGGGCTGGCCGTCAGGGCCGGCCCGTATGGATCAGGCGGCCGGCAAAGGCCAGCCCGGGCGCCGGGAGGGCAGGCCGCCTTACAGCTCTTCCCTGGTGTGCTCGCCGTCCACGTCGCGGAAGAACGGCACCGGCAGCATCGGGCTGAACCCCGCGGCGAGCCGGGCCTCCAGCTCGTCGAGCACGATGGCGGTGATGCGCGGCAGCTCCAGCCGGCGCGCCTCGGCAAGGTTGACCCAGGCGAGCTCGGTCAGCTCCGAATCCGGGCCGACGATGCCGGGGGTCTCGGCCACCACCGCCTCGCGGTCGACGGCGAAGAAGCGGGTGTCGAAGCGCTTGGGCCGGGAGGGGGGCGTGATCGCCCGGGCGACGAACTGCATCAGCTCGAGGTCCGGCATCACCCCGGCCTCGCGAAAGGCGGACCAGGCGCCGGGCGGCGCCGTCTCGGGCGGGCCGTAATCGAGGGAGCCGACCATCAGCCCGGTCTCCTCGTAGGTCTCGCGGATCGCCGCGAGCGCCAGCACCCGGCCGAGATGGAAGAGCGGGGGGTGGACCCGTTCGGCCAGGGCGGCCTCGGCCCGGTCGTTGAGGGTGCCGGCGACCGGCATGCTCCGGTCGCCGAGCTCGATCCGCCCGCCCGGAAACACGAACAGGCCGGGCATGAACTTGTGGCCGGCGTGGCGCCGGCCCATCAGCACCTTCGGCTGGTCGCCCGAGCGGTCGAGGATGATCAGCGTCGCGGCGTTGCGGATCCGCAGGGGCCGCGCCTTCCGCTCAGGGGCGGCCGGAGCCGATGTGTCGTCCGTCGGTCCTGCCGCCATCCCGCGTCTCCGTCTCCTGCTGGGCCGGACCGTCCTCCGGCCGGGCCCCGGCGCGGCGTATCGCGGAAAAGCCGTGCATGCCAAGGGCATATTGCAGGCCGACCACTGCCCCCTTGGTGGGCTGGAGCAGGAGCAGCGAACCGATCAGGGCGAGACCGGGCCAGAACGTCATCTGGAACCACAGCGGCACGTCGAGGCGCATCTCGGTCTCGAGGACGCCAAGGCCGACGACGTGGCCGACGACGAAGATCACGATGTAGGGCGGCAGGTCGTCGGCGCGGTGGTGATGCAGTTCGACGCCGCAGGCCTCGCACGCTTCCCGCACCTTGAGGAAGCGGTGGAACAGCCGGCCCTCGCCGCAATGCGGGCAGCGGTTGCGAAAGCCGCGCCACATCGCCATCGGCCAGGACGGGCCCAGGGCCACGGGTGCCGCGGGCTCGGCGGCGGGGCCGGCGTGGATCTCGATCATGCGCGTCTCCCGCGGCGCTTGGTGAGGCTGTCGCGGCTCGCCGGGGCGGGCCGGCCCTTGCGCGGGCCGCCGCGGGCCGGGGCGGGTGCGCCGGCGCGGCTGCTGCCGGCGATCTCGAAGCGCAGGGCACCCGCCACCGGCGCGGCCTCCATCAGCTGCACCTCGACCTTGTCGCCGAGGCGGAAGGTCTGGCGGGTGCGCTCGCCGACGAGGGCGTGCCGGCCCTCCTCGTGGCGGAAGTAGTCGGCGCCGAGCGTCGAGATCGGCACGAAGCCGTCGGCGCCGGTCTCGTCGAGCTTGATGAACAGCCCCGAGCGGGTCACGCCAGAGACCTGGCCCCAGAAGGTGGCGCCGACCCGGTCGGCGAGGTGATGGGCGATCAGGCGGTCGATCGTCTCCCGCTCCGCCGCCATGGCGCGGCGCTCGGCGGCGGAGATCTGCTGGCCGATCTCGGCGAGGTCGCCGGTCTCCATACCCGCCGGCAACCCGTCGGAGCCCAGGCGGAGCGCCCGGATCAGGGCGCGGTGCACGATCAGGTCGGCGTAGCGCCGGATCGGCGAGGTGAAGTGGGCGTAGCGGCGCAGCGACAGGCCGAAATGGCCGGCATTCTCGGCGGCGTAGACCGCCTGGGCCTGCGAGCGCAACACCACCTCGTTGAGGAAGAGCTGGTGCTCGCCGCCCTCGACCATGCCGAGGATGCGGTTGAACAGGGCCGGGCGGAGATTCGCCTCCTTCGGCAGCTTCAGGCCGATCGAGGCCAGCACCTCGCCGAGCGCCCGCATCTTCTCCAGCGAGGGCTCGTCGTGGACGCGGTAGATCAGCGGCTGGCGCGCCGCCTCCAGAGCCTCGGCCGCGGCGACGTTGGCCTGGATCATGAACTCCTCGATCAGCCGGTGCGCCTCCAGGCGCTCCGGCACGATCACCCGGTCGACCCCGCCCTCAGCGTTCAGGATCACCTTGCGCTCGGGCAGGTCGAGGGCGAGCGGCCCCCGCGCGTCGCGGGCCGCGGCCAGCGCCCGGTAGGCGGCCCAGAGCGGGCGGAGCACCGGCTCCAGGATCGGGCCCGTGACCTCGTCGGGCCTGCCGTCGATCGCGGCTTGCGCCTGCGCATAGGCGAGCTTGGCGGCCGAGCGCATCATGACGCGGTGGAAGCTGTGACGGAGCTTGCGCCCCTCCGCCGTCACGGTCATGCGCACGGCGAGCGCCGGCCGGTCCTGGCCGGGGCGCAAGGAGCAGAGGTCGTTCGAGATCCGCTCGGGCAGCATCGGCACCACCCGGTCGGGGAAGTAGACCGAGTTGCCGCGCAGCAAGGCCTCGAGGTCGAGAGCGGAGCCGGGCCGGACATAGGCTGCGACATCCGCGATCGCCACCGTGACCACGAACCCGCCCGGATTGGCCGGATCGGGATCGGGGATCGCCATCACGGCGTCGTCGTGGTCCTTGGCGTCCGGCGGGTCGATGGTGACGAGGGGCAATTCGCGCCAGTCTTCTCGATCGCCTGCCTCGCGCCCCTCCAGCCCGACCTCGCGGGCGGCCTCGGCCTCCGCCAGCACTTCCCGCGGGAAGACGTGCGGGATGCCGTGGGCGTGGATCGCGATCAGGCTCACCGCCTTCTCCGAACCGAGGCTGCCGAGGCGCTCCTTGACGCGTCCCTGCGTCAGCCCGAACCGGTCCTCGCGGCCGAGCGTCACGGTGACGAGGTCGCCGTCGAGGGCGTCCCCCTCCCCTCCGGGCGGAACGGCGATCTCGCGCCCTTGCGCCTTCTTGTCGACGGGCACGATGCGCCCGCCGCCCGTCGGCAGGGCCCGGAACACGCCGAGCGTCTCGGCCTTGTTGCGGCCGATCACCTTGATGACCCGGCCGAGATAGCGCCCGGGCGTGTCGCTATCGGGCTCGATCTTCAGGAGCGCCCGGTCGCCGGTGCCGGGGGCCGGCGCGTTGGTGCGGCGCCCGGCGCGCGGCATCAGCACGGTGATGAGGGGCGCGGGCCCGGCCTCCGGATCCCATTGCGCGGGCCGCGCGACCAGCTCGCCGTCGCGGTCGCGGCGGGTGTCGATGTCGGCGACGACGACCGGCGGCAGCCGGCCGGCCTTGCGCAGGCCGGCCCGGTCCTTCTCGATCACGCCCTCGTCCTGGAGGTCCTTCAGCAGGCGCTTCAGCTCGATCTTGTCGGAGCCCTTGATGCCGAAGGCCTGGGCGATCTCGCGCTTGCCGACCTTCTGGGGCGATTCCTCGATGAAGGCGAGCACGGCCTCGCGGGTGGGAAGGGCGGCATGCGCCGCTTTCGGGTGACTTCCCTTGGGATGAATTCTTTTGGCCAACAGGTCGATCCAGGCGGCGGGACGCGACGGCTCCCCGGCGGGCAAGCCGCAGCCGCTGAGCGGAAATATGGGATGAGTGCGGCCGCAGGGCAACGCCGGGTTGGGGGAACGGGGGCTGCCGGTCGTAGCCGGTGACGGGCGATCAGCGGGATCGTCGTCTTTGGACGGGCCGGAACGCCACCGCCATCGCCGCGGCAAACGCTCCGTACCTTCAGGAGAACTCCTCCGGTCGAGACCCTGGATCCACCGTCGCCGACCTCGGAGAAGGCGGTGGATGACGCTCAGGCCTGCCCGGCAATGTCAGTGGACAGGACGTCTGTCATCTCCATGACCGGTCTGCGTGACGATGGAAGAGGATTTCGCCATGACGCACGGGGCGATTCGACATTCGCCCGTTCGGTCAAGTCTGTTTCATGAGAAATATTTTTCCATTTTCTCTGTGTTGACCCAGAGGAACGAGGGTCGGCTGATGACCGAAGGCCAGAATCGGCCGGGGCGGACCCAACGCCATGACCAAGATTTCGACGATCGAGACTATTCAGACATCCAGAGCCGTGAGCCGGCGCCGGTTGTTCCAATCGGGCGCCGTGCTGGCGGGGGCTGCCCTCGGCAGCCGGTTGCCCGGCGCGGAGGCCCTGGAGGGACCGCCGCCGCGGGGGCTCGACGCCTTGGCCAAGGACCTACACGGCCGGCTGATCCGCCCGGACGAGCCCGGCTTCCTCGTCGCAGCCTGGCCGAATAACGGCCGCTGGGCCGACGTCTATCCGCTGGCGATCGCGATGTGCGTCGACGACCACGACGTCCGCGCCTGCATCGACTGGGCGCGCCAGGAGCGCCGGCCCTTCGCGGTCCGCTGCGGCGGGCACAACTATGCCGGCTTCTCGACCACGCCGGGCCTGCTGATCGACGTCAAGCCGATGAGCGGCATCGCGTTCGACGCGAAGAACGGCCTCGTGACGATCGGGGCCGGCGCCAACAACCAGGACATGGCCGACGCCTTCCGGGCCTCCGGCCTGGCGGTGGCGTCGGGCCGCTGCCCGACCGTGGGCATCAGCGGCCTCACCCTGGGCGGCGGCTGGGGCTTCTCGGCGACGCGCTACGGCCTGACCTGCGACGCCCTGCGGGCGACGGATGCGGTGACGGCGGATGGCCGACTGCGCCACGCCACCGCCCGGGCGGGCGAGGACGACCATCTGTTCTGGGCCGCCCGGGGCGGCGGCGGCGGCAACTTCGCGGTGCATACCGCCTTCACCTTCGCGGTGCACGAGGCGCACGACGTCACGGTGTTCAACATCGTCTGGCCGGCCAAGCAGCAGGTCGAGCTGATGCTGGACCTGCAGGAGATCCAGCTCAAGCATCCGGAACTGATCTCGACCCGCAGCAAGATGGCCCCCGAGCAGGCCGGCAAGGTCACCCGCGGCGCGCTGCACGTGCAGACCCTCGGCCAGTTCTTCGGCCCGCCGGCGCAGCTGCGGGAGCTGCTGGCCAAGCCCCTCGGCCGGGTCGCACCGACGATCTGCGAGATCAACGGGATGAATTACTGGGCCGCCCGCGACTACCTCGTCACCGACGATCCGACCGGGCTCTACGACATCCGGTCGAGCTACGTCGCGGGCCAGCTCAGCGGGAGAGGCCTGGAGCGGATGATCGGCTGGATGGAGCAGTGGCCCGGCGGGTCGCTGCGGCAGGACAACATGGGCATCCTGTTCGCGGCCGGCGGCAAGGTGAAGGCGGTCGGCCCGACCGACACCGCCTACGTCCACCGCAGGTCCGACTTCATCGTCGAGATGGAGGCATCCTGGAGCCCGCTCGACACGCCGCAGGTCGTCGAGCGGCAGCAGCGCTGGCTGACGGACTACTTCGCCGACATGCAGGAATTCGTGCAGAAGGAATCCTACGTCAACTTCCCCAGCCGCGACCTGCCGAACTGGCTGGCCGCGTATTACGGCGAGAACGTCGCCCGGCTCCAGAAGATCAAGCTCGGATACGATCCGGACGACATCTTCAAGTTCCCGCAAAGCATCCCGCTGCCCGGAGCGCCGCAATAGGAACCGGCCGCCCTCCTCGGGAGCAGACACGCGAAAGGGGCCGGATCGCTCCAGCCCCCTCCGTATCGTCGGTCCCGAAGCCCGAAGGCTCAGAGCGAGTAGTAGTTCACGAACTCGATCGGGTGCGGGGTCATCTCGTACCGGATCACCTCGGTCATCTTCAGCTCGATGAACGAGTCGATGAAGTCGTCGTTGAACACGCCGCCGGCCTTGAGGAACTCGCGGTCGGCGTCGAGGCTGTTGAGCGCCTCACGGAGCGAGCCGCACACGGTCGGGATCTCCTTGAGCTCCGCCGGGGGCAGGTCGTAGAGGTCCTTGTCCATGGCCGGACCGGGATCGATCTTGTTCACGATGCCGTCGAGGCCGGCCATCAGCAGGGCCGCGAAGGCGAGGTAGGGGTTCGCCATCGGGTCGGGGAAGCGCACCTCGACGCGCTTGGCCTTCGGCGAGGTCGTCCACGGGATGCGGCAGGAGGCCGAGCGGTTGCGGGCCGAGTAGGCCAGCAGCACCGGCGCCTCGTAGCCCGGAACCAGGCGCTTGTAGGAGTTGGTCGACGGGTTGGTGAAGGCGTTGAGCGCCTTAGCGTGCTTGATGACGCCGCCGATGTACCACAGACATTCCTGGGACAGGTCGGCGTACTTGTTGCCGGCGAAGACCGGCTTGCCTTCCTTCCAGATCGACTGGTGGACGTGCATGCCCGAGCCGTTGTCGCCGTAGACCGGCTTCGGCATGAAGGTGGCGGTCTTGCCGTAGCTCTGGGCGACGTTGTGGATGCAGTACTTGTAGATCTGCATCTGGTCGGCCATCAGGGTCAGCGTGTCGAACTTCATGCCCAGCTCGTGCTGGGCCGAGGCGACCTCGTGATGGTGCTTCTCGACCTTGACGCCCATCGACTGCATCGCGGCCAGCATCTCGCCGCGCATGTCCTGGGCCGAATCCTGCGGCGGGACCGGGAAGTAGCCGCCCTTGATCTGGACGCGATGGCCGAGGTTGCCGCCCTCGTACTCGGTCTGGCCGTTGATCGGCAGCTCGACCGAATCCAGCTTGAAGCCGGTATGGTACGGGTCGGCGGAGAAGCGCACGTCGTCGAAGACGAAGAACTCGGCCTCGGGGCCGACGAAGATGGTGTCGCCGATGCCGCTGGCCTTCACGAAGGCCTCGGCCTTCTTGGCGATGCCGCGCGGGTCGCGGCTATAGGGCTCGCCGGTCGACGGCTCGAGCACGTCGCAGACGATCGACATGGTCGAGGCGGAGAAGAACGGATCCATGCAGGCGGTCGCCGGATCCGGCATCAGCAGCATGTCGGATTCGTTGATCGCCTTCCAGCCGGCGATCGACGAGCCGTCGAACATCGTGCCCTCGGCGAAGATGTCCTCGTCGACCAGCGACACGTCGAAGGTGACGTGCTGCCACTTGCCCCGCGGATCGGTGAAGCGGAAATCGACGTACTTGACGTCGTTTTCCTTGATTTCCTTGAGGACGTCCGTCGCGGTCTTAGACATTCTCGTTTGACCCCTTCCTAGAGCGGCGGCAGGGCCGCCACAAAGCCGCGGTCCTGGATGTCAGGCCGCGGTTTTCGTCGTCGCAGATGAGGGCGGGATGCGCGTCAGATCGCGTCCGAGCCGGTCTCGCCCGTGCGGATGCGGATCGCTTCCTCGATCGAGGAGACGAAGATCTTGCCGTCGCCGATGCGGCCGGTCTGGGCGGACTTGCGGATCGCCTCGACGGCCCCGTCCACCAGCGTGTCGGGCAGCACGATCTCGAGCTTCACCTTGGGCAGGAAATCGACCACGTACTCGGCGCCCCGATAGAGCTCGGTATGGCCCTTCTGGCGGCCGAAGCCCTTGGCCTCGATCACCGTGATGCCCTGGAGGCCGACCTCCTGCAGGGCCTCCTTCACCTCGTCGAGCTTGAAGGGCTTGATGATCGCTTCGATCTTCTTCATGCCGGGCGGGCCTGGTCTGCAACGGTTCCGGCGGCATTCCTAGCATCGCGCCGCGCCGAGTGCCACGGGGGATTTCCCTGGACCGAACCGGGAATGCCCGATCGGCAGGCAATCTCTGCGCGTTTGTTGCGCAATCCGCCGTTCTCGAAGCCGGTGCCGCGGCAAAGCTGCCGCGTCCGGGCGCTTCTCGGAGTATGATGCGATGGTTGGGACCGAGCTCATCACCACCGGCGAGATGCGGCAGGCGGATGCCGCGGCGATCCGTGCCGGCACGCCGGGCCTGGCGCTGATGCGCCGCGCGGGCGCGGCGGTCGCCGAGCGGGCCCGGGCGCTCGCCGGCGAGGGCCGGATCCTGGTCCTGTGCGGGCCGGGCAACAACGGCGGCGACGGGTTCGTCGCCGCGGCGCTGCTGGCCGGGGCGGGCCTGCCCGTCGAGGTCGCGCTGCTCGGTCCGCGCGACGCGCTGACGGGCGACGCCGCCGCCGCGGCATCCGAATGGACCGGCCCGGTCCTGGATGCCGGCGGCGCGGATCCGGCGGGTGCCGCGCTCGTGATCGACGCCTTGTTCGGGGCCGGCCTGTCCCGCCCCCTCGAAGGCGAGGCGGCAGCCCTGGTCTCGCGCGTCAACGCGGCGAACGTGCCGGTGCTGGCGGTCGACGTGCCTTCCGGGCTCGACGGCGATACGGGCGCCCCACGCGGCGCGACCGTGACGGCGACCGAGACCGTGACCTTCGTGCGGCGCAAGCCCGGCCACCTGCTCCTGCCCGGCCGGCGCCTGTGCGGCCCGGTCACCGTGGCCGATATCGGCATCCCGGACGCCGTGGTGGCGGGGATCGGGGTGCGGACCCACGTCAACGGGCCCGCGCTCTGGGGCGCCACCTTCCCGCGCCTCGCGGAGGACAGCCACAAGTACACACGCGGCCATGCCGTGGTGCTGTCGGGCCCGGCCCACCGCACCGGCGCGGCGCGGCTCGCCGCCCGCGGCGCCTTGCGGATCGGGGCCGGCCTCGTCACCGTGCTGTCGCCGGCCTCGGCCCTGCCCGAGAACGCCGCCCAGCTCACCGCGATCATGCTACGCCCCTGCGACGGCGCCGACGACCTCGACGACGCGCTCACCGACGAGCGCCTCAACGCGATCGTCGCCGGCCCGGGCCTCGGCACCGGCGCCCCGACCCGCGACCTCGTGCGGGTCGCAGCAGAAGCGGGCCGCGGCCTCGTCCTCGACGCCGATGCCCTGACGAGCTTCTCGGGCAAGGCCGACGAGCTCGCCGGAATGATCGCGGCGGGCGAGGCCCGCGCGGTCGCGACCCCGCATGACGGCGAGTTCGCGCGCCTGTTCAAGGGCGTGGCGGGAGTGCCGGCAGAGGGCTCGAAGCTCGCCCGCGCGCGGGCCGCGGCATCGGTCCTCGGCGCCGTCGTGGTGCTGAAGGGCGCCGACACGGTGATCGCCGACCCCGACGGCCGGGCGGCCATCAACCCCAACGGCACGCCCTGGCTCGGCACCGCCGGCAGCGGCGACGTGCTGTGCGGCTTCATCGGCGGGTTGCTGGCGCAAGGCATGGCCCCGTTCGAGGCCGCCGCCGCCGCGGTCTGGCTCCACGCCGCCGCCGCGCTCCGGCACGGGCCGGGGCTGATCTCGGAGGATCTGCCGGAGATGATGCCGGAGGTCTTGAGGGAGGTGCTGGAGGGACTCGGGGCGGCGTGAGGGTCAAGGGGGGCGTTCGCGCCCCTCACCGACGCTCGTCCGGCGACAGGACGCCCCGCCTCATCCGGCCGGGCGTGGTCCGCCGCTCACGCCGCCGCCGCCACCACCCGGTTCCGTCCGGCCTGCTTGGCCTGGTAGAGCGCGAGGTCGGCGCGCTTGAGCACCTGGCTCGGGTCGCCGTCCTCGGGCTGGCGGGCCGCGACGCCGATGGAGACCGTGACGTCGATGGCACTGGTGCCGCGCTGGACCTGGAACACCACCGCCTCGATCCGCTCGCGGATGCGCTCGGCGACCTGGCGGCCGGCCTCGAGCCCGGTATCGGGCGCCACCACCACGATCTCCTCGCCGCCGTAGCGCGCCACCACGTCGATGCCGCGGGTCTGCGCCCGGATGCGGGCGGCGAATTCCCGCAGGACCTCGTCGCCGGCATCGTGGCCGAAGCGGTCGTTGATCGACTTGAAGCGATCGATGTCGAGGATCAGCAGGGCCACCGGCCGATCGCGCAGGGAAGGCTCGGAGAAGAGCCCGGCGAGGTAGCTGTCGAGGTAACGCCGGTTGTGCAGGCCGGTGAGCCCGTCGGTCACGGCGAGGTCCATCGAGGCCTGGACCGATTCGCGCAGCGAGTGCGAGAAGCGCTTGCGCTTCACCTGGGTGCGGACGCGCGCCACCAGCTCGTTGCGGTCGATCGGACGGACCAGGTAATCGTGCACGCCGAGGTCGAGGCCGCGCATGATCCGGACCCGGTCATGCGGATCGGCCAGCATCACGACCGGCACGGTGCGGGTGCGGTCGAGGGAGCGGAGCTGGCTGCACAGGCGCAGGCCGTCATGGCCCTCGAGGTCGAGGCTCACCAGCACCACGTCGTAGTCGCCGGACTTGACCCGCTCCAGGGCTTCCTGGGGCGAGTCCACCGCCTCGACGCAATGGTACTGGCCGAGCGCCGCGGTCAGCCGCTCGGCGGAGGAGCGGCGATCCTCGACGATCAGCACGTTGGCATTGTGGCCGGTCTCCGCGGTGGCGGCGGCGAGCGGATCGCCGACGCGCGACGACATGGCGCGGCTGCGCAGCTCGTCGGTCACCGCTTTCAGGCGCACGAGGCTGCGCACCCGGGCCATCAGGGCGGTGTCGTCGATGGGCTTCGTCAGGAAATCGTCGGCACCGGCATCGAGCCCGCGCAGGCGGTCGCTCGGCTGGTCGAGGGCGGTCACCATCACCACCGGCAGGTGCGCCATGGTCGGCGTCGACTTGATCCGGCGGCAGACCTCGAACCCGTCCATCCCCGGCATCATCACGTCGAGCAGAACGATGTCGCACAGGCCCTTCTCGCACACCGCCAGGGCATCGGGTCCGTTCATCGCCGAGATCACGTCGAAATACTCGACGTTCAACTTCGTCTCGAGCAGCTTGATGTTCGGAAAGAGGTCGTCGACGATGAGCACGCGTGCCGACATGGCAGGTCAGGCCTCTCTCAGCTCTCGGGCTCAGCTCTGGCGTTCGTCGCCGACATAGGTGCGGACCGTCGCGAGGAACTTCGCGACCGAGATGGGCTTGGACAGGTAGGCCTCGCAGCCCCCCTCGCGGATGCGCTCCTCGTCCCCCTTCATGGCGAAGGCCGTGATCGCGATCACCGGGATGCTCTTGAGCTCATCGTCCTCCTTGAGCCATTTAGTGACCTCGAGGCCCGACACCTCGGGCAGCTGGATATCCATCAGGATCAGGTCCGGCCGATGCTGGCGCGCCAGCTCGATCGCCTCGATCCCGTTGGCCGTCTTGAGGGTCGCGTAGCCGTGAGCCTCCAACAGGTCGTTGAAGAGCTTCATGTTCAGCTCGTTATCCTCGACGATGAGCACCGTCTTCGTCATGGCTCACTGTCCCCGGCGCTCCAGCGGGCCGCGTCACACCCCGGCTGCAACCGGAACCGCAACACTGTTAAGCGGCACATGTTGATGAAACGCAAATTCGAAGGATTTGCCAGGGGGTCCGATCCCCGTGGCGGAGTGCTGAGTGCATCCGCCGCGGAGGCCCTGGGGGCCCGCGTCTTCGCCTACGTCACCGGCGAGCCCGGCCGCTTGCTCCGGTTCATGGAGAGCTCCGGCCTCTCGCCGGATGCGCTGCGGCAGGCGGCCAACAGCCCCGACCTCGTCGCCGGTCTCCTCGACCACGTGGTGGCGGACGAGGAGCTGCTGCTGGCCTGCGCCGCCGCGCTCGAGGTGCCGCCGGAGCGGATCACCCAGGCCTGGCGCCGGCTCGGGCCGCAGGATGTCGGCGGGGATCCCGGCGAGTTCGGGGCGTGAGCGGATCGCCGCTCTGCCGCGATTGCGGGGCGAGCCCCCCGGCCGATGCCCCGCGGTGCCGGGCCTGCGGCTCGCCGCGCCTGCTCGATCATCCGGAGCGCGACGCCCTCGCCATCGCCCATGTCGATTGCGACGCCTTCTACGCCGCGGTCGAGAAGCGCGACGACCCCTCCTTGCGCGACCGGCCGCTGATCATCGGCGGAGGCCGGCGCGGCGTGGTCGCGACCGCCTGCTACATCGCCCGCATCCGCGGCGTGCACTCGGCGATGCCGATGTTCCGCGCCCTCGAAGCCTGCCCGGACGCGGTGGTGCTGCGGCCCGACATGGAGAAATACGCCCGGGTCGGCCGGCAGGTGCGGGCGATGATGCAGGACCTGACGCCGCTGGTCGAGCCGGTCTCGATCGACGAGGCCTTCCTGGACCTCTCCGGCACCGAACGGCTGCACGGCGCCTCGCCCGCCGTGACGCTGGCGCGCTTCGCCCGCGCGGTCGAGGCGGAGATCGGCATCACGGTCTCGGTCGGGCTCGCGCCCAACAAGTTCCTGGCCAAGATCGCCTCGGACCTCGAGAAGCCGCGCGGCTTCTCGATCATCGGCCGGGACGAGGCCGAGGCCTTCCTGGCGCCGCGGCCGGTGCGGATCCTGCCCGGCATCGGTCAGGCCGCGTCCGAGCGCCTCGCCGCCCTCGGCATCCAACGGATCGGCGAGATCGGCCGCGTCGCGCCGGAGCGGCTGCACGCGGCCCTCGGACGCGATGCCCTGCGCCTCCTCGCGCTCGCCCGGGGCGAGGACCGGCGACCGGTGCAGCCGCGGCGCGAGGCGAAGAGCATCTCGGGGGAGACCACCTTCGCGGAGGACCTGCGCGCCTTCGAGGCCCTGCGGCCGGTGCTGTGGCGCCTGTGCGAGACGGTGGCGCGGCGCCTGAAGCGGGCGGAACTCGCGGCCGGCAGCATCACCCTGAAGCTGAAGGACCGGGATTTTCGCCTGCGCACCCGCACTCGCTCGGGCCTGGCGCCGACGCAGGTCGCCGAGCGGCTGTTCCGCCCGGCCGAGGCGCTGCTGCGCGAATCCTGCGACGGCACCGCCTACCGGCTGATCGGGGTCGGCGCCGGCGACCTGTGCGGCGCGGCCCATGCCGACCGGGGCGACCTCGCCGACGTCTCGGCCGTCCGCGACGCGAGCCGGGCCGCCGCGATCGACGCCCTGCGCGACCGCTTCGGCGCCACGGCGGTGCAGCGCGGGCTCGGTTTCGCGCCGCAGGACAAGGACTCGCGAGGCAAGGATCCGCCAGGCAAGGATCTGCTTGGCAAGGATCCGCAGAAGCGGGAGCCCCGGTAGCGGGTCCCCCGTCAGGCCGCTCCGGTCAGGGCTTGCAGTCCTTGCTCTCCGGCGTCAGGTCGATGCGCGACAGCTCGCCCTTGAGCGAGAACTCGCCGTAATCGAGGCGCAGGGCCCCGCTCACGCCGTTCTCGTAGAGGTCGAAGGCGAGGACGTAGACCGGGGTCCGCTCCCCCTCCCCCGGCGAGAAGTAGCTGAGGGTGACGGGCCAATGCGGCATCGTCGCCATCGCGCCCACGCGCAGCGGCGCGTCGACCGGCGCGGCCACCGGCTTCGGCGCGTCGGGCTTGGTCGGATCGGGAGTGGCCGGCGGCGTGGCGGCAACGCGCTGCGGGCCGATCACCGCCAGGGTGTCGTAGACCTTGCGGCCGTCGTCCGAGCCGTCGAACACCTTCACGGCGACCGTGGATTGCCCGGACCGGGCGGCCTCGATCAGCCGCTTCATGTGGGCGGCCGGAAACAGCACCTCGCCGGAGACCGCCATCTCGCCGCGCTTGGGCTGCTTGAGGGTGATGTCGAGCCCCTTGTCGCCGCGCTCGGCATTGCCGTCGACCGGAGCCGCCGCCTTGCCGTTGAGGTCGGACTGGGTGCGGAAGCGGAAGCTGCGCCCGTCGCCGCTCTCGAAGGTGGTGTTGCGCAGGTCGGAGGTGCGGGTGCCGCTCTCCGAACTCTCCAGCACCGTCACCTGCCGGTATTGCAGGGCGAAGCCCTTGCAGGCATCGCCGGTGAAATCGAACACGATCCGGCCGCGGGCGCTCTCGACCGCGCGGGTGCCGGAACTGCCGGACAGCGACAGGTCGTAGACGGCACGATGGGGCGCGAGGTGCACGGGCTCCGCCGCCAGGACGGGCGACGAGAGCGCGAGCAGGACGCACGCGATGGCTGTTCGCATGAGGTCTCCCGGGGCGGCCGTCGGTGCTGGCGTCGGCCCTGTTGGTCACCGCAAGATAGGCTCCATCCCGGCGCCCGGCAACGGACCGGGAGCAGGCGCGGGGCCCGCGGCCGTGGCACCGCAGCCACGCTTGGCGGAGACCGTGAACACAATCTTAGGTTGCATATCCTTGCAACGGCGTTCGGTGTCGCGCGCGACGGGCCCGGGCAGGCGCCACGGCCCCGAAGGCGTGCCGGCAATCCATTGATGCAAAAGGTATATTTTCAGGCTCGCCGCGGTCGCGGCCACGCCGTGCGGCGGCCCGGCCGCACGCTCCGACCGAGCCGGGACGACCGTCCCCCCGCGGGGAAAAAGCCAACTCGGCGGGAGGCGGACTCTTGCGCGGGTGTTAGGCCGTCCTGTAGGTTCACCCCCGTCGCCACCGCTCAAGGCGTGGCGGCGATCACCAGCAGGATCGGACGGACTGAACGCGCGGCCGTGTGGCGGGCCGCTCGCGGCTTTGCGCCGATTCCATGGGTGATGTCGGGGGATTGGGAGGCGGCGATGATGGATGCGGGCCCGAGCTGGACGAAGGAGCGCGTCGAGCTTCTCAAGCGGCTGTGGAGCGACGGCCGCAGCGCCAGCCAGATCGCCGCCGAGATCGGTGGCGTGTCCCGCAATGCGGTCATCGGCAAGGTCCACCGCCTCGGCCTGGCCGGGCGGGTGATCAAGGCCAACGGGGCCGCGCCGGCCGGCGGCCGACGCCCGCGCGGGGAGGCCGACGCCACGGCTCCGGCCGCCGAGACACCGTCCATGCTGGCTCCCGCGCCGCCGTCCCTGGCCCTGGTCCAGAGCGAGGCCGCAGCGCCGTCGGACTTCGCCCTGCCGGAGAGCTCCCGCGTCACCATCATGGAGCTGCGGGAATTCATGTGCCGCTGGCCGATGGGAGACCCGTCCTCGCCGGAGTTCCGCTTCTGCGGCGACCGCGCGATTACCGGCCTGCCCTACTGCACCCATCACAGCCGGATCGCCTACCAGCCCGCCGCCGAGCGCCGGCGTGACCGCAAGGTCGTCGGATTCCGGTAGGCCCGCGCCTGCCCGAACCATCCGGAGGCGGCGTCGGGCCGCTTCCGTGCCGGCCGGGGACGATCCTTCCGACCGGATTGACGATATCGCTCAAATCCTAACGAATCCTGTCCGCCGGCCATCCGCGGGGGGGCAGGCATGGGGGGAGCCGGCGCGAGCGCCGTCCGCGCCGAGCTTTGAAAGCCGCAGACGACGCGGCCGGGACCGCTCGACGCCGCTGGCTCCACCCGTGGCGGTCTTGCGCCGCGCGAGCGGCGATCGAAGGACATGTCGGTTCGTCGCACCCGTCCAGGCGGTTTGCGCGCGAGCGCGTCCCGATTGCCGTTGATCGGCCTGCTCGCCCGGCAGGCCGCCCCTCACGGCTCCGGCGCGAACATCTCGTCGAAGGAGTAGCCCGAACCCCGCACGGTGCGGATCGGGTCGGCGTCGCGGCCGCGGTTGATGGCCTTGCGCAGGCGGCCGATATGCACGTCGACGGTGCGCTCGTCGATGTAGACGTCGTGGCCCCAGACGCCGTCGAGGAGTTGCTCGCGGGAGAAGACCCGGCCCGGGCTCTGCATCAGGAACTCGAGCAGCTTGAACTCGGTCGGGCCGAGATGCAGCTCGCGGCCGTCGCGGCGGACGCGATGGCTGGCGCGGTCGAGCTCGATGTCGCCGGCGACGAGCAGGTCGGCGACGTGGGCGGGCTTGGCCCGGCGCAGGAGCGCCCGCACCCGCGCCAGGAGTTCCGGCACCGAGAACGGCTTGACGATGTAGTCGTCGGCGCCGGTGGCCAGGCCCCGCACGCGGTCGCCCTCCTCGCCCCGGGCCGTCAGCATGATCACCGGCAGCCGCTCGGTCTCGCGGCGGGCGCGGATGCGCCGGCACAGCTCGATGCCGGACAGGCCGGGCATCATCCAGTCGAGGAGGACGAGGTCGGGCACCTGCTCGCGCAGGCGGATATCCGCCTCGTCGCCCCGGGCGACGGCGTCGACCTCGAAGCCCTCGGCCTCGAGGTTGTAGCGCAGCAGGAGGGTGAGGGCTTCCTCGTCCTCGACGATCAGGATGCGGGTACTCATCGGGGCACTTCGGGCGGGAGCCGGGGCGGAAGACCGAAAGAGGGAGGCCCGCCGGGTCGGAACCCGGACGGGCGCGGCGTCCTCAAGCCTCGGTCGGGGTGTCGAGGGTGGCATAGCTCGACCGGTCGTTCTTCGGACGCTCGGTCGGCAGGGTCTCGCCGGTGGCGAGGTAGTGGATGGTCTCGGCGATGTTGGTGGTGTGGTCGCCGATGCGCTCGACGTTCTTGGCGCAGAACAGGAGATGCGTGCAGAACGTGATGTTGCGCGGATCTTCCATCATGTAGGTCAGGAGCTCGCGGAACAGCGAGGTGTAGAGCGCATCGATGCCGCCGTCCCGGGCCCAGACGTCGAGGGCCGCGACCGTGTCCTGGGTGGCGTAGGCGTCGAGCACGTCCTTGAGCTGGCCCTGGACCAGCTCGTTCATGTGCTCCACGCCGACGACGATCTTCTGCAGCTGGACCTGGTCGGCGATGGCGACGACGCGCTTGGCGACGTTCTTGGCGAGGTCGCCGATGCGCTCGAGGTCGCCGGAGACGCGGATCGCCGAGATCGTCTCGCGCAGGTCGACCGCCATCGGCTGGCGCTTGGCGATCAGCAGGATCGCCTTCTCCTCGATCTCGCGCTGCAACCCGTCGAGGCGGCTGTCGACGGCGATCACCGCCTGGGCGAGGGTGGCGTCGCGGCGCAGCAGCGCCTGGCCGGAATCGGCCACCATCTTCTCGGCGATGCCGCCCATCTCGGCGATGCTGCGCCGCAGGTTCTGCAGCTCCTGATCGTAGGAGGTGACGATGTGGCTCGACATGCGATGTGGCTCCTCGCGATGAGGTGGAGCTGATGACGTGTGCCGGTCCGGGCGATATCGGACCGGCGAGAGGACGGACCGGACCTCAGCCGAACCGGCCGGTGATGTAGTCCTGCGTCTGGCGCTTCGACGGGTTCATGAACAGCCGGTTGGTCGGGCCGTACTCGACCAGCTCGCCCAGATACATGAAGGCGGTGAACTGCGAGATGCGCGCCGCCTGCTGCATGTTGTGGGTGACGATGGCGATGGTGAACTCGCCGCGCAACTGCTCGATCAGCTCCTCGATGCGGCCGGTCGAGATCGGGTCGAGGGCCGAGGTCGGCTCGTCGAACAGGATCACCTCCGGGCGCTGCGCCACCGTGCGGGCGATGCAGAGGCGCTGCTGCTGGCCGCCGGACAGGCCCATGCCGGACTGCTTGAGCTTGTCCTTGACCTCGTCCCACAGCGCGCCCTTGCGCAGGGCCTCCTCGACGCGGTTGTCGAGGTCGGCCTTGCCGAGGCGCTCGTAGAGCCGGATGCCGAACGCGATGTTGTCGTAGATCGACATCGGGAACGGGGTCGGCTTCTGGAACACCATGCCGACCCGGGCACGCAGCTCGTTGAGGTCGATCGACGGGTCGAGGATGTTGCGGCCGTCGAGCAGGATCTGCCCCTCGGCCCGCTGCTCCGGATACAGGCTGTAGATGCGGTTGAAGGTGCGCAGCAGGGTGGACTTGCCGCAGCCCGACGGCCCGATCAGGGCCGTGACCTGGCGGTCGAGGAAGTCGAGGTTGATGTTCTTCAGGCCTCTGAAGTCGCCGTAGTAGAAGTTGAGGTCCTTCACGGCGAGGCGGACCGCGGCGGACTCGTCGGCCTGGCTCTGGCCCACGACCGGCACGGCGGTGGCGGTGGCGCTCATCGGTGATCTCCGGGCAAGTATCGGTTCAGCGCCCCTTCGGGCCGCTCAGGACGAGGCGGGCCACGATCGACAGGCCCAGGATGGTGACGGTGATGAGGAGCGCGCCGGCCCAGGCCAGCTGGCGCCAGTTCTCGTAAGGAGAGAGCGCGAACTGGTAGATCATCACCGGCAGGTTGGCGACGCCGCCCATCAGGTTCGAGTTGAACCAGGAATTGTTGTTGAGCGCGGTGAAGAGCAGGGGCGCGGTCTCGCCGGCGATGCGGGCGAGGGCCAGCAGCACGCCGGTGACGATGCCGGACTGCGCCGCCCGCCAGGTGACGCTGCGGATCACGATCGACATCGGTGCGCCCAACGCCGCGCCGGCCTCGCGCAGGGTGCCGGGCACCAGGCGCAGCATGTCCTCGGTGGTGCGCACGATCACCGGGGTGGCGATGATGGCGAGCGCGACGCCGCCGGCCCAGCCCGAATAGCCGCCCATCGGCCGCACCATCAGGGTGTAGACGAACAGGCCGATCAGGATCGAGGGCGCCGAGAGCAGGATGTCGTTGAGGAAGCGGATCAGGTTGGCGAGCTGCGAGGTGCGGCCGTACTCGGCGAGGTAGGTGCCCGCCAGCACGCCGACCGGCGTCGCCACGACGATGCCGAGCACCGTCATCACCAGGCTGCCGAGGATCGCGTTGGCGATGCCGCCGCCCTCGGAGCCGGGGCCGGGAGTGACCTGGGTGAACAGGGTCGGCGTGAAGCCGCGCACGCCCTCGATGATGAGCATGAGCAGGATCGAGCCGAGCACGATCGCCCCGAGGGCGGTCGCGACGGTGCAGCCGACGATCAGGAGCTTGTCGGCGGAGCGCCGGCTGGCGCGGACCCGGCCCCATTCCTGGGGAGCCGGGCGGGCGATCGGGGCCGGCTCTGAGACCGCGGCGGGGGAGGCGTTCATCGGGAAGCGTCCGTGCGGGTGCGGGGTCAGGCCACCTTCGCGCGGCGCACCAGCAGCCGGGCGATGATGAGCACGATGAAGGTGACGACGAACAGGATGCAGCCGAGCGCCATCAGGGCGTGGAGCTGCATGCCGTCGGCCTCGTTGAACTCGTTGGCGATGCGCGAGGCGATGGTCGAGCCCGGATCGAAGATCGAGGCCGAGAGGCGGTTGGCGTTGCCGATCACGAAGGTGACCGCCATCGTCTCGCCGAGCGCCCGGCCGAGGCCCAGCATGACGGCGCCGATGATCGAGACCGAGGCCTGCGGGACCAGGACGTGGCGCACGACCTCCCAGGTGGTGCAGCCGATGCCGTAGGCGCTCTCGCGCAGGACCGTCGGGATCTGGTCGAGCATGTCGCGGGTGATCGAGGCGACGAAGGGCACGATCATGATCGCCAGGATGATGCCGGCGGTGAGCACGCCGACGCCGGACGGCACCTGGGCGTAGAACAGGGTGCCGACGATCGGCATGCCCTCGACGACGTTCGAGACCGGGATCTGCACGAAGCGCGCGAAGAGCGGCGCGAAGACGAACAGGCCCCACATGCCGTAGATGATGCTCGGCACGGCGGCGAGCAGCTCGATCGTCATGGCGACCGGACGGCGGGCCCAGCCGGGGCAGAGCTGGGTCAGGTAGATCGCGATGCCGAGCGAGATCGGCACGCCGATGACCAGAGCGAGGAGCGCCGAGACCAGGGTGCCGATGATGGCGACGAGCGCGCCGTATTGCTCGCGGCCGACGTTCCAGGCGCTCGAGACCAGGAAGCCGGGGCCGAATTCCCGGAAGGCGGGCCAGCCGCCATAGGCGATCGAGGCGAGGATGCCGGCCAGCACCAGCAGCACCAGCAGCGCCGACGCGAAGGCGGCGCCGCGGAAGAGGCGATCACCCACGGGGCTGGGGTTGCGGCGGGCCACAGGGGCTCTTTCCGCCAAAGCGACGTTCTCAGACAACGCGACCATCCGGGTTTCCCTTGGAGTGAGCGGCCTCTAGCGCGCTCGGCGGATCGAGGCGAGTCGGACGCGGATCGGCAGCCTTCGGCCGGCGGGCTCGCGGCATCGCTCAAGCGCCGCGCGGGCCCGAAGAGCGGGCCGGCGGAAAAAGCGGGAGGGCGGGACAGGATCCCGCCCTCCCGGGCATCAGGGTCTCAGTTGCTGAGGACGGGCTTGCCGTCCTTCGTCACGGATTTCCACTCGTCCTCGACCTGGCTCACCACCTTGTCGGGCAGCGGCACGTAGTCGAGGTCGGAGGCCATCTTGTCGCCGCTCTTGTAGGCCCAGCGGAAGAACTTCAGCACCTCGGCGGTACGGGCCGCGTCGGCCGGGTTCTTGTGGACCAGGATGAAGGTCGCGGCGGTGATCGGCCAGGCCTTCGCGCCGGGCTGGTTGGTCAGCGAGATGCCGAAGCCCGGGGCGGCCTTCCAGTCGGCGCCGGCGGCGGCGGCCTGGAACGACTCGTCGCCCGGCATCGGGTACTGGCCGTCCTTGTTCTGGATCAGCGCGACCGGCAGGTTGTTCTGCTTGGCATAGGCGTACTCGACGTAGCCGATGGCGTTCGGGACCTGCTTGACGACCGCCGTGACGCCCTCGTTGCCCTTGCCGCCCTGGCCGGTCGGCCAGCTGACCGTGGTCGAGGCGCCGAACTCCGACTTCCAGGCCGGCGACACGTCGGACAGGTAGGTGGTGAAGATGTTGGTGGTGCCCGAGGCGTCCGAGCGGTAGACCGCGGTGATCGGGGCGTCGGGGAGCTTCACGCCCTCGTTCAGCTTGGCGACCTTCGGGTCCGACCACTTCTTGATCTTGCCCTGGTAGATCTCGGCCAGGACCTCGCCGGTCAGCTTGATCTCGCCGGGCTTGATGCCGGCGATGTTCACCACCGGGACCACGCCGCCCATCACGGTCGGGAACTGGACCAGGCCGTCCTTGGTCAGGGCCTCGCCCTTCAGCGGCGCGTCGGTGGCGCCGAAATCGACGGTCTTGGCCTGGATCTGCTTGATGCCGCCGCCCGAGCCGATCGACTGGTAGTTCAGGCCGTTGCCGGTCTCCTTGCGGTACGCCTCGGCCCACTTGGAATAGACCGGGAACGGGAAGGTGGCGCCGGCGCCGGTGATGTCGAGGGCGAGCGCCGAGGTGGCGATCTGGGCGGTCGCGACCCCGATGGCGAGCGCGTAGGCGAAGGGCTTCACTGGTATCTCTCCGTGTTCGGATCGGTCCGGCACGATGCGGAGAGCGACGTCACTGCTCCACATCCTGCGCGTCGACGGCCGGTGAGGACTCGACCGGTTTCCCTGGACTGCGCCGGACCGTGTCCCGATCGTGGCCGGGATGTCCGCCGCGCCGCGAGGGATACGCCCGGTGCGACGCCGGCCCTATGACGATCTCATGACACTTGGATGACAGCGGCCGGCCGGATGCGACGGTCCGGCCTCCTCGTGCGTTGAACCATGGACTCCCGGAGCGCCATCGAGAACCCCTCGGGGATCCTCGGGACGCTCGCAGCGGCCTTCGACCGCGATTTCGACGACAGGATACGCCGTTGTGCACAACCTCGACACGATGACCGACGGATACCAGGATGCCGACGATCCCGGGCGCCGGGAGCTGATGGCGCTCCACGCCGAGCGGGCAGATCTCGAGCAGCGGCTCGCCCTCGCCGAGCAGCAGCGCCTCTATCTCGCCGACCCGGCCGCGGTGGCCGCCGCGCAGGCCGAGGAGGCCACCCTGCTGGCCGCGCTCGACCGCATCATGACCCGCATCCGGGCAGCGGAGTATCGGAGCCAGCCGGGCGCCCGGTCCTGGTAGGGGCGGATCCCCGGTCCCGGGAGGTGCGGGACGACGCGCCTGCCACCGTCGCGGGAACCTGAGCAGTACGAAGCCGTTGCCCCTCGCGACCCTGGCCGCCGGCCCGGGCGCCGTCCGGCCCTGCGGTCGGCGGAGCGACGGGAGTGACGGCTATGGGTTGCGAGACGGCGCGGATCGGAGGCGCGGCGCGGAACCGGACACGGCGCTGCTGAGCCTCCACACCGCCTCGCCCGCGGCGATGCGCGCGTCGACAGTCGCGCAGCGCGCCCCACTTCCCCCGGAAAGAAGCTCCGGCGGGGTACCCACGCGAGCGGCCCGTCGAGAGTGCCGCCGCCCCGCCCTCCCCGCCTCAGAACACGAGAGTCGCATGGCGTCCACCGACAATCCCAACCTCAGCCTCGAAGCCAAGCCCGGCCTGCCCCCGACCGTCCAGCGCCATCTCGGCCACCAGCTGCGTGCGGCCTACGCCCCGCTCGAGACCGCCGCGACGCCGGACGTCTTCCTCGCCCTGATCGAGCGGCTCGAGGCGGCGCTGGCCGCCCAGGGGCGGGCGGTGGAGCCCGAGTTCCGCGAGGGGATGCTGGCCGCCCTGTCCTCGCTGCGCGCCTTCGCGCTCTCGCTCACCAACAACGCCGCCCGCGCCGACGACCTCGTCCAGGACACGATCCTGCGCGCCTGGCAGAACCAGCACCGCTTCCAGCCGGGCACCAACCTGAACGCCTGGCTGTTCACCATCCTGCGCAATGCCTTCTACTCCGAGCAGCGCAAGCGGATGCGCGAGGTTCAGGACGAGGACGGCTCCTACGCGGCGCGCCTGTTCACCGCCCCCGACCAGGGCCACCGCCTCGACGTGCAGGACCTGCGCGCCGGCCTCGCCAAGCTGCCCCCGGACCAGCGCGAGGCGCTGATCCTGGTCGGCGCCGAGGGCCTGTCCTACGAGGAGGTGGCGGGTATCTGCGGCGTGGCGATCGGCACGATCAAGAGCCGGGTCAACCGTGCCCGCAACCGCCTGGCCGAGCTCCTCGGCTACGGCGACGACGACCTGACCGGCGACCGCATGATGCAATCCGCCATGGGAGAGGGCGTGTAAGGGCGAGGGCGTCGGAGCGCGGGCACCCGGCAACGGCGCCCCGTCAGCCCATCCCCGTCAGCCCCGGTCACGGCGCCCGCGGACGATCCCGCGGGCGCTTTTCGTTTCCGCCCTCAGTGGCGGCTGTGGATCAGCCAGCCGAAGACGTAGCCGACAGCCCCCGCCACCAGCAGGGCGGCGAGGTGCTGGTCGCCGACCTGGCGGGCCACCGCCCGGTCGGCGCGCCGGTAATAGTGGCGACCGGTCTCCCGGGCCTGATCGGCGTAGTCCGGCGCGGCGTCGGCAAGGCCGCGCACCGCATCCCGCACCTGATCCTTGGCCTGGCCGTAGACGTTGCGGGCGGTCCCCGCCGCCTGGTCGGCGAGCCCCTGCGCCTGGGCGCCGGCATCGCCCGTCCACTCGCCGAAGCGCTGCTGCACCTTGCCGCCGAGCTCCTTGCCGGCGCCGACGATCCGATCGGAATCCATCGCGGATCTCCTCTTGGTCGGGCGGTCCGTCCGCGGCCGCCGCTTCTCCTCTCCAACGCGCCAGGAGGCGAAATGGACCACGTTCCGCGATCCGGCTGCCGTCCGGCGCGTCCGGGCGCCGGGTCGCTTCGCCGCCGCGAGCGAGTCATGAAGCTGTTATCTCAGCGCTTCTCCGCAATTGCGCGAGTCCGGGGCGAACCGTTAATTGGCCTTAACCTTCGGTGAGGCACCCCGTGAACTTCCCATCGATCCCGTCCGGCGGCGCCCGCACGCGCGCCCTTTGCCGTATGGCGGTCCTCGGCGCGCTGCTCGGCCTCGGGGGCGTGGGTGCCGGCACCACCCTGGTGCACGCCGCGGAGGAGGCCGGCCTGCTCGATCTTCTGTTCGGGGACGTGCCGCGCAGCCTCGGCCTGCCCGCCCGGGCGCCGCGGCCGGAGGCCGCCTTGCGCGAGCGGCGGATCCGGTGGACGAGCCGGCCGGCTCAGGTCGCTGCCGAGCGGCCGCGCTGGGTCACGCCGGCCCCCCATCCGCGGCGAGCCGCGCCGACGCCCACCTCGTCCCACCCGACCCGGGTCCCGGCCTTCGCGGCGGATCGTGGCGACCGTGCCGGCAGCCACGCCCGCACCGTCTGCGTGCGCACCTGCGACGGCTACCCCTTCCCCCTGGCGAACCTCCGGCGCGGGGACGCCATCCCCACGCAGGAGCGGGCCTGCGCGGCGGCCTGCCCGGGGGCGGACACCGCCCTCTACACGGTGCGGGCCGGCCAGGAGCTCGACCGGGCGGTGAGCCTGGACGGCCGGCCCTATCGCGTCCACGCCGCCGCCTTCGCCTATCGGAGACGGCTGGTGCAGGGCTGCGCGTGCCGCCCGGGCGCGGGCGGCTATGCCCGGCTCCTCCTGCACGATGCGACCTTCCGGCCCGGCGACGCGGTGGCGGGCGGGGCCGGCGCCACGGTGTTCGCGGGCCGCGGCCGGAGCGGCGAGGCCCGCTTCGTCGATTTCCGCCGTGCCGCCATGCTCTCGCCCGGCGAGCGGCGCGCGCTCGACCGCACCCTCGACGTGAGCCGCCTGGAACGGGTCCGGGCGGAGTTCCGCCGCTCGCTGAGCACGGCCGAGGCCCGCGGCGGGTTCGGCCGCCTGCGCTACGCCGCCGGGGTCACCGGCTTTGCCGAGGTCGTCAGCGACGCGAGCCTCGCCCCGATCCGCGTCGTGGCGCCCTCCCCGTACCGCTGATCCGCCCGCCCCGCCGGATTCTGTTGCGGGCCGGAGACAGGGCCGGTCTTCCACCGGGATGCGCGCTCGCGGCGCTTGCGATTCGCCGGGTCCCGTGACGAAACTGATCCCGTTCCGGCCCCGCCCGATCCCCTCACACATCGTCGTCCGCCATGTCGCCCGCGTTCGAGAACCGTCTGTTGCAATACCGCGAAGTCGCGGCCGTCTTCGTGAGTTCGGGCCTGTTCTTCGCAGGCCTGCTGTGCTGGGCCTGGATGGCCGCCTGACCCGCGGCCCGCGCGCGCGACCGACGAGGCGCCGGCCTCTCGACAGGGGGGAGCGCGGCCGCTAACCCGGACGGGTCGTCAACGCCGCGCCAGGAGACCGTCCGGTGAGCGAGCCCGAGGCGCCCGAGCCGGCGCCCACCTTCCTGCGCGAGGCCCCGGCGAGCGGCCGGATCGAGGCGGTGTCGCCGCTGATCCGGCGGCTGGTCTGCCCCAATGCCGGTCCCTTCACCCAGAGCGGCACCTGCACCTACATCGTCGGCCACGGCCGCGTGGCGGTGATCGATCCCGGCCCGGATCATCCGGAGCACCGGGCGGCCCTCCTCGCCGCGCTCGCCGGCGAGACGATCGAGGCGATCCTCGTCACCCACACCCATCGCGACCACTCCCCCGGCGCCCGCCCGCTCGCGGCCGCGTCCGGCGCGCCGATCGTCGGCTGCGGCCCGCACCGGCCGGCGCGGGCGGTCCGCGGGCCCGAGCAGGGACGGCTCGACGCGGCCGGCGATACCGACCACCGGCCGGACCGCGAACTGACCGAGGGCGAGGGCGTCTCGGGCCCGGGCTGGACCCTGACGGCGCTCGCCACCCCCGGCCACACCATGAACCACCTCGCCTTCGCCTTCCCCGAGGAGCAGGCCCTGTTCTCGGGCGACCACGTCATGGCCTGGTCGACCAGCATCGTGGCGCCGCCGGACGGCGCCATGGGGCCCTACATGGCCTCCCTCGACCGGCTGCGCGGCCGGCCCGAGACCGTGTACTGGCCCGGCCATGGTGGCCCGGTGCGGGACCCGCAGCGCTTCGTGCGCGGGCTCCTCAGCCACCGCCGCGCCCGCGAGACCGGCATCCTGGAGCGGCTGGCTTCGGGCGAGCGCTCCATCCCGGGCCTCGTCGCGGCGCTCTATTCCGGCCTCGACCCGATGCTGCGGCCGGCGGCGGCGCTCTCGGTCTTCGCCCATCTGGAGGATCTGGTGGAGCGCGGGCGGGTGGTGACGGACGGGCCGCCGGCCTTGGACTCGGAGTATCGGCCGGGGTGACGCCCGCGATCACAATCCGGACAGACGTTCGTCCAGCCCTATTCCCCGCTCTCAGGTCAGGATGAGGCTGGAGCAGAGGACTTTCTGCCCCAGCTGAAGCCTTTCATAGAAATCTTTTTTAGATCCTGCCTGACTCTTCCCGTCAGCCATCTGGCGAAGATTCCAATGCTTCCCTACGTCATCCCGGATTCCGCTGCGCGGCCCCGGGATGACGATGGAGCGCTTCGATTCCGCCGGTTCAATCAAACAGGCTCTAGACAATTCCGTGACTACTTCACCGCCAGCGCCAGATTCCCGATTTCATCGAGATACGCCCGGATGTGATCGGCGTTCTGGCCGAAGTCGCGGTCGCCGAAGCGGGTGGCGGAGCGCACGTCGATGCGGGTGCCGTCGGCCCGCGGGTGCAGCCGCACCGTGACGTCGTAGGGCAGGCCGAGCAGGCGCGAGCGCACCACCGCCTCGATGCGGCCGTTCCCGATCCGGCCGCCGGGCTTGTAGGATTCCACCACCTGCCACTTGCGGTTCTGCGCCGCCTTCAAGGCGAGGGCGAAGGCCTCGTCGGGCCCGAGATCGAGGGTCAAGGGGGCGATCTGCGGATAGGCCTCGCGCTGCAGCGCCCGGGCTTCGGGGCTGGAATCGCGCGGCAACCGCCCGTTCCGCGCCATCCACGCGGCGCGGGAGCGGGAGAAGGCCGGCGGGGTCTCGACATCGGTCGAGACATCGGTCAGCGGCGGCAGCATCACGCCGCGCACGGTCATGTAGGCCGGGTAGGCCAGGACCAGGGCGGCGAGCATCAGCCCTCCGACCGCGGTGCCGAGGCCCCGCGCGCCCTCGCGCCAGATCCGCACGAAGGCCGCGCCGGCGAGCAGCACCGCCAGCACCGCGAGCCCGACCCCGGAGCCGAGCGCCGCCAGCGCCGCCTCGGTCTCCGCCCGCGGATCGCGCACGAGCAGCAGCGCGAGGCCGACCACCGCGAGGGAGAGCCAGGCGAGGCGAAAGGCCCAGGGCGCCGCCCGGGTGACGGGTTCCTCGACGATCAGGCGGCGCATGGATCGGGCGGATTCGGAACGGGAAAGCTCGGCTGCATGATCCGGCAGGGTGCGGCCGCGGCGGGACGGGCGACCTTCGAGCCCCGGTGTACCGCCCCGCGCCGGCCCGCGCTACCGGCCCGGCCCGCGGCACACCGGCGAATCGAGGCCCTGCGCCGGTGCAGGGCTCCCGCGCTTCGCGCGCCGTTTCCCAAAGCCCGCGACTTGCTCTAGACGGCGTGACGTTGTTCGACGCCGACTTCAAGGTTCGCTCATGTCCGCCGCTGCCCTTCGCCCCGTCCCGCGTCCCGGCGTCCTCGAGATCGAGGCCTACGTGCCGGGCAAGAGCGCGGCGCCGGCCGGCGTGAAGCTGCACAAGCTCTCCTCCAACGAGACACCGATGGGCCCGAGCCCGGCGGCCGTCGCGGCGATGCAGGAGACGGCGGCGCATCTCGAACTCTACCCGGACGGCGCCGCGACCAGGCTCCGCCAGGCCATCGCGCAGAAATACGGCCTCGATCCGGAGCGCATCGTCTGCGGCGCGGGCTCGGACGAACTGCTCTCGCTCCTGACCTACGCCTATATGGGCCCGGGCGACGAGGGGCTGTACTCGCAGTACGGGTTCCTGGTCTACCGCATCGCGATCCTGGCGGCGGGCGGCACGCCGGTGGTGGCGCCGGAGCGCGACCACACCACCGACGTCGACGCGCTGCTGGCGGCGGTGACCGACAAGACCCGCATCGTCTACCTCGCCAATCCGAACAACCCGACCGGCACCTACCTGCCCTTCGACGAGGTGCGCCGTCTCCATGCCGGCCTGCCGAAGACCACCCTGCTGGTGCTCGACGCGGCATATGCGGAATATGTCCGGCGCAACGACTACGCCGCCGGCCTGGAGCTGGTGGCCGAGTCCGAGAACGTCGTCATGACCCGCACCTTCTCGAAGGTGTACGGCCTCGCGGCGCTCCGCATCGGCTGGATGGTGGCGCCGGCGGCGATCGCCGACGCGGTCAACCGCATCCGCGGCCCGTTCAACCTCGGCGCGGCGGCGATCGCGGCCGGTGCCGCCGCGATGGCGGACGACGCCCACATCGCGAAGGCGGTGGCCCATAACGACGCGTGGTTGCCGCGTGTCACCAAGGCCCTGGAAGGCCTCGGCCTCACCGTCACGCCGAGCGTCGGCAACTTCGTGCTGATCCACTTCCCCGAGGAGGCCGGCCGCAATGCGGCGGATGCCGACGCCTACCTCACCGCCCGCGGGCTGATCCTGCGCCGGGTCGGAGCCTACGGGCTGCCCAACGCCTTGCGCATGACGATCGGCACCGCCGAGGCCAACGAGGCCGTGGTGGCGGCGCTGACCGACTTCGTGAAGGGCGCCGCGCGTGGCTGAAGCCTTCCGGCGCCTGGCGCTGGTCGGCCTCGGCCTGATCGGCTCCTCCATCGCCCGCGGCGCCCGGGCGGGCGGGCTCGCGCGGGAGATCGTGGCGATCGACCGCGACGCGGGCGTGATCGAGCGGGTGCGGGCGCTCGGCCTCGCCGACGAGGCGACGACCGACCTCGCGGCGGGCGTCGCGGGGGCCGACCTCGTGATCCTGTGCGTGCCCGTCGGCGCCATCGGGGCGGTGGCGGCGGAGATGGCCGGGGCGCTCGCGCCCGGCGCGATCCTGTCCGATGTCGGCTCGGTCAAGGCCGCGGTGGTCGCGGCGGCGGCGCCGCACCTGCCCGAGGGCGTGAGCTTCGTGCCCGCCCACCCGGTCGCCGGCACCGAGCATTCGGGGCCGGATGCGGGCTTCGCCAGCCTGTTCCACGGCCGCTGGTGCATCCTGACCCCGCCGGAGGGGACCGACCCCGCCGCGGTGACGCGGGTGCGGGCGTTCTGGGAGGGCCTCGGCTCGGTCGTCGAGACCATGACGCCCGCCCATCACGACCTCGTGCTGGCGATCACCAGCCACGTGCCGCACCTCATCGCCTACAACATCGTCGGCACCGCCGCCGACCTCGAGACCGTGACCCAGTCCGAGGTGATCAAGTTCTCGGCCGGCGGCTTTCGCGATTTCACCCGCATCGCCGCCTCCGACCCGACGATGTGGCGCGACATCTTCCTCACCAACAAGGAGGCGGTGCTGGAGATGCTGGGCCGCTTCAACGAGGATCTGGCGGCGCTCGCCCGCGCCATCCGCTGGGACGACGGCGAGGCCCTGCACGCCCTGTTCACCCGCACCCGGGCGATCCGCCGCGGCATCGTCGCCATGGGCCAGGAGACCGCGGAGCCCGATTTCGGCCGCCGCGCCGGAGGCCCCAAGGCTGCGGAGTGAAGGCCGCGGAGCGATCCGCGAGCGGAACCGTTCCACGCCTCAAGCTTTGCCATAAGCGTTGCCGTTTCGTCGTCGTCGTCGGATACTCCCCGGCGAGGCGGCTTGGCGAAACTCGTGGTGTGATGATCGTGTCCCATCGATCGACCTGGATACGCGGCCTCGCAGTGGCCCTGATCGGCGCGCAGGCGGCCGCCTGCGCCTCGCTGCCGCGCACGCCCTACAATGCGGCCGAGGCCGCCGCCGCCACCGTGCCGGGGCAGGCCCCCGACGTGCGCTTCTGGGCCGACGGCTCGGCCCGCAGCTTCGCGGCGGTCGCCGACCGGGTGAAGGCGTCGCGCGAGCCGTTCAGCTACCTCGCCCTCTCGGGCGGCGGCGGCGACGGGGCCTACGGCGCCGGCGTGCTCAACGGCTGGAGCGAGACGGGCCGGCGGCCCACCTTCACCATGGTCTCGGGTGTCTCGACGGGGGCGCTGATCGCGCCGTTCGCCTTCTTAGGAAGTGCCTATGACGGGTACCTGCGCGAGATCTACACCAGCGGCGAGGCCGCGACCCTGGTGCGCTCGCCCAACCCCCTGAACGTGCTGATCGGCGACGGCCTGTTCGGCGATGCGCGCCTGCGCGACCTCGTCGGGCGCTACGTCACGCCCGACCTGCTGGCGGCGGTGGCCGAGGAGCACCGCAAGGGACGGCGGCTCCTCGTCGTCACCACCAACCTCGATTCGCAGCGCGCCGTGATCTGGGACATGGGCGCCATCGCGGCGAGCGGCCAGCCCAACGCCCGCGACCTGTTCCGCGACGTGCTGACCGCCTCGGCCAGCGTGCCGGCGGTCTTCCCGCCGATGCTGATCGACGCCCAGGCCGGCAACCACGCCTTCCAGGAGATGCATGTCGACGGCTCGGTCGTGACCCCGGTCTTCACCCTGCCGGAGGCCTTCCTGACCCAGGACGGGCGCATCGCGGCGAGCCGCGGCAAGCCCAGCATCTACGTCGTCATCAACGGCCGCATCGAGCCGAGCTTCGACGTGGTGCAGAACGGCACCCTGCCGATCGCGGTCCGCTCGCTCTCGACCGTCGGGCGGTCCCGCTCCCGGGCGACGCTGGCCAGCACCCAGGCCTTCGCCCGCCGTAACGGCATGGGCTTCAACCTGACCTATATCGACCGGCGCATCCCCGAGGTCCCGGCCTCGCAAGGGTTCGACACCGCCTATATGCGCCGCCTCTACGACGACGGCTACCAGAAGGGCCGCAGCAACACCGTCTGGCAGACGAGCCTGCCGCGAGAGGGCGAGCCGGCGGCCGACACGCTGGCGTTGCGCTGATACGGGCGAAGGGGGGATCGTCGTGGCGGGAGAATTGCACGGCAAGGTCGCGGCGGTCACCGGCGCGGCCTCGGGCATCGGGCTCGCCAGCACCGAGGCGATGCTGGCGGCCGGAGCCCGCGTGGTGCTGATCGACCGGGACGAGACGGCTCTGGCGACCCTGTGCGCCAGGCACGGCGAGGCGGCGATCCCGCTCGCCCTCGACCTCCTCGATCCGGCGGCCTGCGCCACCCTGCTGCCCCGGATCCTCGACGGAGCCGGCCGCCTCGACATCCTGCACGCCAATGCCGGCACCTATGTCGGCGGCGACCTCGTCGAGGCCGACAGCGCCGCGATCGACCGGATGCTGAACCTCAACGTCAACGTCGTGATGAAGAACGTGCACGATGTGCTGCCGCACATGATCGCGCGCGGCTCCGGCGACATCATCGTGACGAGCTCGCTCGCCGCCCACTACCCGACGCCGTGGGAGCCGGTCTACGCCTCGTCGAAATGGGCGATCAACTGCTTCGTCCAGACGGTGCGGCGGCAGGTGTTCAAGCACGGCATCCGCGTCGGCGCGATCTCGCCGGGCCCGGTCGTCACCGCGCTCCTCGCCGACTGGCCGGCCGAGAAGCTGGAAGAGGCCCGCGCTTCCGGCAGCCTGCTCGAGCCCGAGGAGGTGGCGAACGTGGTGATGTTCATGCTGACGCGACCGCGCGGCATGACCATTCGCGACGTCGTGATGATGCCGACGAATTTCGATCTGTAGCGGTTCGGTCGATCCCGCTCCGGCCTGCCCGGCAAGTGCGGCGCCATCGGCGCGTTTCGCCGTCCTGGTGTGCGGAGACGGTGAGCCGAAGGCTGCGCCGGTCGCGGCGGAGGGCGGGGGCTGTCGGGAGCCCCTGTCCGTGGTGGCCCACGTCCAGGCCCATGCGGCGGGCGGGAAAGCGGCCTCCCGGAGCGATCCGGCCCCGCGCTTCTCCATGTCGCGGATACTCCTGCGCGCGAGAGAGGCGACGGGCCGGGCCGCCGTGACGACGGGGAACCACTCCCCCGCCCCACCGTTCTCCCGATACGGCCAAGCTCTGGCTTTCCCGCTCCCTGCCCTGTCGAGACCCCCCTCATGCGCCTCGCCCTCGCCGCCCTGCTCCTCGCCACCGGGATCACCGCCGCCCAGGCCCAGGGCACCGCCCGCGGCGCGCAGGACGGCGCGGCACGGGGTGAGGCGATTGCCGGGCCGGTGGGCGCGGTGGTGGGTGGGGCGATCGGGGCCGCCGTCGGCACCGCCAACAGCATCCTGGGCATCGACCGGCGCGAGCGCTTCCGCATCTACGCCGCGGGCGAGCACCGCCCGTCCTTCCGCTACGGCGGGTCCTTGCGCGTCGGGACGGTGCTGCCGCCTGAAGGCATCGTCTACTACGACGTGCCGCCGGAATTCGCCCTCAAGAACTACAACTACACGATCGTCAACGATCACCCGGTGCTGGTCGAGCCCGGCACGCGGCGGGTGGTCGAGGTGATCGACTGAACGCTCGGCCGCAGGCGGGCGACCGCGGCTCCGGGAGGGTGTCAGCCTCAGTGCCGGCTTCGGCTACGCAGAAGGCACGATCCTACCCACCATCCGGGATGGCGGAGGATCCTCAGCATGACTGAGAGGGTGCGTCAGCTTGCAGCTCAGAACCGCACCACCTCGCTCGCATTCACCGCCCGCACCGTACCGCTCGGCCGCCCGCCCGTCCCGGTGAGCGCGAGGTGGCGCTCTCCCCCCGGCGCCAGATGGAACCAGTTGTCGGACGGGCGCCCCTCGCCGTCGAGGACGACGTGCACCCCGATCGCGTGCCGCTCGGCCCCGACCCGCAGGACGACACCGTCCCGAGCCTCGACGAGAGCGGCGGAGAGGCCGACCTCCCGCGGAGCCGCGTCCCGGCCGGCCGGAAAATGGAACGCTTCGGCGAGGAAGGCGCCGTCGGCGCGCGTGAGCCGCAGATGCGCCAGATCATGCGCCGGTGGGCCGAAGCGGTAGGCGGCGGTGGCGTCGAAGAAGCGGCCGAGCAGCGCGGCCGAGGACAGCGAGAGGGCGGAGCGGGCCCCGAGCGACAGGGCCCGCTCCGCCCTGGCGGCGACCTTGCCGGCGGTGCCGGTGAAAGTGAGCGTGACGGTGACGTCGATGGGGCCCGCGGTCTCGTTCAGCAGGTGGGCGTGGAGGCCGTTCAATCCCTCGTCCGAGAGCACGGCCTGGACCGGCTGGAAGGCGCGCTTGAGGGCGAACCAGGCCGATTTCGGCCGGCCGGCCACGTCGATCACGCCCCAGCCCGCCCCCGGCGCGAGGTCGCGGGCGAGCCAGACCAGGCCGCCAGCGGTGATCGAGCCCGTACGGCGCCACTCGGCGAAGGTCGCCTCCATCACCTCGGCGACGGCGGCGCGGCCGAGGGTCAGGTAGCGCTCCGGGTCGTCGCGGCGCAGGGCTTCCGGGTCGACGCCGTAGAGGACGCCGACGTAGTGATCGCGCACGCCCTCGAAGTCCCAGCCGGCGCCGCGGTCGCGCGGCACGCCGAGGCTCCAGGCGGGATCGCGCGGGTCGGTCAAACCCGCCTCCGCGAGGGAGGCCGCGTCCGGCACGTTGGCGAAGGCCAGGCATTCGGAGGCGAAGCGCACCTCGGCCCGGCGCGCATCCTCGAACGGCCGGCAATAGGCCCCGACCCCGTAATAGTGGGTCACGCCCGCCTTCGTGGAGAACGGCAGGTCGCCGCCGGAGGGCGAGTTCGGCACCACGACGAGGTCCGGCCGGCGTTCCGCCACGGCCTCGCGCAGCATCGCCTCCACCGCTCCGGCACGCCAGACCGGCTCGGGAAAGCCCAGCATCGCCGCCTGCTGCTCGACCTCGCTGCCGCCGCCGACGATGCAGAGCGAGGGCGACGCCTGGAGCCGGTCGAGGAGCTGGGCGATTTCCGCCGTGAGCGCCGACCGGAAGGCGGGATCGTCGGTCGGGTAGTCGAAATTGGCCAGCATCAGGTCCTGCCAGACCAGGATGCCGAGTTCGTCGCAGAGGTCGTGGAAGGCCTGGCCCTCGTACAGCATCGTGCCGCCGACCCGCAGCATCGTCATGCCGGCCTCGACGGCGAGGCCCAGGAGCGGGGCATAGGCCGCCCGGTCGCCCGGCAGGCCGACGAGGTCCGGCGGGGTCCAGCAGGCGCCGCGGCAGAAGACCGGCACGCCGTTGACCGCGAGGCTCAGGCCGTCGGCGAAGGGGCGCAGCAGCGTGACGGTGCGGAATCCGACCCGGCCGAGGTCGAACGTCTTCCCCCCGGCCTCGACCACGACGGCGTGCAGCCGCGGCTCGCCATGGGTGTGCGGCCACCACAGGGCGACGTCCGGCAGGACGAGCCGGCCCTCGAACCGGCCGGGGGCGGTCTCGGCGAGACGGATCTCGCGGCCGTCGCAGCGCAAGGTGACGGGACCGTCGGCCACCGGGAGGCGCAAGCCGGCGGTGAGGATCCCGGTCCCATCCTCGACGCTCGCCCGCAGATCGATCTCGGTCGGGCGCCCCCCCTCCCCTCTCCGGGTGATCGGCCGGTACGGCCCGACCGCGTCGATGCTCGGGCACCAGCCCGGCATGAAGCCGAGCAGCGTGGTGCGGGCGTGGCGCAACGATCCGGGCGTGGCGAGTTGCGGCCGCCAGCGGCCGCGCTTGTGCGACCGGGCGAGGTCCTGCGCCAGGGAGCGGAAGGCGAGCGCGAGGGTGTGGGTGCCGGCGAGATCAACCGTGACCTCGTGGGCGAGGAACATCGAGCGGGAGGCGAGCAGGAGTGTGTCGTCGAGCCAGACCTCGCAGAGCGTCGCCAGCCCCTCGAAGCGCAGGATCTCGCGGCCCCTCCCCGAGATGGGCGTGCGGTACCAGATGTCGGACCCGTGCAGCGGCGTCGGCTCCCGGTCCGACCATCGGCCGGCCTCGCGGAGCGCCCCGGCCGCGGTGCCCGGCACTGGGGCGGGGATGTAGCCGGTGAGATTCCTCGAATTCTCGGGCCGGGCGCAGGCGCCGGGCTCGGTGACGATCATGTCCCAAGGCCCGTCGAGGGGCCGATCGACGGTGCGCAGAAGGGCCATGCTGTCCTTGGAGGCTGTTTTGCGCGCGTGCGGCGTCGAAGTCCCGCGTCGTCCCGGGGGCCGCGCAGCGGAAACCCGGATCCACACGCGCTGACGACGCAGGATGAGGCAGGCCGCGTTCCGCCTCGTTCTCGACGGTCAGCGGTCATGGATCCCGGGCTCTCGCCTGCGGCGGGCCCCGGGATGAGGCAGAGGGTCAGGCAAAGTCGGGCTTGTTCGACGGGCTACGCCGATCGAACAGGCTCTCGATCCGGCGCGAGCGCCCGATCGAGCGCCGCGAACACAGCCGCGTAGGTCGCCTCGGCGGCGGACAGGCGCTCGGGCAGGCCCGCGAGCTTGCCGCGGGCGAAGGCGCGGGCGAGCTGGAACTGGAACGCCTTGGCCTCCTGCGCGAGCCGCGTCGCCGCCTCCGCCGCCTCGCCGAACGGCCCCGCCCCCACCTCCGCCAGCCAGGCGAGGTGGCTGCCCAGAAGCTCGAAATTCGCCCCGAGCTGGCGGGTGGTGTTGAAGGCGTAGGCGTGGAAGGCCGTGAGCGGGCGCTGCACGAAGGCGTCCGCCTTGCCCGCCAGGGCCTCGCGGAAGGCGGTGACCGGGTTCCGGTCCGGTGCGTGGGCCCGGTGGCGGCGCAGCAGCGCCAGGGCGGCGCCCGGCAGCTCGGCCGGGCTCAAGGGCGGGCCGCACGGCTTCACGAACTCGGCATAGGGCAGGAGCCGGCCCCGCGCGAAGATCCCGTCATAATCGGCCCCGTCCAGGGTGAAGCGGCCGGCATTGTGGAGGTAGTCGAGGACCCGCCGCTCCGGATCGAGGGCCAGGATCGCGATCGTGGTCTTCGAGGCCTCGCGGCCATAGGTGGTGCCGGCGGTGTCGGGGAGGAAGAAGGCATCGACCTCGACCAGCACGGGGAAGCCCCGCGCCGCCTGGATCAGGCTGTGGCTCTCCAGGTCCTCGTAGAGCGCCAGCTCCAGGACCTCCAGGCCGTAGAGCGCCTCGATGTCGGCGGCCTTCGGCTTGAAGAAGGTGAACTGGTCGCCCTCGAAATCCTGGCGCAGGGTGAAGCCCAGCATCGCCTCCGGGCTCAAGCCCCGCAGGTGCAGCAGCTCGATCCACAGATCGACGTAGCAGTTCGTCTCCGGCCAGGTCCGGTCGGGGGCATGGAGCGCGTGCGGGGCGGAGCGGGGAGCCGCGGACGTCTCCGTCCGCGGCGCCTCGATCGGAAGGGCGAGAGCCGCCGACATCGCGGCCTCAGCCGAAGAGCTGGGCGCGGACCTCCGCCGGCCAGGCGTCGAGGTCGAGGCCGTGGTGGCGCAGGAGCGCGAGGGTGATCCGCTCCAGGCCGAAGCCGACGCAGGCGGTGTGCGCCACCGAGCCGTCGGCCTGATGGATGCCCCAGGTCGTGCCGAAATGGTCCTGGTGGTAGTTGAAGCTGAGGCAGGCGGTCGGCTTGTCCTCGCTGTTGACCGGCACGTTCAGCTCGAACTTCAGCGCCTGGGCGCGCTGGTTGTTGGCCAGCATCTTGCCGGCGCGGCCGAAGAACGGGTCGTTGGCCGGGTCGATGGCGAGCGGCAGGCCGAGGTCGCTCATCATCGTGGTGCCGCGCTGGAGCCACAGCTCGCGGAAGGCCAGGACCTGCTCCGGCGTGCCCATGCGGACGTATTCGCGCATGCGGAACAGCTGCATGCGGGTCGGCTCGAGGGAGGGCTCGTGCCGGAAGCAGTAGGATTGCAGGTCGAACAGCAGCCCGTCTTCCGGCAGGCGGCCGCGGGCGGCGGCGACCGGGTAGAGCGGATAGCAGGCGGCCGGGGTCAGGACGATGTCGGTGGCCGCCTGCTTGGCGGTCCAGTCCTCGCCGGCATCGAGGCAGGCCAGCAGCCGGGCATGGTCGGCCTCGTTGCCGCAGAAGCTGTGCACCGTGCCGGCGAGATGCGGGAAGCCCTTGAGGTAGCCGCTGCGCTCGAAGCTCGCGCGGGCCATGCCGGGCGGGAAGCGGAGGACCTCCGCGCCGTCGGCCCCGCCGATGCGCGAGACCAGCCGGTCGAGGGCTTCGACCACGCTCTCGAAGGCGCCGGAGCGGCCGTAGAGCCCGTCGACCCCGGTACGGATCAGGAGGCCGCGGTCGAACAGGCGGTCGAGGAACGAGCGGGGCGCGGGCGCCTCGCTCACGGCCTCGTCGGCGACGGGCAGGAGATCGGGGGAGAGGCTCTGGTCCATCACGCGCTCAGGAGCTTGCCGCTGCCCTTCTGCACCAGCAGGAGGTTGGCGGTGTTGGAGAGGATGCGGTCGTTGCTGATCATCAGCGGCGCCGAGAGGACGTCGCGCAGCTGCCGGCCGAGGCTGAACGGGGTGCCGTTCTTGTAGCCGGCGATGCCGACCACCCCGAGGGCGCGCTGCACGATGTCGACGGCCTGGCCCGAGACGGTGGTCTTGACGTTGTTGAGCATGATCGAGAAGCCGATCGCGCTCAAGGAATCGGGATCGCCCTTGGCGGCCTCGTAGCGCGCGAGCCCGGCGACGATGGTGCTCTTCATCGCCTGGAGCTCGTTGGCGGCCTCGGCGAGGCGCAGAGCCCCCGGCGGCACCTGGCCCGGCTTCTTGCGAGCCTCGCCCTGCACGAAGGCGCGGGCGCGATCGACCGCGTAAGCAGCGATCCCGAACCACACGCTGCCCCAGAGCAGGTGCGAGGCGGCGAGCATCGACTGTGCGGCGATCTCCGCGAAGGGCTTCTGGAGCACCTGGGCCACGGGCAATCCCTCGGCCTTGAGCAGGAAGCCGTCGCTGCAGGTGCCGCGCATGCCGAGCGTGTCCCACACGCCGGTGCGCTCCAGGGTGATCTGGTCGGACAGGAGCGCCACCAGCACCTGGTCGGAGGTCGCGGCCTCCTTGTTGCGGCGGGCGGTGGCGAGGATCAGGTCGGCCTGCGCGCCGTAGGAGATGACGCTCGCCTCCTTGGTCAGGCAGAAGGTGCCGCCCTCGGCCTCGACGGCGCAGAGGCTGTTGCGCAGGTCGCCGCCGATGCCGGCCTCGGTGGTCGAGGAGGCGATCAGCAGCTGCTCGGCCGCGATCCGCTCCATCAGCGTGCAGTGCCAGGCGCTGTCGAGGCCGTGGGTGACGAGGCTCGCGAGCTTGATGTGGTGCATCGCGAACACCATCGCGGCGGCCGAGCAGGCGCGCCCGAGCACGGCGCAGAGCTCGGCGAGCTCGCTCATCGAGGCCCCCTCCCCTCCCAGGGATTGCGGGACCTGGATGCCGAGCAGGCGCTCGGCCTTCAGCGCCGCGACCGCCTCGGCCGGAAACCGGCCCTCGCGGTCGACACTCTCGGCGTGGCGGGCGGCGATCTCCGCCACGCGCTTGGCCCGCACGTCGAGGGCATCGACCGGGGCGGCCGCCGCGACGGGCACCGTCGCCGCGACGGGCACCGTCGCCGCGACCTCGACATGCATGTTCATGCGGCCTCCTGCTGGCGTAAGCCCGATACGGTGTCCCGGATGATGCGGATGGTCGAGAAGGAGCGCCGGCCGAGCAGGGTATCGGGGAACTCGATGTCGAACCGCTCCTCGAGGGCCAGCATCAGCTGCACCGAGCCGAAGGAATCGAGCCCCTTCTCGAACAGGTCGTCGTCGTCCGACAGGCCGTCGACCACGCCCTTGAGCGATTCCAGCGACTTCAGCACGTCCCGGATATCGGAGATCTCGACCATGGGGCTCCACCTTCCTGTGTGAGACACGATTCTCATCGGCCAGATGAGGTTGCAATGTCAGGCGCAAATCTTGGTAAATTTTCGAATGACTATTTGAGGCAAACGTCCGATCCCCTGCGGAGCAGGACGTTCGATCCGAGTGGATGCCGACAACTCAACTCCGAACAGCTTAACGGCCGGCAAATCATCGCACGATTGCAGGACGAGGATTCCGTCAAGCTTACGGATTTGATGCGAGCGCGGAGGCCGGAGCGCTCCGCAAGCGCAGCCGAGACCTCGACGATGCGGACCGCGCATCCGCGGACTTCCCTGGTCTCCCCTGTCCCGTGGAATGGGGTGGTGCCGATTCCGACCCTAGCCCCGGCGGGACATGCGATGAAGCGGCCGGCATAGCCCTATTTCGAGGTAGGCCGCGTGCCCTTCCGGTGGGCGTGTCCCCGCTCCGGGTGGAGGGCGGCGGGATCGCCCCTCCCCCACCCATCCCCGGCCTGCACCAATGGCGGACGCCGCTGGCGCGGCAGGCTTGTGCGGGGCTTGCGCGGATGGTGGGGCAGCGATTGCGAATCGGGGCTCGAAAGGTCCAATTGTAGTTTGAACGCCGAACCGGCGAAAATTCTGCAAACAGGGCTCGCGAGGATGAATCAGCATACGCCGCCCCAGCCTCCTGCTCCGGTCGCCCCCGCCGCGATGATCGGCGCCCATGCCGCGACGCTCCGCGAGCAGTTGCAGGCGATCTCCTCCGGGCTCTTCCCGCCGACGGCCGCCAAGGGGCTGCGCCGGTTCACCTCGACGGAAGCCGCCCGCATCGTCGGCGTGACGGTGTCGCGGCTGCAGCAGCTCGCCGCCGACGGGCTCGGGCCGCAACCGGAGGTCTCGGCCAACGGCCGGCGCTCCTACTCCCTCGCCGACATCCACGGCCTGCGCGCCTATCTCGACGAGAACACCCGTGGCGGCCGGCGCTACCAGCCGCGGCGCGGGGCCAACGAGCACCTGCAGGTCGTGGCGGTCGCGAACTTCAAGGGCGGCTCGGGCAAGACCACCACCACGGCCCACCTCGCCCAGTCCCTGGTGCTGCGCGGCTACCGGGTGCTCGCCATCGACCTCGACCCGCAGGCCAGCCTCTCGGCCCTGATGGGCGTGCAGCCGGAACTGGATGTCGGGGCCGACGAGACCCTCTACGGCGCGATCCGCTACGACGATGCGAGGCCTCTGCGCGACGTGGTGCGCCCGACCTACTTCACCGGCCTCGACCTGGTGCCGGCCAATCTCGAGCTGATGGAGTTCGAGCACGAGACGCCCCGGGCGCTCAGCCGCCGCCGGGCCGGCGAGCCGCTGTTCTTCGACCGGGTCGCCCACGCGATCGAGACGGTGGCGGAAGCCTACGACATCGTCGTCATCGATTGCCCGCCGCAGCTCGGCTACCTGACGCTCTCGGCGCTCTGCGCCGCGACCTCGCTCCTGATCACCGTGCATCCGCAGATGCTCGACGTCGCATCGATGAGCCAGTTTCTGGCGATGACCGAGGACCTGCTCGGCGTGGTGGCGGAATCCGGCGGACGGCTGCAATACGATTGGCTGCGCTACCTCGTGACCCGCTACGAGCAGCAGGATGCGCCGCAGACCCGGATCGTCGGCATGCTGCGCACCCTGTTCGAGGATGCCGTGCTGACCGCACCGATGCTCAAGTCCTCGGCGGTGTCGGATGCCGGCCTGTCGAAGCAGACCCTCTACGAGATCGGTCGCGAGAGCGTGACCCGCTCGACCTACGACCGGGCGCTCGAATCCCTCGAAGCCGTCAACGGCGAGATCGAGGGCCTGATCCGGCGTGCCTGGGGCCGGCCATGAGCCGCAAGTCGAACCTCGACGCGCTGTTCGGCGCCAGGCCGCTGCAAAAGCCCCAGGCCGCTCCCGAGCCGCCCGCACCGGAGCCGGAGGCGTTTGCAGCTGCAAACCCGAGCCAGGCCGAGGCCGAGTTCGCAGCTGCAAACCCCCGCGCCCCGGACCGCAGCCGCAGCGGTCCGGTGCGGGCGATGAGCAGCACCCTGCGCGGGCTGGCAGCCCGGGCCGACGCCGCGGCGGAGATCGAGTCCGGCACCGTCGTGGTCGAGATCGAGCCGGAGCGGATCGACGATTCCTTCATCGCCGACCGGGTGGCCGACGCCAGCGATCCGGGGCTTGCCGCCCTGGTCGAGAGCATCCGCGAGAGCGGCCAGCAGGTACCGATCCTGGTGCGGCCGCATCCGGAAGCCCCGGAGCGCTACCAGGTCGCCTATGGCCGCCGGCGCATCCAGGCGGCGCGGCAATTGGCGCAGCCGGTCCGCGCCGTGGTGCGCCCGCTCACCGACGCCGAGCTGGTCGTGGCCCAGGGCAAGGAGAACCTGGAGCGCCAGGATCTGAGCTACATCGAGCGGGCCTTCTTCGCCCTGCGGCTCGAGGAGCACGGCTTCCCGCGCGCCACGATCACCGCCGCGATGGGCGTCGGCAAGGGAGACCTCTCGACCCTGATCTCGGTGGCGCGCACCGTGCCGGCGGAGATCGTCCGGGCGATCGGCCCGGCTCCGGCCGCCGGCCGGCCGCGATGGATGCTGCTCGCCGATCGGATCAAGGCGGCTGAGGCCCACCGGATTGCCGGCCTGCTCGCCGATCCCGGCTTCCGGGCGAAGCCCACCAACGAGCGCTTCGCCGCCGTGCTGAACGCGCTGGCGCCTCCTGCCGCGAAGCGGCCGGCGCCGCAGATCTGGAGCGACGAGGCCGGCCGCGGCATCGCCCGGATCGAGCGCACGCCCGACCGGGTCGCGCTGTCCTTCGACGAGAGCCTGGAGCCCGGCCTCGCCGACTACGTCCTCGACCGGCTGCCGGAGATCCTGGCCGCCTACCGGGCCGGCCGGTCCCGGACCTGAACGGGCGCCTGCGGCCTGGACAACCGGGAACCGAACTCTCGGGCGGGACATGACCCGGAAGTCCCGCCCGCGCGACCGAGGCCCGCCATGCGCCACATCCTCCTGCTCCTCGCCGTCCTCGCGCCCTCCAGCCTTCTCGCGCAAAGCGCACCCGGTTCGAGCGACTCCGACGCCCGGCAGGTCTGCGAGGCCAAGGCCGACCAGAGCGGCATCACCGGCGGAAATCGCGCGACCTTCCTGCTCGAATGCGAGGCGGGCGAGCGCCTGAAGCGGGGCAGCGCGCCCGGCTGAGGGCGAAACAGCCGCAGCCGCCGAGCGTTGGTTCCGCATAGTCATTCGCTGCGGAGCATCCGATGACCGATTGGAGGCCCATCGATCGCGCGCCTCAGGACGGCCGCTGGATCATCGCCATCCACCAGGACGAGCCGGACCGGCGCGCCGTGATCCGCTGGGATCCCGGGCGGGCCGGGGACGGACGACCCTGGCATGTCGCCACCACCGAGTACGGCTACGCACCGGACGCGTTCACCCACTGGACGCCGTTCCCGGAACCGCCGGAGCCGGGGCCGGAGGCCTGACCGGGCCATGCTGCCCGACGCCACGGCCTTCTCCCTCGGGGAGATCGTCGCACGGCTGGGCGCCGCGACTGTCTGCGGCCTGGTGCTCGGTTTCGAGCGCGAATGGCGTGGCAAGGATGCGGGCCTGCGCACCCACACCCTCGTCGCCCTGAGCGCGGCCCTCGTCACCACCTCGGCGCTCGGCCTCTACGCGGTGGTGCGCCAGGACGGCGGGGATGCCGATCCCCTGCGGGTGATCCAGGGATTGGCTCAGGCGATCGGCTTCATCTCGGCCGGCACGATCTTCGTCGCCCGCCGCAACGTGAGGAACCTGACCACAGCGGCGAGCCTCTGGTTCTCGGCCTCTTTGGGCATCGTCGCCGGGGCGGCACAATTCAGGCTCCTCGCCGTCGCGATGGGCTTCGGCCTGATGGTCCTGATCGTGCTGAAGGTGCTCGACCGCTTCGGACTCGCGAGGGGCGAGGAGCGGAAAGGGGAGTGACGGCCCACCGGCCGCCCATACGGCCTTACCCTTAAGGCCGGCTTGTCCCGCCGGTTGCGACATGGGACAGTTGCGACATAGGACAAATGAGGAGCACCGCCGCGATGGCGTCGCGGCGGTGCTCGCCCTCGGTGAGGGCCTTCCTCCCCAGACTTCGGGCCGCTCTCGAGGGCGGCCTTGTTCGTGTCTGTGATCACAGTGGTACCCGGCGTTTCACCCGCGCACAAGCACAATTGTGCGTCATTCTCAGGCACCTGGCATTTTGATGCGCAGGTGGCGGGGTGATCCGACGGGAGGGGACGTGCATCCGACACCGCCGACGAGGCGCTGTTTCCTCTCCCCACCGGCGGCAAGGTCCGGGCGGCAAAGCTGCCCGCGGGAAGAGGCATGGACGGCACTCAGGCCGCGAGACCGCCCGGTGGGGGAGGGGGCCTCCCTCAGATCGGATGCGCCGAATGCCCCGTCGGCTCGCGCCGGTTCGTCTTCGGCCCGCCGGCCGCCGGCCGAATCCGCACCGGCACGGATTTCGCCGCCGGCGTCCCGGATTGCAGGTCGTGGTGCGAGAGCGCCATCAGAGGATTCATCTCAGGATAATAGGCGCCGAGGCATCCGTCCGGCAGGGCGAACGGCGTCACCGTCAGGCCGGTCACCTCCCGGGCGATCCCGTCGCCGGCATCGCTGACGAGGGAGACGACCTGGCCGTCGCGCAGGCCCGCCCGGCGGATCTCCTCGGGATTCATCAGCAGCACGTCGCGGGTCCCCTCGATCCCGCGCAGGCGGTCGCTGTAGCCGTAGATCGTGGTGTTGAACTGGTCGTTCGACCGCATGGTGATCAGTCGGTAGCGGCCGGGCTCGTCGGCGAACCCGGTCGCCGACATCACCTCGGGCGCGGTGAACTCGGCCTTGCCGCTCTCCGTCTTCCAGATCCGCTCGCGTGCCGAGTTGCCGCGATAGAAGCCGCCGGGGATCCAGAGCCGGTCGTTGAAGTCGTGGAACTCTTCCCGGTAGGTCTTGGCGATCTCGTCGCGGATCAGGCCGTAATCGCCGACCCACTCGTCCCACCTCACCTTCGGGTTCGGCGCCAGCGTCGCCTTGGCGAGGCCGGCCACGATCGCGACCTCCGACTTCAGGAAGTCGCTCGCGGGGGTGCGGCGGCCTTGCGAGCCGTAGATGCAGCTGAACGTGTCCTCGATGCTCACCGCCTGGGGGCCGCTCGCCTGGCGATCCTCCTCGGTGCGGCCGAGGCAGGGCAGCAGGTAGGCGATCTCACCGTTGACGAGGTGCGAGCGGTTGAGCTTGGTGGCGACCTGCACGGTGAGGCGCATCCGGGTCCAGGCCTTCTCCATCCGGTCCTGGTCGGGGATCGCGCGCACGAAGTTGCCGCCGAGCCCGATGAAGCTGCGGATCTCGCCCGACAGGATGCCCTCGCAGGCCTCGATCGTGTTGACGCCCTTCTCCCGCGGCGGCGCGAAGCCGAATTGCTGGCTGAGCCGGTCGAGGGGCACCAGCTCCGGCTTCTCCGAGATGCCGACGGTGCGCTGCCCCTGCACGTTGGAATGGCCGCGCACCGGCGACACGCCGGTTCCGTCGCGCCCGATATTGCCCTTGAGCAGCAGGAGGTTGACGACCATCGCGACGTTCTCGAAGCCGTGCACGTGCTGCGTCAGGCCCATGCCGTAGAAGGCGCAAACCCGCTCGGCCTCGACATAGACCTGCCCCGCCGCCTCGATGTCGGCGCGGGCAATCCCGGATTCCCGCTCGATCTCCTCCCAGGACGTCGCCCGGACCTTCGCCTCGAACGCGTCGAGCCCGGTCGTGTGCTGGGCGATGAAGTCGACGTCGAGGACGCGCTCCCCGCGGGCCTTGGCGGCATCGTCGGCGGCAAAGACGTGCTTGCACAGGCCGAGCATCACCGCGATGTCGCCGCCGGGCCGGACTTGGTGATACTGCGTGCTGATCGGCGTCGCCTTGCGGGTCAGCATCTCGACCGGGCTCTGCGGGTTGGTGAAGCTCTCCAAGCCGCGTTCGCGCACGGGATTGAAGGTAATGATCTTCACGCCGCGCTTCGAGGCCTCCTGGAGCGGGTGCAGGAAGCGCGGCGAGTTCGAGCCGGTGTTCTGGCCGAAGAAGAACATGGCATCGCAGGTCTGGAGATCGTCGAACACGACCGTGCCGACGCTGGCGCCGATCACCTTCTTCAGGGCCACCGAGGTCGTCTCGTGGCACATGTTGGAGGAATCGGGCAGGTTGTTGTTGCCGTAGAGGCGCGCGAACAGGGCGTAGAGATACGAGGTCTCGAGGCTGGCCCGCCCCGAGGAATAGAACACCACCGATTTCGGATCGAGCAGGCGCAGCTCGGAGCCGATCGCGCGAAACGCCTCGTCCCAGCCGCACGCGACGTAGCGGTCGCTGGCGGGATCGTAGCGCAGCGGGTGGGTCAGGCGGCCCTGCTGCTCGAGCTCGTAGTCGCTCCAGCCGCGCAGCTCGGTCAGGGTGTGCTTGGCGAAGAAGTCCGGCGTGCAGCGCCGCGTGGTCAGCTCCCACAGCGTCGCCTTGGCGCCGTTCTCGCAGAACTCGAAGGGATGGTAGTTCGCCGGCTTCGCCCAGGAGCAGGAGACGCACATGAAGCCTTTCGGCTTGTTCTGGCGAAACAGGGTCTCGGTGGCGAGCGGCGTCGCCCATTCCTTGCCGAACACCTCGGCGATACCGCGCACCGAACCCCAACCGCCGGCCGGGCTGTCGTAATGGACCGTGTTCTCCTCGACCGACATGCTGGCTCTCCCATGGGCAGGCGAAGGATCGCCGCCGACAGGGAACCCACAGGGAGTAGGGAAGTTCGCGGCGGCCCGGCTCAGCCGCCTTGGGCGTTGCGCCGCAGCCGGACCAGGACCCGGTCGAGGGCGCCGAGGAAGGCGGAGCGGTCCTTGGCCGAGAACGGCTTCGGGCCGCCGGTCACCGCGCCCGCCTCGCGCAGGGACTGCATCAGGTCCCGGGTGGCGAGCGCCATGCCGACGGAGGAATCGGTGAAGGCTTTGCCGGTGGGAGCGAGCACGCTCGCCCCGGCCTTCACGCAGCGGCTCGCCAGCGGCACGTCGGCGGTGATCACGACCGCCTGCGGCCCGGCCCGCTCGGCGATCCAGTCGTCGGCGGCGTCGAGCTTGTCCGAGACGATCACCCGCTCGATCCACGGCTCGCGCGGGATGGCGATGAAGCTGTTCGCCACCACTATCACATGGGCGCCGTGCCGCCCGGCGACGCGGTAGACCTCGTCCTTGACCGGGCAGGCATCGGCGTCGACGTAGATGGTGATGCCCGGCATGGCGCTCAGGTGCCCGGGTTGAGGAAGAGGCTGTCGAATTCCGGCGGCGCGTAGTCCCGCCCGGTGATGTCGGTGATGACGACGTGGTCGTGGCCCTCGGCCTCGAGTTCCTGCGCCTTCTCCAGCGCGCCCTCCGGCGAGGTGCGCTGGTGCGAGAGCGGGCCGGTGGCGGTGTGGGCGGTCACGACGAGGTGCATCGGCATCCTGGTGCGGGCGGGTCTCGGACCCTTGTCGCACGATCGCGTGCGACGCGGCGAGCCCCGGCAGGGGAGGGGAGCGCGGCGGCCCGGTATGGGAAGGGGGGCTGATGCCGGACCGCCGCTCTCGCCGCCCGGCGAGCCGGCGCGGCCCCGACAGGGTCGGGGAAGAGGGTTAACGGTGCGTTGACGGGGTCGCGGCGGCGGAACGCGCGCGAGCACCGGTCACGCCGCCGTCGCGGCCACCGTCTGCCCGGCCCCGGCGAGCGCCGCCCGATAGGTCGCGACGTAGCGGGCCGCGACGCTCGCCCAGCGATAATCCGACAGGTCTTCCGTGCCGCGCACGATCGCGCCCTGCTCCAGGCGGTCATACGCCGCGCGGATCGTGCCGGCCGTCGCATAGGCGTCGGCGAAATCGCACAAGGAAATCAAGGGGTGACGCTTCTTGAGCCAAGCGAAGGCGTCGTTGGGATGGGCCACCGGAACGAGCCCGGCGCTCAGCGCCTCGATCAGCGCGATCCCGAATCCCTCGTATTGCGAGGCCGAGACGAACAGGCTCGACTGCCCGATCAGCGCCCGGACGGCCGGCGCGTCGAGGCCGGTATGCAGCGTGACCGCGCCGGCGAGGCCCAGCCGGTCGATCTCGGCGGTGAGCGCGCCTTCCGTCACGTCGGACGGCACCCCGACGATCCGCAGCCGCCAGCCGGCGCCGTCGGCGTTCAGCGCCTGCATCACCGCGAGCAGGCGGTCGAGGCGCTTGTTGTGGGCGAAGCGGCCGATGGTCAGGAGCGCGCGGCGCGGCTCGGGAGAGGCGGCGCCGGCGAACTTCTCCAGGTCGACGCCGTTCTGGATCACCGCGACGCCGCCCGGCACGATGCCGGCGAACAGCCGGGCGTCGCTCTCGCTGCAGGCGACGACCGCCTCGTAGCCGCGCACGCTCATCCGGGTCGGTCCCTCGAACCAGAGCTTCTTCAGCCGCGAATGCGCGTCGGTGTGGAAGAAGCCGCCATGGGTCGTCGCCACCATCGGCCGGCGGTGCAGGGGCTTGGCCAGCGCGAAGGCATCGAAGAAGAAGTCGATGGCGTGGACGTGGACGAGGTCGGCGTCGCCGAGATGCCGGAACGCGGACGGCGCGACCGGATAGCGGTGCGAGCCGAAGAACGGGATCCGCTCGATCTCGATCCCCTCGAGGCGCTCCCGCGCCGGCAGCCGCGCCTCGGGCCGCGAGAACAGCCGGTCGAGGGTCAGCACCCGCACGCGGTGGCCGAGGCGGGCCTGCTCGCGGGCGAGGTTGGCGACGAAATCCTCGAGCCCGCCGCGATTGGGCAGGAACTGGCGGACCACGTGCAGGATCGAGAGGGGGGCGGGAATCGGCATGGCGCTCACGGCTCGCAGGACGGCTTCGCCTGGGCGGCGGCCTGGATCGCGGCCACGACCGGGGCGGTGGCCCCGGCCGGGTCGAGCCTCAAGGGATAGTCCGGTGCCCAGAGGTCGCCGGCGGCCCAGACGGTCCAGCCGACCCATTGCTTCGGGTTCGCGTTGACATGGGTCAGCACCGCCTGCAGGCGCTCCGGGCAGCCCCGGCGGCCGGAGGCGCCGATCTCGCCGAGGAAGGCACGGCGCCCGTTCTGCGCCAGCCAGCCGGTCAGGCGCTCCACCGCCTGCAGGGCGTCGGCGCCGCGGCTGCACTCGGCATGGGTGCCGGAATAGTCGGCATCGAGGTACTGGTGCACCTCGTAGGCGACGTTCTTGCCCGGATCGACCACGCCGAGCATGACCGCGGCGTTGTTGCCGGTCGGCAGGTCGGCCGTCCAGCTATGCGCCCCGCTCCAGCCGGAGCCCGGCACCAGCACGAGGTGCGCGGCCCCCGCCTCCCGGATCGCCGCGATGGCGGCGTTGGCGGAGATGAGCCAGCGCTCGGCCGGGATGTCGTGCGGCTCGTTCATCAGCCCGAACACCACGGAGGGGTCGCCGCGGAAGTGCTGCGCCAGGCGCCGCCAGACATCCGCGAAGGCCTCCGGCGTCACCATCTCGGTGCCGATGCGCGCCTTGCCGTAATAGGCGTAGTTGTGCAGGTCGATCACCGTGCGCAGGCCCGCCTGGGTCGCGGCCGAGACAGCGGTTTCGAGGCGGCCGAGCTCTTCCGGGTCGAAGGGCTGGCGAAGGTTCGGCTGCAGGCGCTCCCAGCGGATCGGCAGCCGCATCGCCGTGAGGCCGAGGGCCGCGAAGCGGCTGATCGTCGAGGCCGACGGGTAGAGGTAGTCGAAGCCGTAGCGTCCCGGGACCGTGCCGAATTCGGCCCCGCTGATGTTGACGCCGCGCAGGCAGGCGGGCGCCGCCGCGGCGGGGGCAGGGGGAAGCGCCAGGATCGCGCAGGCGAGGGCAAGGAGGCGGCGCATCTCACTCCGCCGCCTGCGCGGTGGCTGAAACGGGGATCGGCGCAGGGCCCCAGGCCCGGCGGGTGAAGAAGGCGGTGGCGCGGCTGTCGACGCTCCAGTTCGCCCGCACCCAGCGGGCGAGCACCAGGTTGATGACGACCGTCCAGCCGACATTCGCCACGGCGACGCCGAGGATGCCGAACGGCACCGCCACGAGGCAGAGGAGGACCGCGTAGAGCGAGAACAGGACCGCGTTGCTGACCAGGATGTAGCGCTCGCCGCCGCCGATCGTCAGCAGCGAGGCGCCCGGCCCGAAGAACGCGATGACCACCGAGGACAGGCTGAGCACCGTCAGCACGTCGGTATGGGCGACGAAATCCGGCTTGAACAGGGCGAGCGCGAAGGGCGCGCCGAACGCCATCACCACGGCGCCGACGGAGGAGATCGCGAAGCTCGCCAGCGACAGCCGGCCGATCAGGCGCTGCGCGCCCTCCCGGTCGCGGGCCTGGAAATGGCGCGCGATCATCGGCAGGCTGACCGTGTCGATCGCCGCGCTCGGCAGGTTGACCAAGGTGGCGTAGCGCAGGGCCACGAAGTAGAACGCCGCCTGCTCCATGCCGAGCAGGGCGCCGACGATCACGGTCTCGAGGAAAGCCGTCGCCGCCACCATCACGTTGTTGGCGGTGAACAGCAGGCTCTCGCCGCGCCAGGCCGGCGCCTTCTCCGGGTGGCGGAAGCCGCCGCGCCAGGAATCCCAGCCGTGATGCGCGGCGAGGTGGCCGACCTGGTAGAGCGCCATCACGAGGAGCAGCCCCAGCACGATCGCCATCGCCGCGGTGGCGCCGGTCAGCAGGCCGAGGAGCGAGGCGCCCCAGAGCAGCACCGAGCAGGCGCCGCGCCAGATCACCTCCCGGGGCAGGAGCGCGAGCCAGATGCGGCCGTGGACGCGGAAATAGCTCTGAAGGTACTCGCTGAGCGCGAACACCGCCGCGAAGGCGCAGGCGAGGTGGAGCCGGTGATAGGGGTCCGGCAGGGCCTCCTCGGCGACGAACACCACCGCGCTCGATGCCAGCATCAGGGCGATCGCGGCCGTGAGCCAGCCGAGGTTGTAGCGGACCAGCGCGTCGTTGTGCGGCACGAGGCCATCCTGCGCGCGGTAATGCTTCAGCACCAGGTTCTGCTGGCCGAATACCGCGATCAGCCCGAGCCCGCTGCCGAGCGAGAACAGGAAGACGTAGACGCCGTATTCGTAGGTGGTGAGGAGCCGGCTCGCGACGAGGAGCATCACGAAGCCGAGCACGGCGCTGGCGATCCGCGCCACGAAAGCCGAGGCGAATTGCTGCGAGCGGGCCGATCGGCGAAGCCGCGCGACGAGGGTCAGCATCAGGTCCGCGCCTCTGGATGAGCGCGGGGTTCCGCGCCCGCCGCTCCGGCCTCCGGGGTAGCAGCCATCCCCTATCGGGACTTTAACGCGGCCCCGCGCCTTGCGGCGATCACCGCGAAACAGTGCGGAGTCACGCTCAAGACGACAAGCTTAGCCATTCAACACGATCCCGACATGAGCTTTTCGGAATGAGTCAAACCCCTCGTTAACCCTGCGTTGAATTAAGGCTGCATCTCGGGCGGGGGAGAATGCATTCATTTTGCTCGGGGCGGGACCGGTCGGGACTTCTTCATCGATCGCCACGATGGTCTTGCCTCGACACGGATCATCCACCCCACCTCGGAAGCGTGCCATGCCTGACCGCGCCCTCGACCCGGCGCCCCGAGCTGCGAGCATCGACCGGCTCGACATCGAAGGCGTCACCGTCAGCGACCTCACCCGCGACGAGCTGTTCGGGCGCCTGCGCGACGCCCTCGACCGGCGCGGGCAACTCTGCCTCGGCTTCTGCAACGCCAACATGCTGCTGAAGGCGTTGTGCCTGCCGGCCTATGCCGCGTCCCTGCGCAGCCTCCTGCTCGTCAGCGACGGCCTGGGCATCGACCTGTGCTCGGGACTGTTCCGCGGCCGTCTCTTCCGCGAGAACCTCAACGGCACCGACCTGATCCCGGCCTTCCTGGCCGCCGAGACCGCACCGCGCTCGCTGTTCCTGCTCGGCGCCAAGCCCGGCATCGCCGAGGCGGCGGCGCGCAACTGGGCGCTCCTCCATCCGCAGCACCGGATCGTCGGCGTGCGGCACGGCTACTTCGCGCCCGAGGAGACGGGCGCCGTGCTCGCCGAGATCAATGCCGCAGCGCCGGACATCCTGCTCGTCGCCCTCGGGAATCCGGCCCAGGAGATGTTCATCGCCGAGCACGCGCACCGGATCGACGCGCGCGTGCTGATGGGAGTCGGCGCCCTGCTCGACTACACCGCCGGAGCGTCGACCCGCGCCCCTGCGGCGTTTCGTCTCGCGCGGCTCGAATGGCTGTTCCGCCTCCTGCGCGAGCCGCGCCGCCTCGGGCGGCGCTACACCGTCGACATCGTGGTCTTCGTGGCCATGATCCTCCGCCTGCGGCTCGCGAGCCTGGCACGAAACCGCCCGGTCCGTGTCGCCCGCTCGTGACGCCGGGCCCGCTCGACCCCAGGCGATCCGACGGCTTACAATCCAGAAACTTGCAATCCGGCAACTTGGAAACTGTCGGGCCGTCGATACGATAGCAAAGCTGAAGACCCAGGACAGTTCACGATGGCAACGCGATCGGGCGCTGCTCCGGGCGAGAGAGAAGGAACTGCGCGGATGCTGACCGACGGCGTGGGCGTTGCGCCCGCCATGGGGGAGCCGGTTCCGGTCGCGCTCGGCGATGCGTTCGGCTGGTACAGCCCGGGATCGCACCGGCGCGGCGTGCTGCTCTGCGGCACCTTCGGGAGCGAGCAATGGTGCGCCTACCGCTCGTGGCGCGAGCTCGCCGGCATGACCGCCCGGAGCGGCTGCCCGACCCTGCGCTTCGACTATCCGGGCCAGGGCGATTCGCGCGACCCGGCGGGGCCCGAGATCCCGGCGGCGCGCGACGCGATCCGGGCCGGCATCGCGTTCCTGCGCGAGCGGGCGGGGGTGGACGAGGTCGTCGTGGTGGGCCTGCGGCTGGGCGCCACCCTGGCGGCGCTCGCGGGCGAGGGGATCGACCGGCTGGTGATGCTCGCGCCCTTCGTGACCGGCAAGGCCTATCGCCGCGAGATGGCGATGCAGTCGCGGCTCATCGACGTGCTGCCCGACCGGACGCCGATGCCGCAGGAGCCCGACTCGCTGATGGTCGGCAGCTTCCTTCTCGGCCCTCAGACCCTCGCCGACCTCGCGCGGATCGACCTGTCGGCGGCGGAGCGCGCCCCGGCGCCGCGGATCCTGATGCTGGGGCCGAAGGTCGAGGCACTGGCCGAGCGCTACCGGTCCCTCGGGAGCCAAGTCGAGACCGGGCCGTTCCCGGACCTGACGCAGCTCGTCTCCGACCCGCTCTTCTCCCGAACCCCCGACCAGACCTTCGAGGTGGTGCGCGGCTTCGTCGTCGCCGGGGCGCCCGCGCCCGCCGCGTCCCTGCCAACTTTGTCCTTGCCGCCCTGCCGGCTCGAGGACGCGGCTTGGCGCGAGGAGGTGTCGCGCTTCGGCCCGGGCCTCGTCGGCATCCTGTGCCGGCCGGCGGGAGCCTGGGGCGGCGACACCGTTCTGGTGGTCAATTCCGGGCGCAACCCGCGGGCCGGGCACGGGCGGCAGACGACGCGGTTATCCCGGCGGCTGGCCGAGGCCGGGATCGCCTCGTTCCGCTTCGACCTGCGCGGCATCGGCGACAGCCTCGACCGGCCCGACGGCTCGCTGCCGCTCTACGCGGCCGACTCGGTCGCCGACGTCACGGCGGCCGTCGACCACCTGGTGGCCTCCGGCTACGCGCCCGGCGTGGTCATGGGCAATTGCAGCGGCGCCTACCAGGCGTTCCAGGCCCTCAGCCGCGATCCCCGGCTGCGCGCCGCTCTGCTGGTGAACCTGTACTGCTTCGACCTGAAGCCCGGCACCGACGTCGAGACCATGGTGCGGGACACGTTTCGCCATAGCCAGAGCTACATGGAGCGGGCGCGGCAGGGCCGGTTCTGGCGCCGGATCGTGACCGGCGATCTCGGCCTGGCGAAGATCGCCCGCGCGCTCCTGCGCGACGGCGCGGCGCGCCTCGATCGCTGGACCGCCCGGATGCCGTGGCGCACTTGGCGCGGCACCAGCGTCGCCGGGCGGGTGGCGCGGCTGCGCCGCCGCGGCGCCCGGATCTGCATGGTCTACAGCGCCGACGACCTCGGGATCGCGGCGGTGCGGGCGCATTTCGGCAGCGCGGACGCGCGGATCGCGCGCCGCCTCGGCTACCCGGTCCAGATCCTCGACGGCACCGACCACAACCTGAGCCGCGCGATCGACCAGGACCGCGTCTTCACGATCCTCAAGCAGGTCGTGCGCGAGACACGGCCGGACGCCGCCGAGCCGGCGACGGCGCGTCCGGCTCAGGCCCCGGGCGACCTGTCCCTGCGACTGTCCCGCAGCGGCTGACGACCCGACCCGACGATGAGCCTCGAGCCCACCATGCCCTCCGCCCCCCCGCCGCTCGTCTCCCTGCTCGTCTGCACCAAGGGCCGCTCGGCGCAGCTCGAACGGCTGTTCGACTCCCTGCTGGTCCAGACCTGCCGGACCTTCGAGGTGGTGCTGGTCGACCAGAACGAGCCCGGCCTCCTGGAGCCGATCATGGCGCGCTACCGCGACCGGCTCGCGATCGACCATATCCGCTCGGCCCCGGGCCTCTCGCGGGCCCGCAATGTCGGGCTCGCCCGCTGCCGCGCCGGCCTGGTCGCCTTCCCGGACGACGATTGCTGGTACCCGGACGGCCTCGTCGCCGAGGTGGTGCGGCTCTTCGCCGAGCACCCGGAGGCCGACGCCGTGACCGGGCGCACCCTCGACGCGACGGGCCGCGAATCCCTCGGCGCGTTCCTGGCCGCCGACCAGGCGGTCGACCGGCGCAACGTGTGGTTCGCCGGCAATTCGAACGGCCTGTTCGTGCGCGCCGCCGCCGCCCGCGCCGTGGGCGGCTTCGACGAGAGCCTGGGCGTCGGGGCGTCCACCCCGTTCCGCTCCGGCGAGGAGACCGATTTCCTGTTGCGTCTCCTCGGGCAGGGGAGGGGGGTGGTGTTCCGCCACGGCCTCGTCGTCCATCACGACCAGGTCGCCGCGACCGGCCGCCACAGGCGCGCCGCCGACTATGCCCGCGGCTTCGGCCGGGTGCTGCGGCTCCACCGCTACGGCCTCGCCTATCTCGGCTTCCGCCTCGCCCGCTTCACCGCGAGCGGCGGCCGCGCGCTCCTGCGGCGGGACACGGGGACCGCTCTCGACAAGGCGTTGTGGGCGATCGGGACTGTGGCGGGGTACTGCGCCGGACGGACGGACGGCGCGCCGGCGGGAGAATAGGCCGGCGGTTCCGGGCCGGCCGGTCGCGGGGCGTGTCCGCCTTGAAGCCGCCTCCGGCGGGGTCTTCGGAAAATTCCGGGCCGGGCGCGCAAGGCCCGCGAGCCGGAGGGCGTCGCATCACGCCAGGGCACGCGGCAGATCCTCGTCCCGCCGCTCCACAGACCTCGAGGCGAGACGGGAAAAGCGGCCCGGGGATGTCGGCCCGACGGTCGGGACGGCGCACTCCTCCGGCCATCAGCAAGTCTTCGAGCCAAAACAACTTGACGAGATGGCACATGTTTGCTTAGCGGAACATCGCGACAAGTATTACTGTCGCATCATTTGATCCTATATTTTTGCACATAGGAAATTGATTTCCAGCAATCAATCCAGAACGATGTTGCCTCACAAGGGTCCATATCATAAACAAATCAGCGCTACGCGACACAATCGAACGCACATCGAGCACCACAAAATACAATCAATTTGCGCGAATTGCCCGCTCATAGCAAAAAATACAGGAGAATAAAATGGGTTTACAGGCTACAAAGGCCTATTCGGCGAAAGATATCCAGAGCGACCTGCGGAACATCACGGACGATAACACGATCACGGTCGAAATTAAGGAACTCGGCCATGGCAACGCGACGCTCTTGGTCAATGGGACGCAGCTGGCCAGCTCGTTCTCGGCCCAGGGCTCCAAGATCGTCTGGGCCAAGGCGATGCAGCCGCTGATCAAGGACGTTCTGGGCGGCGACACGATCAACTGGGCGAATTCCTGACGCCGCGTCGCCGGGCCGGTCCGCCGTGACAACCATCGCCGGGGAATGCCGCGGCCTGCGCACCGCCTACGTGCAGACGCCGAACGAGGACGACCTCGTGCGGTGGGCGGCGGCGCCCGAGACCGCGCCCGGCGACGGGTCGATCCTGCGCGATCTGCGCGAGCACCACGCGGTGCTCGCGCAGCGCGGCGTGCCGGTCGTCCCGCTCCATCCGTCGGACCTGCGCGACCTCGAGGGGCGGCTGCCGTCCGACGAGGTGTTCGTCTCGGCCGACCTGGGGGTCTGCTGGCGGCTGCTCGACGCGCTCGGCCGCACCGGCCGGATCGTCGGCTCCTATCCGGCCAGCCTCGAACCCTACCTGCATCGCCGCTGGTGGCTGGCGAAGGGGGAAGCCCTGGCCTCGCCGACGGCCGACGGGCCGGTCTTCGTCAAGCCGTGCCGACCGCGCATCGTCGGGGCGAAGCGGCTTCGCGGGCGCGTGGTCCCGAGCCTGCGCTCCCTGGGACCGCTGCCGCCGGTCCTCGACACCGAATGGTTCTTCTGCAGCGAGCCGGTCGGGTGGTACTCCGAATACCGGTGCTACGTCCTGCACTCGCGCCTTCTCGGCATCCACCCCTATCGCATTCTCGGGGCTGGCGTGTCGCGCGTCGATTGCCGCCAGGTCGAAGACCTGCTGCCCGGCCTCAGGCCGACGGACGCCCTCCTCGGCGAGATGATCGCGCGGCTCGACGCGGCCGGGCAGTCGGTGGCCGGATACGCCCTCGATGTCGGGCTCACCGACCGGGGCGACATGGCGCTGATCGAGATGAACGACGGGTTCGCGCTGGCCAATAACGGGCTGGCGCCCCCCGACCATCTCGACCTGCACTGCGCCCGATGGCGCGAACTCATGACCCGATAGCGACGCGCCGCCCGGCACGGCGGGCGTGGCCGGATCGCGCGGGCAGGTTCATCCGCGAGGCGAGGCCGGCCCGGCGCCGTCCTGAGCAGGCATGCGTTGGCAAGCCAGCGCTTCGTCCGCTCAAGCTCTTGCTTGGACGCAGATTTTTGTCGCAAACCCGGCGACCGCTTCTGCGAAATCTGCTTAGCCCGCGCCGGACAAAGCCGGCGCCTCGACCCCCGCCCGCTGCAGGAAGTCCGGGATCGCCTCCCCGAACACCCGGTCCGCCGCCGCCCGGTCGTCCGCCGCCACGGAAGCGGCCAGCCGGTCGAGCCAGGCCTGCAACTGGGCGCGGTCGGCGAAGACCGGCTTGGCCGCCATCACGCCGTCGATGCCGGCGAGGTTCACCATCGGCTCGTCGCGGGCGAACAGGATCTCGTTCAGGCGCTCGCCCGGGCGGGCGCCGGTGACGACCACGTCGATATCCTCGCCGGGCTCGAAGCCGGCGAGCCGGATCATCCGCTCGGCGAGGTCGCGGATGCGCACCGGCTGGCCCATCTTGAGCACGTAGACGGCGGCGCGCTGGTCGCCGGCCCCCGGGTCGCGGGCCTCGCGGTCGGCGTGGGAGGCGGCGGTGAGCACGAGGTCGGCCGCCTCGCGCACCGTCATGAAGTAGCGCACCATGTCGGGGTGGGTGAGGGTCACCGGTCCGCCGCGGGCGATCTGCGCCTTGAACACCGGCACCACCGAGCCGACAGAGCCCAGCACGTTGCCGAAGCGCACCGCCACCAGGCGGGTCTCGTCGGGCGCACGGCCGGCATCGAGGGCCTGGGCGTACATCTCGGCGAAGCGCTTGGTGACGCCGAGCTGCGACACCGGCTCGATCGCCTTGTCGGTCGAGATCATCACCAGGGCCTTGGCGCCGGCGGCGAGCGTCGCATCCGCGACGTTGACCGAGCCGAAGACGTTGGTCTTGATCCCCTCGCTCCAGTCCCGCTCCAGGTAGGGCACCTGCTTCAACGCGGCGGCGTGGAAGACGTAGTCGGGCCGGAAGTCCTTCAGCACCCGGAACAGGCGGTCGCGGTCGCGGATGTCGGCGATGACCCCGCTGACCTCCGCCTCGGTGCCGGTCAGCGCCGGGCGGCTCAGGACCCCGTGCAGGGCGGGCTCGGAACTCTCCAGCACCAGGACGGCGCTCGCCCCGAAGGCGACGGCCCGGGCGCAGATCTCAGAGCCGATGGAGCCGCCGCCGCCCGTGACGACGACCCGCTGCCCGGTCAGGAAGTGCTCCAGCCGCGGCCGGTCGATGGCGACGGTCGGGCGCAGGAGCAGGTCCTCGATCTCGATCGGGGCCAGCTCCGCCCCACGGCCCGCATGGCCGAGGCTCGTCACCCGGGCGAGCGGCAGGCCGAGGCGGCGCGCCCGCGCGATCAGCGCCTCGGGCTCGGCCTCGGGGGCGAGCGCACTCGGGGTCGCGACGAGGCGGCGGATCGGCACGCCGCGCTGGATGAGCCCCGCCACCACCTCCTCCAGATCCGAGACGGCGCCGAGCACCGGCACGCCGCGCATGGTCTGGCCCTGCTCCTCGGCCCGGGGCGAGAGGATGCCCTTCGGGTCGAGCTTGCGCACGGCGCCCGATTCGATGGCGCGGAGCACCACCTCGATGTCGTGGCCGCGCCCGACCAGCAGGGTCGGGGTGCTGGCGGCCCGCGCCGCGCTCTGGCGTGACCGGCTGTACTTCAGGTACCGGAAGGCCAGCCGCGGCCCGCCGAGCAGGAAGATCTGCAGGACGAAGTAGAGCCCGATGGCGATCTTGCCGAAGAAGTAGATTCCGAACAGAGCCGGCGAGACCAGCACGTAGTCGAGCACCAGGAGCAGCAGCGTGAGGACCGCCACCGCCCGGACGATGTTGGCGAGGTCCGGCAGCGAGGCGAAGCGCCACTTGGTCCGGTAGAGCCCGAAGGCGCGGTAGACCAGGCCGGCGCAGGCCACGAAGGGCGGCAGCAGCACCGGCAGGTGCGCGAGCCGCTCCGTGAGGAGCGGGCCGTCGAACCGGATCACGAAGGTGAGGAGCACGGCGAGGGCCGTCGCCACGAGGTCGTGGACGATGATCGTCGCGGTCTTGAGGATCTGTCTGCGCATCGGGAGCCGGGCGCGGTATCGGCTGCGGCTTCCGCGGTGTCAACGCGGGGCCGTTGCGCCGACTTCTCGCCCGCGGGGATTTGCCAAACGCCGCCGCTCCGCCATCTGGGGATACAGTCAGGGAGCATCGCGGGTGCGCGGTGCGTAAGAGGGAGATCCCCGCGCCGCATGCCCAGCCTCGCCTTCTACGGCTCCAGCCTGCTCTCCGCCTACTGGAACGGTGCCGCCACCTATTACCGCGGCCTGATCCGCGACCTCGCCGGCCGGGGCTGGCGCACCACCTTCTACGAGCCCGACGCCTTCGAGCGCCAGCAGCACCGGGACATCGACCCGCCGGACTGGGCGACGGTGGTCGTCTACCCGGCCACCGAGGCGGCGGCGCGGGGCGTGATCGCCGAGGCGGCGAAGGCCGACGTGGTGGTGAAGGCCTCCGGCGTCGGCGTCTTCGACGACCTCCTGCTCGAGGAGCTGGCCCGGACCGCCCGGCCGGAGGCGGTGCGGCTGTTCTGGGACGTCGACGCGCCGGCGACGCTGGCCGAGATCGGCGCCGCCCCCGACCACCCGATGCGGCGGATCCTGCCGGATCTCGACCTCGTTCTCACCTATGGCGGCGGGCCGCCGGTGGTGGAGGCGTATCGGGGCTTCGGGGCGCGGGACTGCGTGCCGATCTACAACGCGCTCGATCCCGACACCCACCACCCGGTGCCGGCGCAGGCCCGGTTCGATGCCGACCTCGCCTTCCTGGGCAACCGGCTGCCCGACCGCGAGGCGCGGGTGGAGGAGTTCTTCCTGACCCCCGCCGCACGCCTGCCGGAGCGGCGCTTCCTCATCGGCGGCAACGGCTGGGAGTGGCGGGACCTGCCCGAGAACGTGCGCCGCATCGGCCACGTGCCGACGGCGGACCACAACGCCTTCAACACCTCGCCCCGCGCCGTGCTCAACATCGCCCGCGATTCGATGGCGGCGACCGGATGGTCGCCGGCGACCCGGGTGTTCGAGGCCGCCGGGGCCGGCGCCTGCCTGATCACCGACGCCTGGACCGGCCTGGAGATGTTCCTGACCGAGGGCGAGGAGGTGCTGGTCGCCCGCGACGGGCGCGACGTCGCCGCCCATGTCGAGGCGCTGACCGAGGAGCGGGCCCGGCGGATCGGGGAGGCGGCGCGCCGGCGCATCCTCGGCCAGCATACCTATGCGCGGCGCGGGGCCGAGGTCGACCGGCTGTTGCGCCGGGCGCTCGCCGCACGCCGGGGGACGGCAGCGTGAGCCGGCCCCTCGACCTCGTCGTTTTGGGCCTGAGCCTGTCCTCGTCCTGGGGCAACGGCCACGCCACCACCTACCGGGCGCTGCTCCGGGCCTTCGCGGAGCGGGGCCACCGGGTCACGTTCCTGGAGCGCGACGTGCCCTGGTACGCCGCCCATCGCGACCTCGCCGAGCCCGGCTATTGCAACCTCGTGCTCTACCGCGACCTCGCCGAACTCACCGCGCTGACGCCGCGGCTCGAAGCCGCGGATGCCGTGATGGTCGGTTCCTACGTGCCGGACGGCGTCGCGGTCGGGCAGATGGCGATTCGGGCCGCCCACCGGGCCGGCGCCGTCGCGTCCTTCTACGACATCGACACGCCGGTGACGCTGGCCAAGCTCGCCCGCGGCGACCACGAATACCTGACGCCGGAGCTGATCCGCGCCTACGACCTCTACCTGTCCTTCACCGGCGGCCCGACGCTCGCGCGGCTGGAGCGGGAGCACGGCGCGCCGATGGCCCGGGCGCTCTACTGCTCGGTCGATCCGGAGCATTACGCGCCGCGGGCGAGCCCGCTCCGCTACGACCTGAGCTATCTCGGCACCTACAGTCCCGACCGCCAGCCGACCCTGGAGCGGCTCCTGATCGAGCCCGCGCGCCGGGCGCCGCACCTGACCTTCGCCGTCGCCGGGCCGCAATACCCGGACACGATCGACTGGCCGGAGAACGTCGTGCGCCTCGACCATGTCGGCCCGGCCGACCACCCGGCCTTCTACGCCGCCAGCCGCTACACCCTGAACGTCACCCGCGCCGACATGATCGCCGCCGGCTACAGCCCGAGCGTGCGCCTGTTCGAGGCTGCCGCCTGCGGCACGCCGCTGATCTCCGATTCCTGGGACGGGCTCGACACCGTGCTCGCGCCGGGCCGCGAGATCCTGGTGGCGGAGGGGCCGGAGGCGGTGCTGGCGATCCTGGACGGCCGGGACGAGGCCGCCCGGACGGCGCTGGCGGAGGCCGCGCGGGCCCGGGTCCTCACCCGCCACACCGCCGCCTGCCGGGCGGCCGAACTCGAAGCCGCCCTGCACGCCGCCTTGCACCACGCCGCCTTGCACGATGCGGGGGCTGGCGGCATCCGTGCCGCACCCTAAAATACTTACACCCTGTATCGCAACGAGGGCGTGAGCGACGCGTTGGGTGCGGGTGCGGGTCCAGGAACAAAGATCCCGGATTCGTGAGGCGCCGTCGGGGCGCCCCGGGCGGTTCCGCCCAGCCAGGCCGAAGAGGATCGACCGCATGAGACACCGCGAGAGCACGCTCGTCCTGGTCGCCGGCGGGGCGGGGTTCCTGGGGTCTCACTTGTGCGATCGGTTGCTCGCCGAGGGGCACGAGGTCGTCTGCCTCGACCATCTCGGCACCGGCCGGCGCCGCAACCTGCGCCATCTCGAGCGCGAGCCGCGCTTCGATCTCGTCACCCACGACGTGGTCCAGCCCCTGCCGGCCCGGCTGCGGCGCCAGCGCTTCGCCCGGATCTACAATCTCGCCTGCCCGGCCTCGCCGCCGCATTACCAGGCCGACCCGGAGCACACCCTGCTCACCAGCGTGCTCGGCACCCGCCACCTGCTGCTGGCCGCCGAGGAATCCGGGGCGCGCCTCCTCCAGGCCTCGACCTCGGAGATCTACGGCGACCCGGAGATGCACCCGCAGGCGGAGGGCTATTGGGGCCACGTGAACCCGACCGGGCCGCGCGCCTGCTACGACGAGGGCAAGCGGGCGGCCGAGACGCTCTGCGCCGATTACGCCCGGGCCGGCCGAACCGCCGTGCGGGTGGCCCGCATCTTCAACACCTACGGGCCGCGGATGCGCGCCGATGACGGGCGGGTGGTCTCGAACGTCGTCTGCCAGGCGCTCGCGGGAGACGACATCACGGTCTACGGCGACGGCAGCCAGACCCGCTCGTTCTGCTACGTCGACGACCTGATCGACGGCCTCTACCGCCTGATGGAGCACGAGGCGCAGGCGCGCGACATCGGCGCGGTCAATCTCGGCAACCCGGTCGAGCTGACGGTGTCCGACCTGGTGCGCCGGGTGCTGGCGATGACGGGCTCATCGTCCGCGGTCGTCAACCACCCGCTGCCCGTCGACGATCCGCGCCGGCGCCGGCCCGACATCACCCGCGCGGGCGAGATCCTGGGCTGGGCCCCGCGCGTGCCGCTGGAGCAGGGCCTGCGCGCCACCGTCATGTGGTTCGCCGACGAGGCGGAGGACGGCCCGCGGGCCGCCTCGCGGACAGGGCTCGACGCGCCGGCGGCGGTGGCCTGACGCGCCGCCCTCGCGTTGCAGGGCCGCCCGGCCCTGAGCTAAGCCGGGCGCGACCTCGCGCGGGAGCCCCCTTGCCATGCAGACCTTCGACTCGGACGGCGTGCCGATCGCCTATATCGACGTCGCCCCCAAGATCGACGTCGCCTCCAAGGAAGGCGGGGCCGAGCCGATCCTGCTGATTCACGGCTTCGCGTCGAACCATGCCGTCAACTGGGTCAACACCTCCTGGGTGCGGACCCTGACCGGCGCCGGGCGGCGGGTGGTCGCCCTCGACAATCGCGGCCACGGCCGCAGCGGCAAGCTCTACGAGCCGGAGGCCTACGGCTCCGACCTGATGGCCGAGGATGCCCGCCGACTCCTCGACCACCTCGACATCCCCCGCGCCGACGTGATGGGCTACTCGATGGGGGCCCGGATCACCGCCTTCCTGGCGCTCGCCCATCCGGATCGCGTCCGCTCGGCCCTGCTCGGGGGGTTGGGCATCCACCTCGTCGAGGGGCGGGGATTGCCGGCCGGCATCTCGGAGGCGATGGAGGCCCCCTCCCGCGACGCGATCGCCGACCCGACGGCGCGGATGTTCCGGGTCTTCGCCGAGCAGACCGGCAGCGACCTGCGGGCGCTGGCCGCCTGCATGCGCGGCTCGCGCCAGACCCTGTCGCGGGCCGAGGTGGCGCAGATCGAGGTGCCGGTGCTCGTCGCGGTCGGCACCACCGACACGGTGGCGGGCTCCGGCCCCGCGCTCGCCGCCCTGATCCCGGAGGCTAAGGCCCTCGAGATCCCCAACCGCGACCACAACCTCGCGGTCGGCGACAAGGTGCACAAGGCCGGCGTGCTGGAGTTCCTGGACGCGCGGCCCTGAGAGGCGTCGACCGGGCCACGTCGGCGGGACATACTGCCATTCGGGCATGGGACAGCGGGCGCGACGACGCCCGGCTCCCGTGCCGGGGAGGGAATGATGACGGCAGATCCGCGGCAGGCTGAGACGGGGCCGGGCCGGCCGATCAGCCGAAACCCCACTCCACGACAGGCGCATCGAGCCCGCAGCGATCGGCTCGCCCACCCTCGACCCCATCCTGAGATGCCCGCATCGTGGGCCTTGAAGGAGCGCTCCAGACATCTCGGCGACTTCCGGAGGCCTCCTTCGAGGCTGCTTCGCACATTGTCAGGATGAGGTCGAAGGGGGAGCAGGACGCCTCCGGGACTGGCGCGAACCATCCTCCGTCCGCTCCCCGCATCGAGGGGCTTTCCGCTTCGCTGCACCTTGTGCGAGGATGAGGCCGTCCGGCGGGAACGGACCTCGACCAGATCGGTTGCGCACAAATAAATTACGGATGCCTGGCCGCCCCGGCGGCGTTCGCGCATCCAGGGAGGACGCCATGTCGATCGACGCCAACAAGGTTCTCGCCCGCGCCTACTTCGCCGCCTTCCTCGAACGGGACGAGGCGTGGTGGCAGCGGACCATCGCACCGGATTTCGTGCGCCACGACCCCGGCCTGAACTTCGAGGTGCGCGGCCCGGAGGGGGTGCGCCGGCTCGGCGAGGTGCTGCATGGCGGCGTGAGCGAGATGAAGCTGCCGATCGACGAGGTGATCGCCGAGGGCGACCGGGTGCTGGTGCGCCTGCGATTCCGGGGGCGGCACACCGGCGACCTGATGGGGCTCCCCGCCAGCGGCCGCAGCATCGACATCGCGGTGATGGACCTGTTCCGCATCGTCGACGGGCGCCTGGTGGAGCATTGGGCGCTCCTCGACAATCTCGGCCTCCTGAAGCAGGTCGGCGCCCTCCCGGCCTGACCTCCCCACGCATCCATCCACCGGGAGAGTCTTCATGTCCGCGCCGCAGATCGTCCTGCACCACTACGCCTTCTCGCCCTACGCCGAGAAGATCCGCCTCGCCCTCGGGATCAAGGGTCTCGACTGGGGCTCGGTCGACGTCGCGATGATGCCGCCGCGCCCGCTCCTCGCTCCGCTCGCCGGCGGCTACCGGCGCATCCCGGTGCTGCAGGTCGGCGCCGACATCTACTGCGACACCCACGCGATCCTGCCGGCCCTGGAGCGCCTCCACCCGGAGCCCAGCCTGTATCCGGGCTTCATCCCTGCCCTCGCCGAGGGCCTGACCTACGGCCTCGAGCGCGACCTCTGGCTCGCCGTCATCGGCATCACGGTGCATTTCGCCGGCGACCTGCCCGAGGCCTTCCTGCGCGACCGCAAGGACGACTACCTCTACGTCGACATCAGCCATGCCGCCATGGAACCGGATTTCGCCCGCAACGCCCAGCGGGTCGCGGCCTGGACCTGCTGGCTCGCGGCAGCCTTGTCCGAGAGCCGCCCATTCCTCGGCGGCGACCGGCCCGGGGTGGCGGACCTGGCGCATTACCACCTGCTCTGGCTGATGCGCGGCGGCGGGCGGGCCGGAGCGATCGACCAGCTGCTCGGGCTCGGGCCGATCCTCGGCTGGATCGAGCGGGTCGCCGCGCTCGGCCACGGCCGGCCGCGGGAGATGGGCGCCGAAGCCGCTCTCGACATCGCAAGGACCGCCGAGCCGGCGCCGATCGAGGCCGTGAACGCGGTGCCAGACCTGATCGCGGCCGCCCCGGGAGACGCCGTGACGGTGACACCGGACGACTTCGCCCGCGTGCCGGTCGAGGGCCGGCTCGTGGCCGTGGATGAGGGCCGTATCGTCATCCGCCGCGACGATCCGCAGGTCGGGACGCTGCACCTGCACTTCCCGCGGGCCGGCTTCACGGTGGCGAGAGGCTGAAGATCATTTCTCGCTCCTCACCGTTCGAGCCGACACCCTCCTGGTCATCCCGGGGCCGCGAAAGCGGAACCCGGGATGTTGGGGTGGA
>NZ_LABZ01000068.1 GCF_001043955.1 Methylobacterium tarhaniae | reverse complement strand
CCCCAACATCCCGGGGCCGCGCGGCGGAACCCGGGATCCTAACCGCCGACGTTGCTTGAAAGAGCGGACAGTGTTCCGCTTCATCCTGAAGCGTCGGCGGTGATGGATCCCGGGCTCTCGACTTCGTCGAGCCCCGGGATGACGCCGGGGGTGAGAAGAATGGGAAGGCAACACATCGTTTCCTTCCCCAAACCCACTCACTTCGCCGGATCGACCAGCGTCAGCTTGCCGGTGAACGGCTTGTCCTGCTTCGTCGTGGCGGTGCAGCCATAGGTATACTCGCCGGGCGCGATGGTGCGCAGGCGAATCTCGCCCTTGCCGTTGGCCTTGACCATGTAGGCGTCGTTGCTCGCCACGTGGACCACGTCGCCGTCATGGTGGAGCACGTTCTTGTTCTGGAAGATCTGCGGTGCGGTGAGCGACACCTGCAGGTTCGACTGGTTGGTCACGTGCAGGTCGACGTTGCTCTGGGCCGGCAGGCGCAGCTCGGCCGGCGCGCAGGCCAGGACGCCGTTCTCGGCGGTGATCGTCACCTCGACCGGCGGCATCGCGTCGGTCTTGGGCGGCGGCAGGTCGTTGGCGGCGCGGGCCCCGCCCGACAGGGCGACGGCGAGGAATGCGGCGGCCGTGGCGGCGCGGAGGGAGATGGTCATCGGTGTCGGGCTCCTCTCGGAGGTCAGAACGAGGTCGAGGCCAGAACGCCAGGTTGCGCCCGATGTTTCCTCGCGCATCCCGATCATCCCGCGACCGATGCCCGCCGGGGTGGCGGCCGAGGTCGGCGGTCTCGCGCAGGGCGGGCAAGCGACGACATTCCACTCCGCTCCCGATCATCCGGAGACGAAGCGTCTCCGGATGAAGCGGAAATTGCCACGCTTCGTCCATTGCGCTGGCGCTGCGTTGCAGCAAGGATGGCGCCCGAACGACGACAGGGATGCCCCGATGATCATCGACCGCCGCGACGCCCTCAAGCGGGCCGGCCTCCTCGCGCTCGGCACCGCTTCCTGGAGCCCGGCGGCCCTGACGCGGGCTCTGGCCCAAGGTGCTTCGGCTCAAGGTGCTTCGGCTCAAGGTGCTTCGGCCCAGGGAACCGCGCCCCGGCGCGGCGGCGTGCTGACGGTGCAGCTCAACGGCGAGCAGCGGGTGCTCAACCCGGCGATCCGCGCCTCGACCGGCGTCTACGTCATCACCTCGAAGATCGTCGAGCCGCTGGTCGATCTCGATCAGGACGGCAAGCCGGCGGGGGTTCTCGCCACCTCCTGGGAGGCCGCACCCGACGGCAAGACCGTGACCTTCCGGTTGCGTCAGGGCGTGACCTGGCACGACGGCAAGCCCTTCACCTCCGCCGATGTCCAGTACACCGCGATGGAGCTGTGGAAGAAATACCTGAATTACGGCACTCAGCTTCAGCTCTACCTGGAGGCCGTCGATACGCCCGATCCGCACACGGCCGTGTTCCGCTATTCCCGCCCGATGCCGCTCAACCTGCTGCTGCGGGCCCTCTGCGACCTCGGCTACGTCGCGCCCCGGCACGTCTTCGAGGGCACGAACGTGCTCGAGAACCCGGCCAACACGGCACCGATCGGCACCGGGCCGTTCAAGTTCGTGTCGTACGAGCGCGGCCAGCACGTCATCGCGGAGCGCAACCCCAACTACTGGCGCGAGGGTTTTCCGTATCTCGACCGGATCGTCTGGCGCTTCATCACCGACAAGGCGGCGGCCTCGGCGGCGCTCGAGACCGGCCAGGTCCAGCTCTCGACCTACAACGCGCTGGCGCTCGCCGATCTCGACCGGCTGAAATCGGATCCGCGCTTCACCGTGTCGAGCAAGGGGCTGGAGGCCAACGCCTTCAACAACACGCTGGAATTCAACACCCGCCGCAAGGAGCTCGCCGACGTGCGGGTGCGCCGGGCGATCGCGCACGCCATCGACGTGCCGTTCTTCATCGAGAACTTCATCTACGGCCTCGGGAAGCCGGCGACCGGGCCGATCCCGTCCTCCTCGACCGCCTTCTACCCGAACAACCCGGCCCCCTATCCGTTCGACCCGAAGAAGTCGGCGGCGCTCCTCGACGAGGCCGGGTACAAGCGCGGGGCGGGCGGGACCCGGTTCGCGCTCAAGCTGGTGCCGATCATGAACGGCGAGGACGTGCCGCTGCTCGCCACCTTCATCCAGCAATCGCTCCAGGCGGTCGGGATCAAGGTCGACATCGTCAACCTCGACACGGCGGGCGCCCTCTCCACCGTCTACCGCGACTGGAACTTCGACCTCGCCACCGGTTGGCACCAGTACCGCGGCGACCCCGCCGTCTCGACCACCGTGTGGTACCGCTCCGGCTCGCCCAAGGGCGCTCCTTGGACCAACCAGTACGGCTGGCAATCCGACCTCGTCGATCGGCTGACCGACGAGGCGGCGAGCGAGCTGGATCCAGAGAAGCGCAAGGCGCTCTACGCCCAGTGGGTGAAGGCCGTGAACGACGAGATCCCGGTCTGGATGATGACCGAGCGCACCTTCCTCTCGGCGACGAGCAAGCGCGTGCACGGGGACCACAACACCCCGCGCTGGGGCTCGGGCGATTGGCACGACGCGTGGATCGAGGCGTGAAACCTTCGTTGATGACGCGCGCGACGCGTAACCCTCCCCCCACTGCGGGGGAGGGTGGCCTGCGGAGCAGGCCGGGAGAGGGGAACCACGGTTCCGGAAGGGTCGCGCGCGTCATGAAGAGCGCCACGTGCTTCAGCGTCGCGCCGCCCCTTTCGGCGGGACTTCGTCCCGCTGCGCCCACTCCGTTCGCCACCCTCCCCCGCCGAGGGGGGAGGATTCGGGGCGGCGCGGCGCCTGAGGCCCACCCATGACCATCCTCCTCCTGGCGCTGCGCCGCCTCGCCGCCAGCCTGCCGACGCTCCTCGTCATCCTGGCGGGGCTGTTCCTGCTGCTCCAGCTCGCCCCCGGCGACACCGTGGACGCCCTGATGGCCCAGATGGGCGGCGGCGATCCGGCGACCGCCGAGGAGCTGCGCCGCTATTACGGGCTCGACCTGCCGGCGGCGGCCCAGCTCGCCCGCTACCTGTGGCGGCTGGTGCAGCTCGACCTCGGCCAGTCGGCGATCTACGGCAAACCGGTCGCCACGGTGATCGCCGAGCGCCTGCCGGTGACGCTCATGCTGATGGGCGCCTCGCTCAGCCTTGCCTTCCTCGGCGGGATCGTGCTCGGCGTGCTCGCGGCGCGGCGGATCGGGCAATGGCCCGACACCCTGATCTCGACGCTCGGCCTGATGTTCTACGCCACGCCGTCGTTCTGGTTCGGCCTGATGGGGATCGTGCTGTTCGCGATCCATCTCGGCTGGCTGCCGGCCGGCGGCATCGAGGAGGTCGGCGCGGGCCATACCGGCCTCGCCCGGATCCTCGACATCGCCCGCCACCTCGTCCTGCCGACCCTGACCCTGGCTCTCGTCTTCCTCGCCACGTACCTGCGGATCATGCGCGCCTCGATGCTGGAGGTGATGAGCCTCGACTACGTCCGCACCGCCCGCGCCAAGGGGCTGGGGGAGACCGGCGTGATCGTCCACCACGCCCTGCGCAACGCGCTCCTCCCCATGGTGACCCTGGTGGGGTTGCAAGCCGGCACGATGCTCGGCGGCTCGGTGGTGGTGGAGAGCGTGTTCGCGCTACCCGGCCTCGGGCGGCTCGCCTACGAATCGGTGGTGCAGCGCGACCTCAACACCCTGCTCGGCATCGTGTTCGTCTCGGCGCTCCTCGTCATCACGGTGAATTTCGTGGTCGACCTGATCTACGGCCGGCTCGATCCGCGCATCGCGGCGGGGCGCTGACGCGATGGCGGCTCTGACACGCTACCTGCGCAACCCGGCGGCGGTTCTGGGCGCCGTGCTGCTCCTCCTGGTGCTCGCCGTCGCGCTCGCCGCGCCGGTGCTGTTCCCGAAGGACCCGCTCGGCCTCGCCGGCCGGCCGCTGCAATGGCCCTTCGCCAACCCGAAGGTCTGGCTCGGCACCGATGCGAGCGGGCGCGACATCGCCGCCCAGGTGTTCCACGGCGCCCGGGTCTCGCTGCTGATCGGCCTCGTCGCGACGGTGATCGCCATCGCGATCGGCATCGCGGTCGGCGCGGTGGCGGGCTTCTACGGCGGGATCGTCGACGACGCCCTGATGCGGGTGACGGAGGCGTTCCAGACCCTGCCGAACTTCCTGCTGCTGCTCGTGCTGGTGGCGGTGTTCGGCTCGGACATCACCACCGTCACGGTGGCGATCGGGCTCGTCTCCTGGCCCGCCCCGGCCCGGCTCACCCGGGCGGAGTTCCTCTCCCTGCGCAACCGCGAATTCGTCCAGGCCTGCCGGGTGCTCGGCATGGGGGATGCCCGCATCATCGCCCGCGAGATCCTGCCCAACGCCCTGCCGCCGGTGATCGTCTATGCCAGCGTGGTGATGGCGGTGGCGATCCTGCTCGAGAGCGCGCTGGCCTTCCTCAACCTCTCGGATCCGAACGTCGCCTCCTGGGGCAACCTGATCGGGGCCGGGCGGGGCGTGCTGCGCACCCAATGGTACGTCTCGGCGATCCCCGGACTGGCGATCCTGGTGACGGTGCTCGCCGTGTCGCTGGTCGGCCAGGGCCTCAACGACGCCTTCAACCCGCGCCTGCGCGGCCCCGCCCCCGTGAAAACCGCGTCATGAGCGACACCCTCCTCTCGGTCCAGACGCTCTCGGTCCGCCTGCCGCCGGGGGCCGACCGCAGCCACGCGCTGGCCGACGTCTCGCTGTCGCTCGCCGCCAACGAGATCCTGTGCGTCGTCGGCGAGTCGGGCTCGGGCAAGTCGGTCCTCGCCAACACGGTCATGCGGCTGCTGCCGCCGGGCGTGCGGCCCGATGCCGGGCAGGTGCTGTTCCAGGGCCGCGACCTCGTCCCCGCCTCGGAGGCCGAGATGCGGCGCCTGCGGGGTGCCTCGATCGGCATGATCTTCCAGGAGCCGATGACGGCCCTGAACCCCCTGCGCCGGGCCGGCGACCAGATCGCCGAGACCTTCCGCATCCACACCACGCTCGGTGCCCGGGAGATCCGGGACAAGACCCTGGCGCTGCTGGCCGAGGTGCGGATGCCCGACCCGGCGGCGGCGCTCCGGGCCTACCCGCACGAGCTCTCGGGCGGGCAGCGCCAGCGGGTGATGATCGCCATGGCGCTGGCGCTGGAGCCGGCCCTCCTCATCGCCGACGAGCCGACCACGGCGCTGGACGTGACGACGCAGGGGCGGATCCTGGCGCTCATCCGCGAGATCCAGGCCCGGCGCGGCATGGGCGTGCTGTTCATCACCCACGATTTCGGGGTGGTGGCGGAGATCGCCGACCGGGTCGCGGTGATGCAGGCCGGGCGCCTCGTCGAGGAAGGCCCGGCCGGTGCCGTGCTCAACCATCCGCAGGCGCCCTACACGAAGGCGCTGATCGGCGCGGTGCCGCCGCTGCTGCCGCGCCCGCCGCGCCCGGCCTCCGGGCCCGCGATCCTGTCGCTCGACGGCGTCTCGAAGACCTACCGCAAGGGCGGCGGCCTCATCCCGGGCCGGGCCCGCGTCACCCACGCGGTCAAGGACGTGAGCCTGGCCCTGCCCCGGGGCACGACGCTCGGCATCGTCGGCGAATCGGGCTCCGGCAAGTCGACGCTGGCCCGCTGCATCGTGCGCCTGCTCGATCCCGACAGCGGCACGATCCGCCTCGGCGATACCGATCTGGCCCGCCTGTCGCGCCGCGAGATGCGGGGCCAGGCCCGCCGGGTGCAGATGGTGTTCCAGGACCCCTTCGCCTCGCTCAACCCGCGCCGGCGCGCCGGGGAGCTGGTGGCGCAGGGGCCGATGCTCCAGGGCGTCTCCCGATCCGAGGCGCTGGCGAAGGCACGGGACCTGTTCGGCCTCGTCGGGCTCGATCCGTCCGCCATGGACCGCTTCCCGCACGAATTCTCCGGCGGCCAGCGCCAGCGCATCGGGCTCGCCCGGGCGCTCGCCCTCGAACCCGAGGTGCTGGTCGCCGACGAGCCGGTCTCGGCCCTCGACGTGTCGGTCCAGGCCCAGGTGCTGGCGCTGCTCGACTCGCTGCGCGACCGGCTCAAGCTCTCGATGCTGTTCATCACCCACGACCTGCGGGTCGCCGGCCAGATCTGCGACCGCATCGCCGTGATGAAGGACGGCGCCGTCGTCGAGGCCGGCCCGACCGCGGAGGTCTTCGCCGCCCCGCAGGCCGCCTATACCCGTGCCCTCCTGGAGGCGGTGCCCGGCCGCTCCTGGATCCCCGGCCGCCCGCAGGTCCCCGCGGCCTGACGGGCCGGCCGCCTGAAGAGGAAACCCCGATGCCCCTCACCCTCGACCATCTCGTCATCGCGGTCGCCGACCTCGACGCCGCCTTCGCGGATTACTCCGCCCTCGGCTTCACGGTGATCCGCGGCGGCGAGCACCAGAACGGCATCACCCACAACGTGCTGGTGGTGCTGGCGGACGGCGCCTACCTGGAGCTGATCGCCTTCAAGACGCCGGAGCCCGGCAACCGCTGGTCCGAGGTCTATCATCGCGCCGGCGAGGGCTTCCTCGACCACGCGCTGCTGCCCTCCGACATCGACGCCGACGTGAAGGCGGCGCAAGCCCGCGGGCTCGACATCGCCGACCCGGTCCCCGGCGGCCGCTTCCGGCCGGACGGCGCCCGCCTCGACTGGAAGACCGCGCGGGCGCCGGGCTCCGACGTGCCGTTCCTGTGCGGCGACGTCACGCCCCGCGCGCTTCGGGTGCAGGAGGGCGACGTGCGCCGCCACGACAACGGGGTCACGGCCGTGGCGTCGGTGACGGTGGCGGTGCGCGACGTCGAGGCGTCCCGCGCCCGCTACGCCGCCCTGCTCGGCACCGGAGCCGACGCGCCGATCGTCGAGGCGGAGATCTCGGGGAGCCCGGCCCGCGCCGTGACCCTGCCGCTCGGTCCCGCCACCACCGTCACCCTGGCGAGCCCGAAGGGATCGGACGGGGCCCTGGCGGAGGCGCTCGCGGCGCGGGGCGAGGGCCCGGTCGCGGCGGCGTTCCGGGCCGCGACGGGAGCGGGCGACCTCGACCTGCGCCTCACCCACGGGGCGCGGCTCGCGATCGTGGCAGGCTAGATCACCCGCGATGGGCTGACGCGCCGCGCGGCGGCGCCGTCAGTTCGTCCAGGCGGACGGCGCCTGGTCGGCCGCGAGGCCGCGGCCGATCTCCAGGAGCAGCATGTCGGCGAGGCGGCGCAGGAACGGATCGTGCCAGTCGTCGACCGCGCGGCGGACGGCGATGCCGTGCTCGGCGGCGCGCTCCAGGGGATGGGCGACGGGCTCGTCGGGTCGGGCACCGGTCAGGTCGACGACGACGCCCCGTCCCTCGGTCGGCCGGCCCGCCGCGTCGCGGTCGCAGCGGCCGCAGGCCACGACCCAGCGCACGTCGCCGTCCCGCGCCAGCAGCCGATAGGGCAGGACGTAGGACCCGCCCTCCGCCGCCGCCCGGCGGATCCGGGCCAGCACGCCGTCGCGGTCCTCCGGGTGGATGCGCTCCAGGAGGAGGGGGATCGGAGCGCCGGAGCGCAGGCAGGCGGGATCGAGCCCGTGGAAGGCCGCCATGCGGTCGTCGCCGCACAGGATGTCGCGACCGATATCCCATTGCCAGGTCGCCACCGCGTCCTGCGCCGCACAGGCCGCCGCCAGCGCTCCCGGCGGCAGATCCGCCGGCTCCCCGTTTCGTCCCCGCACATCCATCTCCGCCGACCACGTCCCGCCGGACCGCCCACCCGCGGGACACATTGCAACTCCTGCGCGCAGGGGTAGTTTTCCACCAGCCGGACGTCAAGGTTCCGGCAATGCGCTCAGGCCAAAGGTGCAATGCAGCCGCCCATGGCCACCCCGCAGAGCCACCCCGTCAGCGATATTCCCTAAAATTATACTCAATTATGCGCGGCAACGATCTCAAGGCATGACCTAGCGGACCTGGGTGAGCCGGATCACGCGCCGAGACTTTCGGAAAATAGACTTTTCACGACGGCATGCGGCGCCATGATGCGGGGATGTCGCTCCCCGGGCGCCCTGCGCCGTGATGCCGTCGTGCCGCGGCGCCCTATCTCCGGGGGGCGCGATGTCCGGCCCGGCATCCGTCGCGTCGGGGACCCGCGCCCCGGCCTTCGCACATGGCGCGCGCACATGGCGCGGCTCGTCCCGCCCTCGCTCCCCCGATCCCGCATGATCCCTTCCGCCGATCCGTCCCAGGTCGACTCGACCGCCCACATCATCCAGGTGGCGCTGACGCCGGTCTTCCTGCTCTCCGGCATCGCGACGCTGCTCAACGTCTTCTCGACCCGCCACGCCCGCGTCGCCGATCAGGTGGAGAAGCTCTCCGACCGCGCGACCGAGCGGCCCGGCGACCAGGCCCGGCTCCGGGACCTGCGCCGGCGCAGCCTCGCCCTCGACGTGGCGGTGGTGATCGCGGCCATCGGCGGCGTCGCGATCTGCGGCGCGGTGCTGACGCTGTTCCTCGGCACCCTGCGGGACGCCGCGGTGGCGAGCGTGCTGTTCGCCCTGTTCGGCACCGCGATCGTCTGCACCCTGGCCTCGCTGACCGCCTTCGCGGTCGAGATGATGCTGGCGAGCCGCACCGTGCGCACCGAGGTGGCCGCGCAGCAGCAGGAGGACGCCCAGACGGACACGCGGGAGGACCGCGTGGCGCGCTGAGGCGCGGAACCGTCGCCGACGAGCCCGGTTCCCCCGAGGAACCCTGTCCCCGACCCGGAGCGCGCCATGCCGACCGAACTCCCGAACGAACGCTCCTTGCGCGAGCCCGGCTCGATGGAGCTCGACCCCTCCGGCGACGGCATCGCCCTCGACGAGACCCGCCGGCTGATCGCCTCGAACAAGGTCGAGGGCACCGCCGTCTACGACCGCAAGGGCGAGCATCTCGGCAGCGTCTACAACTTCATGGTCGACAAGGTCACGGGCCAGGTCGCCTACGCGGTCCTGTCCTTCGGCGGGTTCCTGGGCTTCGGCGAGAGCTATCATCCGGTGCCGTGGAAGGCCCTGACCTACGACGTGCGGCTCGGCGGCTACGTCATCGACATCGATGCCGACACCCTGGCCGGCGCACCGCGGCACGGCCCGGGCGAGGACCCGTTCACGGACCCGTCCTATGGCGGGCGCCTCGACGATTACTACGGCGGCCGCGCCCCGACGATCTGAGACGGGCCGTGTCCGACGCGGGCGAGGAAGCGAACGGCGCGCCGGAGGCGCCTGCGGGCGAGGTCGCCCGGGGGGCGGGCTTCGCGGTGGCGCCCGGCACCGCCAAGCGCCCCGGGGTGCTGGTGGCGATGCCGTTCGACCGCGCCCTGCTCGCCCGCTTCAAGGACAATTTTCCGACGGCCCGCTGGCGGCGGAAGCTGCGGCGCTGGTTCGTGCCCGGCACCACCGCCGAGCAGCGGGCCGATGCCTGGATCGCCCGGGAGATCTCCGCGCTGGACGCCTACGGCGACGACAAGGGCCGCGACGCCTACGCCTTCGAGCCGCTGGAGAGCCCTTACCTTGCGGCGGGTCCCGATGCGCTGGTGGTCCGGACGCCCTATTCGCGCCTCGTGGTGGACACCCTGCGCACCATCCCGTTCGCCGCCTGGGCGCCGGAGATCCGGGCCTGGCGGGTGCCCTGGCGCTCCTACGAGGCGCTGAAGGAGGCCTGGCCGGTGATCGAGGAGGCGGCCGCGGCGAACGAGCCGGCCGCGCGCCGCGCCCGGCGCGAGGCCGCCCGCGACCCGGCCGCCGAGGCGGAGCGCCGGCGCCGCCGCCACCCGGTGCCGCGGAGCGATCCGCCGCCGCTCGGCGCCGCGGTGGAGGTGGCGGAGGCCGGCGTGGTGGTGTTCGAGGCCCTCGACGACGCCCCCATCGCCGAGACCGGGGCGCTGGCCCATTACCCGGCGATCACCGCGCCGGGGCCGCTGGTCTGGGGCTGGTGGCGGATGCCGAGCTTCGGGGAGATCGCCGAGACGGTGCCGGCGGCGGCAGCCGACATGCCCGGCCGCGGCTGGTGGCCGGCGACCCGCGCCGGCCTGGCGGAGCGCCTGCGGCGCCTGCGCGAGACCGCCCGGGCACAGGAGACCCGGGCCGCGAAGGCCCGCGGGAAGCAGGCCGCCGCGGAGCCCGGACCCCGCTAGAACTTGACGCTAGAACTTGCCGCCGAGCCCGACCGAGCCGCCCGACCCGATGGTGGGCGACAGGCCGCCGCTGCTGCCGCTGGCGCCGCCCTCGCCCTCGATCTCCTCGCGCCGGATGCGCCGCGGCGGGGCGCTTAGGGTGTCGCTGCCCGCGCGGGCATTGGGGACGTTGAGGCGGCGGGTCGGCTCGGTCGAGGCCTGGGCGAGGTCGCCGCTGCTGCGGGCCGGCAGCTTCACGTCGCCGCGCAGGGAGGGCGGCGGGCCGACATCGCCCGCCGGGAGCACGCCGCCGACCTGGCCGAGGGGGTTGCTGATGCAGCCGCCCGCGAGCGCGGCCACGGCCGCGACGAGGCAGGCTCTGGACAGGACGGACATCGATGCTTCCCGGGTTCCTGGAGGGCCGCCCCGCCGGCCGGCAGGGAACGGCGTTGACAAACCTCTAACGGTCGAGGCGTCCGAAGGCCAGCCGCCCCGCTTTTCGCCGCGCGGAACCCCGGCGCTTTGCAGGGCTTTCGTGCCTGGCTGCAACAGAGGGCGCCCGCCATGATCCGGAACCTGATCTTCGACATCGACGGGACCCTGCTCGACAGCGTCGACCTGCACGCCGAGGCCTGGGCGGAGGCCTTTCGCGAATTCGGGATCACGGTTCCGCCGGGCGAGGTCCGCACCCAGATCGGCAAGGGCGGGGACCAGCTGATGCCGGTCTTCGTGCCGAAGGAGCGCCTGGAGCGCGAGGGCGAAACGATCGAGCAATTCCGTTCGCGGCTGTTCACCGACAAATACCTGCCGAAGGTCCGGCCGTTTCCCGGCGTGCGGGCCCTGTTCGAGCGGCTGAAGGCGGAAGGCCACGTCCTGGCGCTCGCCTCCTCGGGCAAGGCGGACGAGGTCGAGCGCTACCAGGAGATCGCCGGCATCCGCGACCTCGTCGACGTGGCGACCAATTCCGACGAGGCCGAGCGCTCGAAGCCGCATCCGGACATCTTCGAGGCGGCCCTGAAGCGGCTCGGCCACCCGCACCGGGGCCAGGCGGTGGTGATCGGCGACTCGCCTTACGACGCCGAGGCCGCGAGGAAGGCCGGGCTGCCGGCGATCGGCGTCCTGTGCGGCGGCTTCCCGGAGGCGCAGCTCGGCGAGGCCGGCTGCATCGCGATCTACCGCGACCCGCAGGACCTGCTCGACGGCTACGACCGCTCGCCCCTGCGGCGCGGGCTGCCGTAAGCCGGGCGCCGCCGGGGCGAGGCGCCGTCTTGCTGGATGAGGATGTCTTGCTTGCTGGATGAGGATGTCTTGCCGGATGGGCATGGCCGTGCGAATCGTGCCGCTCCCCATGCTGACAGGATCGCATCCCTTGCCCGGCCCGCGTCGTCTCGCCGCCCTGCTCCTGGCCGCCCTAGTCCTGGCCGCCACCCTGCCGGTCGGCGCCGTCGCGCAGCAGCAGCAAGCGGCGCCGAACGCCGACGCGTCGGACTTCGCCCGCCTGGAGGCGGCGCAGGCCGCCGCCAACGCCGCGCCCGGCCCGCGCACCGTGCCGGGCCGGCGCATCCCGGTGCCGGGCACGGTGAGCCCCGAATTCCAGGCGGCGATCGCCGCGCCCTATCGCAGCCCGGCCTGGAACGCCGATCCGGGCAGCGCGGCGGAGTGGAAGGCGCTGGTGGCCAAGCTCGCGGCCCAGACCGCCGCGCCCCTGCCGGCCCTGCGCGAGCGCCTCGGCGTGGTCTCGACCCCGGAGGTGATCGGCGGCGTCAAGGCCTGGATCATCGCCCCCAAGGAGGTGCCCGAGCGCAACCGCCACCGGCTGCTCATCCACATCCACGGCGGCGGCTACGTCTACAACCCCGGCGAGGCCGGCACCGTCGAGGCGGTGCTGATGGCCGCCTTCGGCGGCTTCACGGTGATCTCGTTCGACTACCGCATGCCCCCGGACGCGCCCTATCCGGCGGCGATGGACGACGCCATGGCGGTGTGGAAGGCGGCGCTCGCCCTGCAGCCGGCCGAGAACATGGCGGTGTTCGGCACCTCGACCGGCGGCGGCATGACGCTCGCCCTGATGCTGCGGGCCAAGCGCGAGGGCCTGCCGCTCCCGGCCGCCATCGCGCCCGGCACGCCCTGGTCCGACCTGACCGACACCGGCGACAGCTACAAGGCCAACGAGTGGCTGGACAACGTGCTGGTCTCCTATGACGGCTACCTGACCCACGCGGCCAAGCTCTACGCCGCCGGCCACGACCTGCGCGATCCCCAGCTCTCGCCGATCTACGGCGACCTGCGCGGCCTGCCCCCCGCCATCCTGACCACCGGCACCCGCGACCTCTTCCTCTCCAACACCGTGCGCACCCACCGCAAGCTGCGCCAGGCCGGGGTCGAGGCCTCGCTGCAGGTGTTCGAGGGCATGAGCCACGCCCAGTACCTGTTCAACGCCGACGCGCCGGAGACCCGGGAGGTCTTCACCGAGATCGCGGCCTTCCTCGACAAGCATCTGGGGACGGCGGCGAAGAAGCCGTGAGGGCGTGAACGCTCGTTCGGCTTGGCCTTGTTTGACTTCGAATTGACACCCTCCGCGTCATCCCGGGGCCGCGACAGCGGAGCCCGGGATGACGGGGGTCGGATGACACAACGGCCATCGGGCCGATCGAACGCGCTCCGAAGCGCAGGCGGAGACGCCGCCCTCCGCTCACGCCGCCCGCACGCTGCCCAGGAACCGGCCGACCTCGGCCGAGAGGTGCTCGGATTGCCGCGACAGCTCGGAGGCCGCGGCGAGCACCTGGCTCGCCGCCGCGCCCGTCTCCTCGGAGGCCTGCGCCACCCCGGCGATGGTGCCGGTGACCTCGGCGGTACCGGTCGCGGCCTGGGAGACGTTGCGGACGATCTCCTGGGTCGCCGCGCCCTGCTCCTCGACCGCCGAGGCGATCGAGTTCGCAACGGAGCTGATCTCGCGGATTCGGCCGGTGATCGCCCCTATGGCCGAAACCGCTTGGTCGGTCACGCCCTGGATCTCGCCGATCTGGCCAGCAATCGCCTCGGTGGCCTTGGCGGTCTGATTGGCGAGCTCCTTGACCTCGGCGGCGACGACCGCGAAGCCGCGGCCCGCCTCGCCGGCGCGCGCCGCCTCGATCGTGGCGTTGAGGGCGAGCAGGTTGGTCTGCCCGGCGATCGAGGAGATCAGCCCCACCATGTCACCGATCCGGGCGGAGGTGGCCTTCAGCGCCTCGACGAGATGACCGGTTCGGTCCGCCTCGTCCACCGCCGCCTGGGCGAGGCTGGCCGAACCCTGGACCTGGCGCCCGATCTCCTGGACGGAGGCTCCCAGCTCCTCGGCAGCGGCCGCGACCGTGCCGACATTGGCGGCCGCCTCCCCGGCCGCGGCCGCGACCATGGACGCTTGCGACACCGTCTGCGTCGCCGTCGTGGTCATGGTGCCGGCGGTGGCCTGCAGTTCGGTCGCGGAGGCGGAGACTTGGCCGACGATCCCGCCGACGGCGCGCTCGAAGCCGTCGGCCATCTCCGCCACCGCCCGCTTGCGCTCGGCCGCGGCCGCGGCGTCGGCCAGGCGCCGGGTCTCCGCCTGCTCGGCCGCGGTCCGGGCGACCATCACCTTGATGCCCTCGACCGCGCGGCCGACGGCGCCGATCTCGTCGCCGCGCGCCGCCTCCGTGATCGCCGCATCCGCATCGCCCCGGGCCATGCGCTGGAGGACGCCGACCAGGCTGCCGAGCGGGCGCGTGATGCCGCGGACGACGATGAGCGCGGCGATCGTCAAGGCGGCGGCCAGCCCCAGGACCGCCGACGCGACGAGCACCGTCCCGGCCTCGGACGCGGCCCGTTGGGCGTTGTCGCTCGCCTGCTTGAGCTCCGCCGTCAGGAGATCGGTGCGTGCCCGCACGACCTCGTTGACCGTCCTGCGGACCACCGCGATGTCGCCGCGCATCAGCCGGCCGGCCTCCGCATTCTCGTTCTTCAGCGCCAGGGCGTTGGCGTGCTCGGAACGCGCGAAGAACTCGACCAGGGTATCGCGCAACCTCTGGTTCATCGTCGCCCGGTCCGGCATGTCGGATTTGGCGATCAGCGCGTCGGCGCTGGCGAGGGCGGCGTTCGCCGCAGCTCGATAGCGCGTATGGTAGCCGGCCATCTGCTCCGCGCCGGTCTCCAGAACCATGTTGCGGCTCAGGAGTGCCGCCTCGTTCATGTCGATGCGCACGGCCAGGATGAGCTGGAGGCGCACCATCTCCGATCCGACGATCTCGCGGGTCTGCGCGGCCAAGCCGAAGAGGTTGGACCGCGCGTAGGAGACGAGCCCGCCCGCCACGGCCGCGACGATCAGGAGCGGCAACACAGCCTTGATCAGGATGCTTGCGTCGCGGAGGAATTTCATCGGATTGACCTAACGCTATGTATTGCACCCGTTCGTTGCCAAAAATAATTAACAATGATGAAAGCGCCGAATAGAAACTCGACCTGCACACCGTGAAAGCGTTTTTGCCATGGGAACACCAGACGGATCTGATGTAAAATAGTTCTGCAGCCTTGGTCCGCAGAGATGATCTGACACATCATAGTTCAGACAGCGGCCGTGCCCGCCTCCGGCGGCTCGGCGACCATCGTCCGGGCCCGCGCCACCGTCACGGTGCGATGGACCTGTACGGCGAGGCCCGCCGCCTCCGGCGTCGGGGCCGGTCCGGGGCGGGCGCGCAGGAAGGCGCCGAGGGTCGAAAGCCGCAGGTCCGCCGCGCGGACGATCAGGGCGAGCGCCCGCAAGCCCGCGGCGCGATGCGCGGCCTCCACCCGCTCGGCCGGGCAGCCGGCGAGATGGGCGAGGCCGATCAGCGCCTCGGCGACCCGGCCATCCGCGAGCCAGTGGCGCAGGTCGGCCTCGTCGAGCCCGAGCCGGATCCGCAGGGCCACCGCCTCGGCGGCGCGGCGCGACGGGCCGGAGCGGGCGGCGGGCCGCAGGAGCGCGTCGCGCTGGCGCGGCAGCAGGCCCTGGCGCGCGGCCAGCCCCGCCGCGAGGCGGCCCCGGTCCTGCATCCGCTCGGACAGGACCGTGAGCGCCGAGAGCGAGAGCTGCGCGCCGCGATTGGCGAGGAGCATCGCCATGACCGCCTCGTCGCCCCGGTCGGCCAGCACGTCCGCCACCCGGGCGGCGACCGTCTCGCGCCGGGCAATGGCCGCGAGATGGACGGGGCCGCGGCTGCGGGCGACGTGCAGCAGCACCTCCTCGGGCAGGGCGGCGCAACGCGCGAGCACGGGCACCGCGACGCTCGCCTCGGGATCGCAGGCGAGGCGCCGCGCCAGCTTGCGCGGCGGCCGGGGCAGCGCGCCGACCCGCCGGGCGAGCCGCCCGAGCGATGCGGGTCCGGCGCCCTCGGCGAGCACCGTCATCACCTCGTCGAAGGCGCCGACCTGCAGGCCCGAGAGATCGTCGGCCCGGGCCACCAGCAGGTCGGCGACGCCGTCGAGGGCCCGCGCCGCGTCGGCGACCCGCTCGGCCTCCTCCACGAGGTCGGCGAGCGCGGCGGCGGCGCTCGGCGGAATCAGTCGGGAGGCCGCGGCCGAGGCCATCGGGCAAGCAATCCTGGCAGGGAGTTCGGAGCGAACGTTGCGGCAGCCTAGGGCCGCGATGGTTACGCCGGCCTTAGCGCCGGGCCCGTCTGCGGAGCGGCACCCCTTGCCCTCTCGCGAAAACCTGCTATAGGCCGCGCCTCGCGTTCGCTCCGGCCGGGGGCTGAACGGACGGCGTCGGGCTTTCCAGCCCGACGTTGGGGTCCGCCCCGTCGTCCCGTGTCTCCGCCTTCGAACAACCGCTCGGGCCTTTGCAGGCTCGAAGGGCTTGGCGCCGTGCGACGCGAGGACGAACCGGCCCGACGCCCGAAACCGCTTCCCGCGTTGTCGTGCAGCGGGCCTCAGTCTCCCTGAGAAAGGCCCATCATGGCTCTCTACGAGCATGTGTTCCTGGCTCGCCAGGACGTGACCTCGCAGCAGGTCGAAACGATGATCGAGACCTACAAGTCCGTCATCGAGCAGAACGGCGGCAAGGTCGAGAAGACCGAGATGTGGGGCGTGAAGTCTCTCGCCTACCGCATCCGCAAGAACCGCAAGGCGCATTTCACCCTCCTCAACATCGACGCTCCCCCGGCGGCCCTCGCCGAGATGGAGCGCCAGATGCGCATCTCCGAGGACGTGCTGCGCTTCATGACCGTGCGCGTCGAGGAGCTCGAGACCGAGCCGTCCGCGATGATGCAGAAGCGCGACCGCGACGAGCGCAAGGACCGCGAGCGCGGCCGTCGCCGCGACGACGACGGCTTCGGCGGCGGCTTCGGCGGCGGTGATCGCCCCGAGCGCGGCGACCGTCCGGAGCGGGCCGAGCGCCCCGAGCGCGTCGAGCGCAACACGAACGAGGAGCAGTAAGCCATGGCTTTCGGTGCTGGTGGCGGCGGTGGCCGTCGTCCGTTCTTCCGTCGGCGCAAGACCTGCCCGTTCTCGGGCCCCAACGCCCCGAAGATCGACTACAAGGACGTGAAGCTGCTCTCGCGCTACGTCTCCGAGCGCGGCAAGATCGTGCCCTCGCGCATCACCGCGGTGTCGGCCAAGAAGCAGCGCGAGCTCGCCCAGGCGATCAAGCGCGCCCGCTTCCTGGGCTTCCTGCCCTACGTGATCCGCTAATCCTCTGATCAACAACCCGGCGGCCTCGTGCCGCCGGGTCGCTGGGGCGGTCCTCCATCGCCTCTAACCCTGCCCGGGACGGGCGGCGGGACAGCGGACGGGTTCCCCATGGTTCGTCATACCGGCATCGGCGTCGTCGCCGGCCTCGCCTCGGCGCTCCTGATCGGGGTCGTCGTCCAGGCGACGCCGCTCGCGCTGGCCCTCTACCTGCTCGCCCCGCTGCCGATCCTGATCGTGGCGATGGGCTGGAGCCACCGGACCGGCCTCGTGGCCGCCGCCTCCGGCACGCTCGCCCTCGCGATCGCCTCCTCGCCGCTGCGCGGCCTCGCCTTCCTGGTCTCGACCGCCCTGCCCGCCTGGTGGCTCGGCTATCTCGCGCTCCTCGGGCGGCCGAAGGCCTCCGGCGAGATGGAATGGTACCCGACCGGCCGGCTGCTCGCCTGGGTCGCCGTCACCGCCGCCATCGCCCTCGTCGTCGTGGTGATGCTGTCCTCCGGCGACCACGCCGCCTACCAGGAGCGGGTCCGCCGCCTCGCCCGGGCGATGCTGCAGCTCCAGATGCAGGAGACCCCGTCCCGGGGCGCCGGCCTGGAGGAGGACGACCTCGCCCGCATCGCCGAGCGGGTCGCCGGCCTCGCCCCCGCCATCATGGCGACGACCTTCACCCTGCTCCTGACCTTCTATCTCTGGGCCGGCGCCCGGGTGGTGCAGATCTCCGGCCGCCTCGCCCGGCCCTGGCCCGACCTGCCCGCCACCGCCCTGCCGCGCCGGGCCCTGTGGGGATTGGCGATCGGCGGCGTGCTCGCGCTCGCGCCGGGCTATGCCGGCGCCTTCGGGGTCGCGCTGCTGGGCGCCCTCTCGGCCGCCCTCGCCCTGCAAGGCCTGGCGGCGCTCCACGACCGCAGCCGGGGCAAGCCCGGCCGCACGCCGCTGCTGATCGGCCTCTACGTGCTGGTCTTCCTGACGCAAGGGCTGGCGCTCGCCGCCCTCACCCTCTTCGGCCTCGTCGACGCCCTCACCGGGCGGCGCCGGCCGGCCCAGGCTCCTCCGGTGGCCTGAGCTTTAAATCCCCGGGCCGCCCAGGCGATCCGGTTCCCCGACGGCGGAACGCTCCGCCATCACACCCTGAGGCCGACGAGGCCTCACAGCAAAGGACGACGACCATGGAAGTGATCCTGCTCGAGCGCGTGGCCAAGCTCGGCCAGATGGGTGAGACCGTGAAGGTGCGGCCGGGCTTCGCCCGCAACTTCCTGCTCGCCCGCGGCAAGGCCCTGCGCGCCACCGAGGCCAACAAGAAGCGCTTCGAGGACCAGCGCGCCCAGCTCGAGGCCCGCAACCTCGAGCGCCGCTCGGAGGCCGAGAAGGTCGGCGAGACCCTGAACGGCAAGAGCTTCGTGCTGATCCGCCAGGCCGGCGAGACCGGCGTGCTCTACGGCTCGGTCTCCCCGCGCGACCTCGCCGAGGTGGTGACCCAGGAGGGCTTCACCATCAACCGCGACCAATTCAGCATCGCGCAGCCGATCAAGACCCTCGGCCTGCACAATGTCCCGGTGGTGCTGCACCCCGAGGTCGAGGTCAGCGTGACCGTCAACGTCGCCCGCAGCCCCGAGGAGGCCGAGCGCCAGGCCCGCGGCGAGTCGACCACCACCCGCGAGGAGTTCAACCTCGACGACCTCGGCCTCGAGGTCGGGGCCGCCCTGGCCGAGGCCGGCCCGGACGCCGACAGCGACCGCTGATCCGTCCACGGCTCTCCCGTCCCTTGGGCGGGATAGCCGGGACAGCGGGGACAAGCCCGGGGACCGGGCTTGACTTGTTCCCATTTTGTTCCAGCATGGCGGGGTCCGCGGCGCGAGTCGCGGGCCCCGTCGTCGTTTTGAACGGCCATCCGCGGCCCCCCGGTCAAGGTTTGGTCAACGATGGCGGTGCGATGGTCGCCGCAGCCTTTATGATCTGACACGCGGTCGCCCCGACCCGTGCCGCCCCCCTCGACAAGCCGGAGCCCCGCCGGATGGCCATTCCCAGCACCCTGACGGCGAACCTCGAACCCGTGCAGCAGGAATACCGCGTCGCCCCGCACAACATCGACGCGGAGCAGGCGCTGCTCGGCGCGATCCTGGTCAACAACGACGCCTTCTACCGGGTGTCGGACTTCCTGCTGCCCGAGCACTTCATGGAGGAGGTGCACCGGCGGATCTACGAGGTGTCGATCACGCTGATCAAGGCCGGCAAGCTCGCGAGCCCGATCACGCTCAAGACCTATCTGGGCGATGCCGATCTCGGCGGCCTCACGGTCGGCCAGTACCTCGCCCGGCTCGCCGCCGAGGCGACCACGGTCATCAATTCCGAGCATTACGGCCGCACGATCTACGACCTGGCGCTGCGCCGGCGCCTGATCACCATCGGCGAGGACCTGGTCAACGGCGCCTACGAGGCCCCGGTCGAGACATCGCCGCGCGAGCAGATCGAGGCGACGGAGCGCCGGCTCTACGAGCTGGCCGAGACCGGCAAGTACGACGGCGGCTTCCAGAAATTCTCCGACGCCCTGACGGCGGCGGTCGACATGGCGGCCAAGGCCTACCAGCGCGAGGGGCGGCTGTCGGGCATCGCCACCGGCCTGTCCGACCTCGACGCCAAGATGGGCGGCCTCCAGGCCTCGGACCTGATCATCCTGGCCGGACGCCCCGGCATGGGCAAGACCTCGCTCGCCACCAACATCGCCTTCAACATCGCCAAGGCCTATGTCGGCGAGAAGCAGCCCGACGGCTCGATCGCGACCAAGAACGGCGGCATCGTCGGCTTCTTCTCGCTCGAAATGTCGGCCGAGCAGCTCGCCACCCGCATCATCGCCGAGCAATCCGGCGTCGCCTCCTACAAGATCCGCCGCGGCGACATCCGGCCGGAGGAGTTCTACAAGATCACCGACGCCGCCCGGGACATGCAGACGATCCCGTTCTACATCGACCAGACCGGCGGCATCTCGATCGCGCAGCTCGCGGCGCGCGCCCGCCGGCTCAAGCGCCAGCGCGGCCTCGACCTCCTGGTCGTCGACTACCTCCAGCTCCTGTCGGGCTCGTCCAAGAAAGGCGACAACCGGGTGCAGGAGATGACCGAGATCACCACCGGCATGAAGGCCCTCGCCAAGGAGCTGGCGGTGCCGATCATCGCCCTGTCGCAGCTCTCGCGCCAGGTCGAGGCCCGCGACGACAAGCGGCCGCAGCTCTCGGACCTGCGCGAATCGGGCTCGATCGAGCAGGACGCCGACGTGGTGATGTTCGTCTTCCGCGAGGAATACTACGTCAAGAACAAGAAGCCGCGCGAGGGCACGGAGGAGTTCTTCACCTGGGAAGCCGAGATGAACCGCGTCTACGGCAAGGCCGAGGTGATCCTCGGCAAGCAGCGCCACGGCCCCACCGGCACGGTCGAGCTCCAGTTCGACGCCGAGATCACGCGGTTCTCGAACCTGGCGCAGGGCGACCGGCTGCCCGATACGATGTGAGGCGCGCTGCCTGACTTTCGGTCAGGCGGCGCCTCGCCGAGCCCTTGGCTCCTCCCCCTTTCGGGCAGTAGACCGGGTGCATGAGCGAATCGAGCCCCATCGGCCATGGCGGCCGCCTCACCATCGACCTGTCGGCCCTGCGGGCGAACTGGCGGATCCTCGCGAAGGCCGCGGAGTGCCCGGAGACCGCGGCCGTCATCAAGGCCGACGCCTATGGCTGCGGCATCGCCAGGGCGGCCCCGGCCCTGTGGCGCGAGGGCTGCCGCACCTTCTTCGTCGCCCACCTCTCGGAGGGGCTGACCGCCCGGCAGGCCTTGCCGGACGCGGCGATCTACGTGCTCAACGGTTTCCCGCCCGGCAGCGCGCCGGCCTACCGGGCGGCCGGCCTGCGGCCGGTGCTGGGTTCTCGCGACGAGGTCGCCGAGTGGGCGGCCGCGAACCGGGCCGAGGGCGTGACCCGGCCGGCGGCGCTCCACGTCGATACCGGCATGAACCGCCTCGGCCTGTCGGTGCCGGAGGGGCTGGCGCTCGCCGGCGATCCCATCGTGGCGGAAGCCGGCATCGACCTCCTGATGAGCCACCTCGTCAGCGCCGAGGTCGAGCATGATCCCCTCACGGACCGTCAGGCCGCGGCCTTCGCGCAGGTCCGTGACGCCTATCCGGGGATCCGGGCCTCGCTCGCCAATTCCTCGGGCGACTTCCTGCCCTCCTGCCGCGCCGACCTGGCGCGGCCGGGCTACGCCCTCTACGGCGGCAACCCGCGGCCCGGGCGCGACAACCCGATGCACCCGGTGGTGCGGCTCGACGCCGGCATCCTCCAGGTCCGCGAGGTCCCGGCCGGCGAGACCGCCGGCTACAATGCCCGCTGGACGGCCCACGGCCCCCGGCGCCTCGCCACCCTGTCGATCGGCTACGCCGACGGCTACCCGCGTTCCTCGACGGGCCGCGGCGAGGCCGTGGTCGGCGGCGTGCGCTGCCCCTTCGCCGGCAACGTCTCGATGGACCTCATCATCCTCGACGTCACCGAGGCGCCGCAGGACGCCCTGCGCCGCGGCGCGCCCGCGACCCTGATCGGCGACGGCCTCGACCTCGACACGGTGGGGCGCAACGCCGGCACCATCGGCTACGAGATCCTGACCAATCTCGGCCGGCGCTACGAGCGGGTCTATCGGGACTGAGACCTTCGAAAATCCGGTACGGAGCCGGCACGGCGCGTTCCTCCCACGCCTTTCGAAAAGACGGTTTTGCTCGCGCCCGGTTGGCGCTAGGCTCATGCCCGGGACGGCCGGGGCGCGAGAGACCCTGGCGACGGGAGGATTCGCGCATGGACTTCACCCTCTCCGAGCGGCAGCGCCACTGGCGCGACCGGGTCCGGGCTTTCATGGACGAGCATGTCCGCCCGGCCGTGCCGACCTACAAGGCCGAGATGGAGGCCTTCGGCACCGATCGCTGGCAGCCGGTGCCGGTGATCGAGCGGCTCAAGCCCAAGGCCCGCGAGGCGGGCCTGTGGAACCTGTTCCTGCCCCCCTCCCCCGAGCACGACGACGGCGCTTTTCGCGGCGCGGGCCTGACCAACCTCGACTACGCGCTCTGCGCCGAGGAGATGGGCCGGATCCAGTGGGCCTCCGAGGTGTTCAACTGCTCGGCGCCCGATACCGGCAACATGGAGGTGCTGCACCGTTACGGCACGAGGGCGCAGAAGGAGCGCTGGCTCACGGCGCTGATGGCGGGCGAGATCCGCTCGGCCTTCCTGATGACCGAGCCGGACGTGGCCTCCTCGGACGCCACCAACATCGAGACCCGGATCCGCCGCGACGGCGACCATTACGTCATCAGCGGCCGCAAATGGTGGTCCTCTGGCGTCGGCGATCCGCGCTGCGCCGTCGCGATCGTGATGGGCAAGACCGACACCAGCGCCCCCTTGCACCAGCAGCAATCGCAGATCCTCGTGCCCCTCGACACGCCCGGGATCGAGGTGGTGCGGATGCTGCCGGTCTTCGGCTACGACGACGCGCCGCACGGCCATGCCGAGGTGATCCTCAACGACGTGCGGGTGCCGGCCGAGAACCTGCTGCTCGGCGAGGGCCGCGGCTTCGAGATCGCGCAAGGCCGCCTCGGGCCCGGGCGCATCCACCATTGCATGCGCACCATCGGCGTCGCCGAGGAGGCGCTGGAGAAGATGGCCAAGCGCCTGCTCGGCCGCGTCGCCTTCGGCAAGCGCATCGCCGACCATTCGGTCTGGGAGCAGCGCATCGGCGAGGCCCGCACCGACATCGAGATGACCCGCCTCCTCTGCCTCAAGGCGGCGGACATGATGGACAAGGTCGGCAACAAGGGCGCCAAGCTCGAGATCGCGATGATCAAGGTCGCGGCCCCGCGCATGGCGCTGAAGGTCATCGACGACGCGATCCAGGCCCATGGCGGCGCCGGCGTCAGCAGCGATGCCGGCCTCGCCTATTCCTACGCGCGTATCCGGACCCTGCGCCTCGCCGACGGGCCGGACGAGGTCCATAATCGCTCGATCGCCCGGCTGGAGCTGGCGCAGTACGGCAATCGCGAGCGGCCCAAGGCCTGACCGCGCGAAAAGAAGAACATCCGCGCGGGACGCCCGGTCCTGAGGACGGGCTTCCCGCACGGGCATCAAAAAAGCACGACGATGCTTTTGACGGCGCGGAATGGACCTCCGATACTTGTGGTCTTCCGCGCCATTTTCTCAAATGGCGCCGGCTCTTCTTCATCACGGACGAGCGAGGATCCGCCATGACGCAGCAAAACCCCGATCCGATCCGCTTCGCCTATTGGGTGCCGAACGTCTCCGGCGGCCTCGTCGTCAGCAAGATTCCCCAGCGCACGGGCTGGGACGGCGACTACAACCGCGAGCTGGCCCGGATCGCCGAGAAGGCGGGCTTCGACTACGCCCTGACCCAGATCCGCTTCACCGCCGGCTACGGCGCCGAGTACCAGCACGAATCGGTCGCCTTCAGCCACGCGCTGCTCGCCGCCACGGACACGCTGAAGGTCATCGCCGCGATCCTGCCAGGACCGTGGAACCCGACGCTGGCGGCAAAGCAGGTGGCGACCATCTCGCAGCTCACCGGCGGGCGCATCGCCGTCAACATCGTCAGCGGCTGGTTCTCGGGCGAGTTCCGGGCGATCGGGGAGCCCTGGCTCGACCACGACGAGCGCTATCGCCGCTCGGAGGAGTTCATCCGCTCCCTGCGCGGGATCTGGACGGAAGACAACTTCACATTCCGCGGCGATTTCTACCGCTACAGCGACTACACCCTGAAACCGAAACCGGCCGAGCCCCTGCCGGAGATTTTCCAGGGCGGCTCGTCGCGGGCGGCGCGGGACATGGCGGCCCGGGTCTCCGACTGGTACTTCACCAACGGCAACACGCCGGAGAACATCCGCCTTCAGGTCGACGACATCCGCCACAAGGCGCAGGCCGAGGGGCGCCACGTCAAGATCGGCGTCAACGCCTTCGTGATCGCCCGCGACACCGAGGAGGAGGCCCGTTCCGTCCTGAAGGACATCATCGACCAGGCCGACCCGGAGGCGGTGCGCGCCTTCGGCCACGAGGCGAAGAATGCCGGCGCCGCCTCGCCCGAGCGCGAGGGCAACTGGGCGAATTCCACCTTCGAGGATCTGGTGCAGTACAATGACGGCTTCCGCACCAACCTGATCGGCACGCCGGACCAGATCGCCGAGCGGATCCTGGCGCTCAAGGATGCGGGTGCCGACCTCGCGCTCCTCGGCTTCCTGCACTTCCAGGAGGAGGTCCGGTATTTCGGCGAGCACGTGATCCCGCGGGTGCGGGCGCTGGAGGCGGCACGGGCCGAGCGGCGGGCGGCGGCGTGATCACGAAGCCCGGCCCGCGATGACGAGGTGCCATGTCATCGACCGGGCCGGAGCTGACCCGATCCTCAAGCCGTTGAAACGGCGGCCCGGCCGTGGGCCCTGCTCCACTCCTGGACGGCGGTGCTTCGTCTCTCGTTCGCCGCCGTGCGGGCCCTCGCCGTGGTGGAGGACTTGGCGCGGGTGCTGACAGAGCCGGCCCCTCTCCGGCCGATCCCCGGCGCCGACCGCCCGTGCGGCGGCGTCCGCCAGCGATGCAGACTCGCTTGCACGACGGCGCCGCCCGGCCATAGATCGGAAGGAAGAGAGCGGGAGGCGAACATGGCCGAGGCGCCTGCGGGACCGATCCACGCCTTCCTCACCGGCGGCGGCCGCGACGGACGCGGACGCAGCCTCGCCGATGTGCTGGCCTTCGACGATGCCCGCATCGAGGGCGTGCACGACGTCATCCAGTGGCTGTTCCCCCTATCGGAGCCGAGCCGGGCGGTGCCGGGGGCACCCGTGCTCGGGGCGTCGGAGGCGGCCGCGATCCGGGCCGATCCGGCGGCGCAGGCCGGGCTCCTGGCCGCCCGCGACCGGATGCTGCGCTTCTATGCCGGGACCGACGGGTGGCTCACGGCCCTCGACCACAACCACCTGCGCATCACCCGAATCCTCACGGCCCTGCGTGACCTCGCCGGACGGGACGAGGCCGAGGCCTTCCACGCGGCCATCCTCCGCCTCAACGAGACGGCAGGCTCTCCGGTGAACCCGGAGAGCCTGGATTACTGGCGGCGGGCAGTCGAGGCTTAGAAGAACGCCTGCAACCCGGTCTGCGCCCGGCCCAGGATCAGGGCGTGGACGTCATGGGTGCCCTCGTAGGTGTTCACCGTCTCGAGGTTCTGGGCGTGGCGCATCACATGGTACTCGCCCATGATGCCGTTGCCGCCGTGCATGTCGCGCGCCTCGCGGGCAATCGCCAGCGCCTTGCCGCAATTGTTGCGCTTGACCAGCGAGATCATCTCCGGCGCCATCCGGCCCTCGTCGAAGAGGCGGCCGACGCGCAAGCTGCCCTGGAGGCCGAGCGCGATCTCGGTCTGCATGTCGGCGAGCTTCTTCTGCACCAGCTGGGTCTGGGCGAGCGGCCGGTCGAACTGCTTGCGGTCGAGCGTGTATTGCCGCGCCCGGTGCCAGCAATCCTCCGCCGCGCCCATGGCGCCCCAGGAGATGCCGTAGCGCGCCCGGTTGAGGCAGCCGAACGGACCTTTGAGCCCCGAGACGTTGGGCAGGAGCGCGCTCTCCGGCACCTCGACGCCGTCCATCACGATCTCGCCGGTGACCGAGGCGCGCAACGAGAGCTTGCCCTTGATCTTCGGCGCCGAGAGCCCCTTCATCCCCTTCTCCAGGATGAAGCCGCGGATCTGGTTGTCGTGGGCGGGCGACTTCGCCCAGACCACGAACACGTCGGCGATGGGGGCGTTCGAGATCCAGGTCTTGGCGCCCGAGAGGCGGTAGCCGCCGTCGATCTTCTCGGCCCGGGTCTTCATGCCGGCGGGATCCGAGCCGGCATCCGGCTCGGTCAGGCCGAAGCAGCCGACGAACTCGCCGGTGGCGAGCTTCGGCAGGTACGTCTTGCGCTGGTTCTCGTCGCCGTAGGCGTAGATCGGGTACATGACGAGCGAGGATTGCACGCTCATCATCGAGCGGTAGCCGGAATCGACCCGCTCGACCTCACGGGCGACGAGGCCGTAGGCGACGTAGGACGCGCCGGCGCAGCCATATTCCTCCGGCAGGGTGACGCCCAGTAGCCCGAGCTCGCCCATCGCGTTGAACAGCGAGCGGTCGGTCTTCTCCTCCGCATAGGCCTCGACGATGCCGGGCAGCAGCCGCTCCTGGGCGAAGCTGCGGGCGGAATCGCGGATCAGGCGCTCGTCGTCGGTGAGCTGGTCGTCGAGCAGGAAGGGGTCGTCCCACCGGAAGGCGCCGCGCGCGCCCTCGAGCGGCTTGGCCGGGCTGAGGTTGGTCTGGGTGGCGACCGCGGCGGACGGGGCGTTCATGCGTTTCCTCCTGGCATTTCGGCCGGGACGTTACCCCGGGTCCGCCGGCTCCGCCAGGACGCGAAACCGCATTCCGCACGCGCCAGCCATGCGGCGGACGACCTACTTCACCTGCTGCTTGTCGAGCTTGCGGGCGAGCGTGCGACGGTGCATCCCGAGCCGGCGCGCGGTCTCCGAGATGTTGAAGTCGGTCTCGGCCAGGGTCTGGTGGATGCGCTCCCATTCGAGCGTCTTGATCGAGGTCGGCCGGCCGTCGAGGGAGACGTCGACGTCGCCCTCCGCCTTGGAGAAGGCCGCCTCGATGTCGTCGGTATTGGCGGGCTTCGCCAGGTAGTGGCAGGCGCCGAGCTTGATCGCCTCGACGGCCGTCGCGATGCTGGCATAGCCGGTGAGCACGACCGTGAGGATGCCGGCATCGTGGTCGTGCAGGGCCTTGACGCAGGCCAGGCCCGATTCGCCGTTGAGCTTCAGGTCGACGACGGCGTAGGTCGGCGTGCGCTCGGCGAGGAGCGCCTCCAGCGGCCCGAGGCCGGTCAGGCTCACCACCGTGTAGCCGCGCCGCTCGAAGGAGCGGGTCAGGGTGGCGGCGAAGCGGTCGTCGTCCTCGACGATGACGAGCAGGCGGTCGTCCTCGGCCATCTCAGACCGTCAGGCTGGAGAGCGGCAGGGAGATGGTCACGACGGCGCCTCCATAGCTGCGGTTGCGGGCCTCCACCGTGCCGCCGAGCTTGCGCACGACGTTGACGACGAGAAAGAGCCCGAGCCCGCCGCCGAGTCGGCCCTTGCTCGATGTATAGGGCTGGCCGAGCCGCGCCAGCATCTCGGGCGCGAAACCCGGCCCGCGATCGGTGACGGAGAGCCGCAGGGTGTCGCCCTCCCGCAGGATCGCCAGCTCGACGAAGTTGGGCGACAGGTCGAAGGCGTTGTCGAGGACGTTGAACACCACCTGCTTCAGGGCGGTGTCGGAGACGATCTCCTGATCCTCGCCGAACTCGTCGCGAACCTCCAGGCAGAAGCAGGAATGCATCCGCCGCCAGTCGCCGACGAGCTCGGTCACGAAGCCGCGCACGGTGGTGAGGTGCGGCGCCTCCCCGCGGGCGGCTCCGGCCGCGAGCAGGATCCCGGTCACGATCGCCTTGCAGCGCCCGACCGCCTCCTGCATCTCCTCGATCTCGCGGGCGATGTCGGGCGAGGCGGTGAGTTCCGGCATCCGGCGCCAGTCGCCGAGGATCACCGAGAGCGAGGAGAGCGGGGTGCCGAGCTCGTGCGCCGCGCCCGAGGCGAGGAGCCCCATCCGGACGATGTGGTCCTCCTCGGCCGCGCGCTGGCGTAAGGAGGCGAGCCGGGCATCCTGCCGGCGCAGGTTGCGCGAGATCCGGGTGACGAACACCGCGATCAGGGCCGCGTCGATCACGAAGGCCACCAGCATGCCGACGAGGTAGAGCCGCAACAACTCGCCGCTGTCGCCCGGCGGCAGCACCAGCGGCCGATAGACCAGCATCAGCACGCCGAGCGCCGCGGTGGTGAGCGCGACGAGGCCGATCGTCGCCTGGCTGCTCAGCAGCACCGCCGCGAGGGTGAGCTGGAGCAGGAACAGCGAGGTGAACGGGTTGGTGGCGCCGCCGCTCAGGGAGAGCTGCACCGTGAGCGCCACGACGTCGAGGAGGAGGGCGACGAAGAGGGTGCCCTCGGTCACGCCGCCCCCGCGGGCGATCCAGGCGAGGCTGACGAGGTTGAGGATCACGAGCCCGGCCAGCACGACCGCCATGGGCCCGAGCGGCAGCGCGATGCCGAGGCCCACTTGCGCCACCGCGATGGTGACGACCTGGCCCGCCACCGCGATCCAGCGCAGCTGCACGAGCAGCAGGAGGTTCTGGCGCCCGCCGTCATCGTCCTCGGGCGAACCTGGTTCTCCCAGGCCCGCCAGGGTGCCGATGCCGAGGTGCCGCGCGGCCGTGACGAGGGTGGTGCGGGCGATGCGGCGCAGGTCGGGCCAGTCGGTCATACCGTCACCGCTCGCGCGCGGCGGACCCCTCCCCCTCCGCGGGGGAGGATGGCGAGCGAAGCGCGCCGGGAGAGGGGAACCACGCTTCCGGAGGGGTCGCGAGAGGGGTGACGGTCTCCCTCTGGATCAGCGTCGCGCTGCCCCTCTCCCGCCCCGCTCCGCGGGGCACCCTCCCCCGCAGAGGGGGGAGGGCTTTTCGCGCGCCTTGTCCGGAGCCCATCGACCTGCTCACCGCTCCCGCGACGCCCGATAGGCGGCATAGCCGGCCATCGCCGCCAGCCCGAACCAGGTCAGCGCATAGATCAGGTGATGGTTGCGGAACGCCACCACGGTCAGCCCGCCGACCGGCTCGCCCGGTCGGTTGCCGGAGGCATCCGCGTCGATGAAGTAGGGCGCCACCGGGCCGAGGCCCTTGGCCGCCGCGATTCCCGCGACGTCGCGGGAATACCAGCGGTCATGGGCGGGATCGTTGCTGCGCAGGAAGCCGCCGCCGGGCTCGGGCAGGCGCAGGAGGCCGGTCACCGTCACGGTCCCCTCCCCGTTCCCGGCCGGCCCTTGCCAGTCGGAGGGCACGAAGCCGCGATTGACCAGGATCGTGTCGCCGGATTCGGTGACGAGGGGCACGAGGAGCCATGAGCCGGCCCCCTTCTCGGTCACCGCCATCGTGCGGACGGCCCGGTCGGGACGGAAGCGGCCGGATGCCGTGACGCGGCGGTACTCGTCGGCGTCGCGGGAGATGCCCGGCCACGCGGCCCGACCGGGCGCCGGGGCCGGGGCGGCGTCGAGGCGCGCCTCGACGCGGGCGATGAGGTCGAGCTTCCAGGCCCGGCGCTCGACCTGCCAGATCCCGAGGGCGAGGAACAAGGCCGTCGCCAGCAGCGAGAACGCCACCAGGGCGAGGCGCTTCGTGGACCGGGGCGACGCCGCCCCGGCCGATGATGGGAGATCGTCGTGGATCGTCGTCACGGCATGTTGCGCATGTCGCCCGGCGACATCGGCATCATGTTGGTGTTGAGGTGGTACATCACCCAGAGCGAGCCCGAGAGCGCGATGATCACCACCACGAGGGTGAAGATCAGCGCCATCATGGTCCAGCCGCCTTCCGAGCGGGCGTTCATGTGCAGGAAGTAGACCATGTGGACCACGATCTGCACCACCGCGAAGGCCATGATGACGAAGGAGGTCACCCGGGGATCGGTGAAGACCTCGGCCATCACCAGCCAGAACGGGATCGCCGTCAGGATCACCGACAGGACGAAGCCGGTGACGTAGTCCTTCCGGGAGCCGTGGCCGGCCTCGTGGTGATCGTGGGTGACCTCGACGTGCACGGAGCCGGAATGGGCGCCGTCGGAGGCGGGAGCGCGGGCGCTCATTTCAGGGACCCCATCAGGTAGACGAAGGTGAAGACGCCGATCCAGATCACGTCGAGGAAGTGCCAGAACATGCTCAGGCATAGCAGCCGGCGGCGGTTGGCCGGGATCAGGCCGCGCTGGTGCACCTGCACCATCAGGGTCACGAGCCAGATCAACCCGAAGGTGACGTGCAGGCCGTGCGTCCCCACCAGGGTGAAGAACGAGGACAGGAAGGCGCTGCGCTGGGGCGTGGCGCCCTCGTGGATCAGGTGGGCGAACTCGTAGAGTTCGAGGCCGATGAAGCAGAGGCCGAAGGCCCCGGTGATCGCCAGCCAGCGCTGGGTCATGCGCTGGTCGCCCTTCTCCATCTCCAGCATGGCGAAGCCGTAGGTGATGGAGGAGAACAGCAGCATGGAGGTGTTCACCGCCACGAGCTTGAGGTCGAACAGGTCCGCCCCGGACGGACCCGCCGCGTAGCTCCGCCCGAGGACGCCGTACGTCGCGAACAGGATCGCGAAGATCAGGCAGTCGCTCATCAGGTAGAGCCAGAACCCGAGCATGGTCCCGCCCTCGGCGTGACCGTGCTCCTCGGCGACGTAGAAGTGCAGCTCGGCGTCGCTCGCCGTGACCGTCTGTGCCTGTGCCATGGCGGGTTCCTCAGGCGACCGCGGGAGAGGTCGTCCGGGCGAGGGCGCGGGTGCGCTCGTCCTCGGTCCGCGTCACCTCGTCGGCCGGGATGTAGTAGTCGCGGTCGTAGTTGAAGGTGTGGATGATGGTCGCCGCGATCACGCCGACGAAGGAGATCACCGCGAGCCACCAGACATGCCACACCATGGCGATGCCGAAGGCGGTGGCGATGGCGGAGATGATCACGCCCGCGCCGGTGTTCTTGGGCATGTGGATCGACTTGTAGCCTTCCAGCGGACGCTTGTAGCCGCGGTTCTTCATGTCCCACCAGGCGTCGCCGTCATGCACCATCGGCGTGAAGGCGAAGTTGTAGGCCGGCGGCGGCGACGAGGTCGCCCATTCGAGGGTGCGCCCGCCCCAGGGATCGCCGGTGAGGTCGGCGAGCTGCTCGCGCCGCAGGATGCTGACGGCGATCTGGATGATCATCGCGGCGATGCCGCAGGCGATGAGCGCGGCGCCGAAGGCCGCGATGACGAAGAGCGGCTGGTACTCGGTGCCCGGGAAGGCGTTCATCCGCCGGGTCACGCCCATCAGGCCGAGGATGTAGAGCGGCATGAAGGCGACCCAGAAGCCGACCACCCAGCACCAGAACGAGACCTTGCCCCAGAACGGGTCGAGGCGGAAGCCGAAGGCCTTCGGCCACCAGTAGTAGATGCCGGCGAACAGGCCGAACAGCACGCCGCCGATGATCACGTTGTGGAAGTGCGCGATCAGGAACAGCGAGTTGTGCAGCACGAAGTCGGCCGGGGGCACCGCGAGCAGCACGCCGGTCATGCCGCCGATGACGAAGGTCAGCATGAAGGCGACGGTCCACATCATCGGCAGATCGAAGCGGATCCGGCCGCGATACATGGTGAACAGCCAGTTGAAGATCTTCGCACCGGTCGGGATCGAGATGATCATCGTGGTGATGCCGAAGAACGAGTTGACGCTCGCGCCCGACCCCATGGTGAAGAAGTGGTGCAGCCAGACCAGGTAGGACAGGATGGTGATGACGACCGTGGCGTAGACCATCGAGGCGTAGCCGAACAGGCGCTTGCCGGAGAAGGTCGAGGTCACCTCGGAGAAGATGCCGAAGGCCGGCAGCACCAGGATGTAGACCTCGGGGTGACCCCAGATCCAGATCAGGTTCACGTACATCATCGGGTTGCCGCCGAGATCGTTCGTGAAGAAGTTGGTGCCGACGTAGCGATCGAGGGTGAGCAGCGCCAGGACGGCGCCGAGCACCGGGAAGGAGGCGACGATCAGGACGTTGGTGCAGAGCGAGGTCCAGGCGAAGACGGGCATCTTCATCATCGACATGCCCGGCGCCCGCATCTTGACGATGGTGGCGATCAGGTTGACGCCCGACAACGTCGTTCCGACGCCGGCGATCTGGAGTGCCCAGATGTAGTAGTCGACGCCCACGCTCGGCGAGTAGGCGATGTTCGACAGCGGCGGATAGGCGAGCCAGCCGGTCGCCGCGAACTCGCCGATGAACAGCGACATCATCGTCAGCACGACGCCGCCGGTGGTCATCCAGAAGCTGAAGTTGTTCAGGAACGGGAAGGCGACGTCACGGGCGCCGATCTGCAGCGGCACCACGTAGTTCATCAGCCCGGTGACCAGCGGCATCGCCACGAAGAAGATCATGATCACGCCGTGGGCGGTGAAGATCTGGTCGTAGTGATGCGGCGGCAGGAAGCCGTCGGAGCCGCCATGGGCGATGGCCTGCTGCGAGCGCATCAGCACCGCGTCGGCGAAGCCGCGCAGCAGCATGACGAGACCCAGGACCATGTACATGATCCCGATCTTCTTGTGGTCGACGCTGGTGAACCAGTCGCGCCAGAGCACGCCCCACAGCTTGTAGCGGGTGATGAGGCCGAGGACGGCGAGGCCGCCGATGGCGACCGCGACGAAGGTCACCACCACGATCGGCTCGTGGAGCGGCAGGGATTCGAGGGTGAAGCGGCCGAACAGCAGCCGCCACCAATGCGGGTAGGTGTCGATCGGATTGGGTTCGGAGTTCATGGCTCAGCCTGGAATGCAGGGAGTCTCGTCAGGGTCGGGGCCGGGCAGGACGGCGCGGGGCCATCCTGCCCGGCTCCCCGGTCCCGCATCCCTCGCCGTGGCGGTCACCGCCCCGGCGGAGGATGCTCAGTTGAGGCGCGGCGTCGCGGCGGACGCCGCCGAGGCATTGCCGAGGCCGAAGGCGTCGGCGGGGGTGCAGAGGGCGGTGACGAAGGTCGCCTGCTGGGTCGCGCCGGTGCCGCGGCGGACGGCCTTGTCGTAGGTGAGGCTCATGACGCTGTGCAGGCCCTCGCGGCCGCCGCCGCCGCGCTTGTCGATGGAGGCCATGTCGTGCATGCACATCTTGGCGCGGTCGACGCACATGTTGAGGATCGCGTCGTAGAGGTCGGCGTCGACGGCCTTGTAGTAGCGCACCGGCTCCCGCTCGCTCGGGCGCTCGAGCTTCAGGTAGTCGGCCCGGGTCAGGCCGCCGCCATCCTTCCTGACCTTGTCGACCCAGGCGTTGAACCCGCCCTCGTCGACGCCCTTGAAGGTGAAGCGCATGTGCGAGAACCCGGCGCCGCTGTAGTTGGCGGAGAAGCCGTCATAGTCGCCGGCCTTGTTGATCACGGCGTTGAGCCGCGTCTGCATGCCCGGCATGGCGTAGATCTGGCCGGCCAGCGCCGGGATGAAGAACGAGTTCATCACCGAGGAGGAGGTGATGCGGAACTCGATCGGCCGGTCGACGGGGGCGGCGACCTCGTTGAGCGAGGCGATGCCCTGCTCCGGGTAGAGGAACAGCCACTTCCAGTCGAGGGCGACGACCTGCACCACCAGGGGCTTGCCCGAGACCATCGGGTCGCCGACACTCGACACGATCGGCTTCGAGGCGCTGATGCGGGTGACCGGACGGTAGGGATCGAGCAGGTGGGTGCCGAGCCAGGTGAGCGCGCCGAGCGCCACGATGATCAGCAGAGGCGCCGACCAGATCACCACCTCGAGCCCAGTCGAGTGATGGAAATCGGGGTCGTAGACCGCCTTCTTGTTGCCCTCGCGATAGTGCCAGGCGAAGGCGACGGTCAGCGCCATCACCGGCACGATGATGAGGAGCATCAGCACCGTGGAGGCGATCAGCAGGTTACGCTGTTGCAGCGCCACGTCGCCCGCGGGCGACATGAGCACGAGATTGCATCCTCCGGTCAGGAGGACGAGCGGGAGGACGAGGAGGAGGCGCAAATGTCTCACGGGCAGCCCGGACGGTCAGCTTTCGGCCTCCGTCCTGTACGCCCGCCGGGGGCCCCGCGGGATTGGACGTTTTGTCCAGGCCCCCGATGGGCCGGTTCTCCTCTAAGGAAGGGGCCTTCGTAGAGTGACGAAGCAGGATTCCGATATGGCCACGATCACGGCGGATCCCGCCGCCGCCTCCTCCTCCAAGCCGGAACGGGATGCCCGCCTGGCGTCGTCGGAGCCGGGCCACGTCGCGCCCGGCGAGATCGCCCTCGGGGTCATCATCGGCCGTACCTCCGAGTTCTTCGACTTCTTCGTGTTCGGCCTCGCCTGCGTGCTGGTCTTCCCGCGCCTGGTCTTCCCGTGGGCCGAGCCGGTGACCGGCACGCTGTATTCCTTCGGGCTGTTCGCCCTCGCCTTCGTGGCCCGTCCCATCGGCTCGGTGCTGTTCATGGCGATCGACCGGCGCTACGGCCGGGCCACCAAGCTCACCATCGCGCTGTTCCTGCTCGGCCTCTCGACCTGCCTGATCGCCTTCCTGCCGGGCTACGAGACGATCGGGCACTGGTCGGCGGTGCTGCTGGCGATGTGCCGGATCGGCCAGGGCCTGGCGCTCGGCGGCGCCTGGGACGGGCTCGCCTCGCTGCTCGCCCTCAATGCCCCCGAGAACCGCCGCGGCTGGTACGCGATGCTGCCGCAGCTCGGCGCCCCCGTGGGCTTCATGCTGGCGAGCGGGCTGTTCGCGTTCTTCCAGCTCCAGCTCTCCGACGCCGACTTCATGGGCTTCGGCTGGCGCTACCCGTTCTTCGTCGCCTTCACGATCAACGTCGTGGCCCTGTTCGCGCGCCTGCGCCTCGTGGCGACCGAGGAGTTCCGCCGCCTGCTCGAAGCCGACGAGCTGGAGCCCGAGCCGGTCATCGAGACGGTGCGGGCGAGCGGCCGCAGCATCCTGGTCGGCGCCTTCGTGCCGCTGGCCTGCTACGCCCTGTTCCACCTCGTGACCGTGTTCCCGGTCAGCTGGATCAACCTGTTCACCGGCCGCTCGGTCGGCGAGTTCCTGATGGTGCAGTTCGCCGGCGCCGTCATCTGCACGATGACGATCATCATGTCGGGGCTGATCGCCGACCAGATCGGGCGGCGCTCCACCATCGCGCTCGCCGCCGCGCTGATCGGCCTGTTCGCCCTCGGCAGCATCGTCGCGCCGCTGCTCTTCGGCGACAGCATGCCCGGCCAGACGATCTTCGTGGTGGTCGGCTTCGCGCTGCTCGGCCTCGCCTACGGCCAGAGCTCGGGCGCCATCGCGGAGAATTTCGGCACCAAGTACCGCTATACCGGCTCGGCGCTGACCTCCGACCTCGCCTGGCTCGTCGGCGCCGGCTTCGCCCCGCTCGTCGCGCTCTACGCCTCGAGCCATCTCGGCCTGCCGTGGGTCGGCGTCTACCTCCTGTCCGGCGCGGTCTGCACGCTCGGCGCGCTCGGGCTCAACCGGCGGCTCGGCACGACGGCCTGACGCGCCGGCGCGGGATCCCCTCTCCAGGCGAT
>NZ_LABZ01000067.1 GCF_001043955.1 Methylobacterium tarhaniae | reverse complement strand
TGCCCAGGGCCACGCTCGCCTGCCGCTGCCAGGCCGTGCGCTGGCGCCGGATCGCCTCGAGTTCCAGGAAGCCGGTGCGCTCCGACAAGACCCGGAACCCGGCGCCGGGCCCGATCGGCTGCAGCTGCTCGGGATCGCCCACCAGCACCAGCTTGGCGCCCGAGCGCTCGACCGTCTGGACGAACTGCGCGAGCTGGCGCGAGGACACCATCCCGGCCTCGTCGATCACCAGGATGTCGCCCGTTCCGAGCGGATGGCGCTCGTTGGTCCAGGCCAATTGCCAGGACGCCAGGGTGCGGCTCGGGATGCCCGAGGAGGCCTCCAGACCCTCCGCCGCCTTGCCGGCGAGCGCCGCCCCGTGCACCCGGTATCCAGCCGCTTCCCAGGCCTCGCGTGCCGTCCCGAGCATGGTGGATTTGCCCGCGCCGGCGAGCCCGATCACGCTGGCGATCCGCTCCGGTCCGGTGACGTGGCGCACCGCCGCGCGCTGCTCGTCCGCCAGCTCCGGACGGCGCGAAAGCGCCGCCTCGACCGATCCCATTCCGACCGAATAGCGCCGGTCGGCGAGCAGCCGATCGGCGCTCTCGGCCATGCCGGTTTCGATCGCCAGCATCGCCGTCGTGGTGAAGCGTTCGTCCGCATTCCGCTCGCCGCCCGGCAGCGTCACCAGCGCGTCCGCCGCCATCACCCGGGCGAGCACGGCCTGGAAGGCCTCGGGCTCGTCGACGCCGTAGCGGTGCAGCGCGCGGGCGACGTCCTGGCGGCTGAACACCGCCTTTTCATCGGTGAGGATCCGCAGAACCTCCTCCGGCCGGCGCGCGATCAGGTCGGCGTTCCGGGCCGCGGTCTCGGCGTCCAAGGCCACCCGATCGACCCCTAGTTTGCCGCGCCGTTGCATCTGGCTCGCATGCACCCCGACATGCTCGGTCGGGGCGAGTTCGATCCCGCGATCGAGGTGTGAGCGCCGGTCGATCGCGACCGCATGACCGGCCTGGGCCAGGTGCTCGTTGGCGCGTTCCTCCCAGATCGCCCGCAGCGCCTCGACCTCGCCCCGCGCCGTCGTGGCGACGTCGAGAACCCGGGTCTTGGCCCCAAGCCCGTCGGGGGTGACGGCCCGCGTCGTGGTCAGGATGTGGGCGTGCCAGTTGCGCTCGTCGCCCTCGCGGCCGGGCGCGTGAATGGCGACGTCCGCCGCCACGCCGTAGCGGGCACATAGCCGCTCGGCGAAGTCACGGACGAGGCCGACGCGCTCCTCGGGGGTCAGCTCGTGCGGCAGGGCGACCTGGTACTCGCGGGCGACCTTGGCGTCCTTGCGCCGCTCGGCCGCCTCGACGGCGTTCCAGAGCCTGGCGCGATCCTGCGCCCAGGCCGCTCCATCCGGCGCCACGATGAAGCTCGCCGCGACCCCGCTGCGGCGCTGGTAGTCGTGGATCACGCCGGTGCGCTCGTCGGCGATGAGGCAGGCAGCGCGGTACGCGGCAGCCGCGGTGGCGCTGCGCCCACCGGCGCGGGAGACGGCCTTGATGCTGAGGTGGTAGATCGCCACGTCGGCTGCGTTCCCGGCCGTTCCTGCCGCAAGAGGAGACCGGGTTAGCGCTTGCATTGCGATAGCAATGCTAAAGTGCGCCCTTCCACTCCTTTCCAGGGTAGTCGGTGCCTGATATCACCGCAAGGAGCGTGACCGTTCGTCAGGAGACCGATCCGCATGCCGGCGCCCCAGGCCGCCTCCGCCGAGGCCACCCGCACCCGGCTCGCGCAGCTCCACCACCGGCTGCAGCAGCTCGACGCGCGGGCGGCCCAGGAGGAGAGGAAGCGCGACACTCGCCGCAAGATCATTCTGGGCGGATTGCTCCTCGAGGCGGCCGGCAAGGAACGCCGCTTTGCCGAAGCGCTCGACGAGCTGATGACCCGCATTCAGCGAGCCCAGGACAAGATCGCGTTCGCCGAATGGAGCCCGGCTAAGCCGGCGGATCGGGCCTGATGATGCGCGCGATGCCGGGAGAAGGGTGGAGCGTGCTCGGGTCCGATCTCTGCTCCAGCGCCGGGCCCGTGGTACGGGAAAGGGCCGCGCCGATGGATAGGTCGAACGCAGGCGGCGCAGCTTTCCGGAGCGGGGTTCGCCGGCCTCGCCTTTGACGAGAACCCGATGATGGCGCCGGGTCGAACCGGGCCCAATCCGGCAGGATGGAAGGGACCGCACTGAACGGTCAGGATGCGATGGACACCGAACGGCTCGCCCACCTGCCCGACCGCAAACGCCGCGAGCTGCAGCACGCGGTGCGGATCCTGTTCGAGGAATTCGAGGACGCACAGAAGACCAAGCTGTCGGACAAGGCCCGGCGCGGCCGCATCCTCAAGCTGATGCTGTTCGGGTCCTATGCGCGCGGCGACTGGGTCGAGGATCGGGGGAGCGGCTACCTGTCGGATTACGACCTGCTGGTGGTCGTCAACGACGCGCGCTTCACCGACCAGTATGAGGCGTGGGAGAAGGCCGAGGAGCGCCTGCTTCAGGAGCTGAGCCTGGGCGGTCGTCTGGCGACGCCGGTGAACGTGATCGTGCACGCCTATCAGGATGTGAACGACCAGCTGGCGCAGGGCCGTCCGTTCTTCGTCGACATCGCCCGGGATGGCATCGTGCTGCACGAGGCACCGGGTTTTCCCCTTGCCTCACCCCAACCTCTCACCCCCGAAGCGGTCCGGGCCGAGGCGCAGCGGCACTTTGATCAATGGCTGCCCAACGCAGACGTTTTCTTCGGTCTGGCAACCCGCACCATCGCTGACGGTCACTATCGGCAGGCCGCGTTCCTCCTGCATCAGGTGACGGAGAGCCTGTACCACTGTGTCCTGCTGGTCCTGACGCTTTACAGCCCGAAGCTCCACCGCCTGACCAAGCTACGGTCACAGGCCGAGAGCGTCGATTCCCGGCTGATCCCGGTCTGGCCGCACGACACGAAATTCGCTCGGCGCTGCTTTGCCCTCCTCAACCGCGCCTACGTCGATGCGCGGTACTCCCCGCACTACGAGATCACCGGCGAGGAGTTGGCTTGGCTTGTCGAGCGGGTGAGCGCCTTGCAGCGATGCGTTGCAGCGATCTGCACCGAACGGCTCGAAAGCGCGGGTGCGAACCGGCCAGAATCATGAGCCGCCGCGGCGGATTCGTGGTTCAGGACAGCATCATCCCTCCTCGGAGGTGAGCTACCGATTCCGAGCGGATTCTTAGGCTCCAAAGCCCAGCACTTAAGTCAGCCATGATGGTGCGATAGCGTGACTGCGCGCGCGAGAAAGCAGCCCGTCCGGTTGAACGAACGCCGCCTACGACCCGCATGCTGATGGTGCATGCCCTGGCGCCTGTATCGGACCCATTGGTGCGAATCTTAACCCCGCCAGGACGAGGCTCTGCCTGGCCTGCGACCCTGCCCTTCGGCAGCTTTTCCTGGGTTCCGATGGGCTGGATTCACAGGGTTATCACTAACAGTAGGCGTGGGGTTCGCAGACTTGCACCCACCCCCTCGACCCTCACCTGATACCACACGACCGTTCCTCAATGAGGCAGATCCGCGAGGAGCCGGAGCCGCCCCAGGCCGGCCCTTGGCGAGCTTCAGCCAGCCGCTCCATTCGGCCGAGACGATCCGCACCACGTTGGTGTCGTTGCGCCAAGCCGTCACCCGCCGCTCCTCGATCGTGACAAGGTCGAGCGCCCGCGCCTCGCGTAGCGCGTTACGCACCAGGGTCTCGGACACGCCCGCGACCGCCGCGAGATGGCCGACAGCCAGCCGGCAGTCCCCGCGCCGGCAGGCTTCGGCCGCTACGACTGCGAGCACCGCAATCTCACCGGGCGTGAACCGCGCCGCCAGGGCCGGCGGAAGCCGACCTGAGGCCGCCCAGCGGCGCCGACGCTCGAGGCTCGCATCCGTCTTCGGCCGGCTGCCCACGTCCGTCCTGAGAGCCGCAGCAGCCACGGGCGCGGTCGGCACGACCTTTCTGGTCTCGATGAGCGCGGACAGCTCCTCGGCCTCCGCCTCGCTCACATGGCCGGCGCCATAGGCGCGCCAGAGCACCGCCGCCACCTCGGGCAGCTTCACACGGGGCGCCGCCATCACGGCTGCCCGGATCTCGTCAGCAAACATCAGTCCCGGCCCTCTCGGGCCGCGGCAGTTCGATCGGAGGCGCCGGCAAGCGCTCCGTTCACTAGGCATGCCTCCACCGTTGCCGGAACTTGCGTTCTAGCTTGACACCCGAGGGGTGCTCTGGCGATATCGGGGGTGCGAGTTACCCGATATGCCCGCTTCGGCGGCGTCACGGCCCCCTCCCGGCAAGGAGTGGGGCCGTTTGGCGTTCTAGGGTCTCACTGCGGCGGCGGTGGTCTCCTCAGCGACTCGCGGGATGCGGGCCGCCCAAGTTCCCATTCGGCACGAACGGCAACGGTTCGTCAAACTCTCGCAGGGCTGATGGCTTCAGAGAGGTAGGACAGGCCGCCCCGACCGGGTGCTGGCGCTCGCAGCCGAGCGGATGGAGGGCGGGGCTTCACGTGCTGACCGAAGGCGTCCAAATCGACTTTCCGGAAGCTCTTGAGCGCGCAGCGCGCTACGGCGTGGCGCAGTGATTGCTACTGTCCATGTGGTCCAAGCCGCGGCGCTCATCCTTGCCTGTCTACCGGTTGCCCTTGTGCTGCACCGGCGATCGGCTCGTCGGTTGAAGTCTCGGCAGCTCGCAATGCGGGCGCGCCGGTGATCGGCACAGCCTCAGGGGTTGCTCTCTGGCTCCCAGCCGCATTGCTGCGCCAGAGCCTCGCGCCATCCCTCTGGTAGCGCTGCACCCAGCACTCTCATCACTGTGCCGACTCGATCAAGGGCCAGCCCGCGTAGTTCAGGGGGCACATCATCGAGCGACGCAAAGTGGAGCGAGTACTTCGCGATCGTCTCGGCCATCCAGCGCCATGGAGGCGAGAGGAACGGAAGGTCGGACATGCTCCTCCTCATGCTTTCGAAAACGCCCTTTACCGAACGGCCGGAGCGGCTCCCTCGGAAACGGCATGACCAACCAAGCCCCGCACATGATCCATATTATCTAGTAGCTATCAGATAGCTATATGGTAGCTGATAGCTATCGGAGATGTCGCTCCACATCCATGCGGCTGTGCAGAATGCGAACCACGGTAACCAGCCCAGCGTCGTCCCGCCTGAATATGATGAAGTGCGATTTGACGTTGGTTTTGAGATATCCAGGTTTCACATCGACCGGCCGGCTGATCCGCATGCCGGAGGCCAAACCCTCGCAGGCCTCCTGAATGGCACGGATGTAGGCTGTTGCCTGTTCCCGGCTCCACCGCTCTGCTGTGTAATCCCAGATCTCGGCAACATCCGCCTGGGCTGCCGGCGTAAGGACGTAGCCGCTCATTGCGGCTCTGACACAGGCGCGCGTTTGCTGGCGATGAACGCATCGAAATCGAAGGCGGTCGCCGGTCCAGACTCCTCGCCGGCCTGGATCGCGGCCTGGAGAGCCTGAACTTTGGCCTCATGCTCTTCGAGCAGCCGCAAGCCCGCCCGTACCACCTCACTCGCCGAACCATAGCGACCCGCTTCGACCTGGCGGTCGATGAACCCCGTGAAATGGTCACCCAACGTGACGGATGTGTTTTTTGCCATGGCCACCTCCCGATACCACCTTATACCAAAAAATATTAGACCCGCCATCAAGCTGTCCGCGAAACTCGACAGTACTCTCTCAAGCCGTCAGATAGCTATCTGGTAGCTATCAGATAGGGCTTCGCTAGCCGTTAGCTATCTGCTACGGTGTTTGTGATCGAATGGCATTCCGCCTGGAATTTCAATCGCGTAGGAAATGCTCATGCCAGTCATATCCTTCGCCAATCCAAAGGGCGGGGCTGGGAAAACCACCTCGGCGCTGCTGCTTGCGACTGAACTCGCCGCCCGAGGCGCCGCCGTCACGATCATCGATGCCGATCCCGAGCGGTGGATTTCGCAGTGGGCGAAGCTGCCAGGGAAGCCGGACAACATCGTGATCGTCGGCGACGTGACAGAGGATAGCGTAGTCGACGCGATCGAAGCCGCGGAGGAAGCGTCACAGTTCGTGATCGTGGACCTCGAGGGTACGGCAAGCTTGATGGTCTCGAACGCAATCGGCATGTCCGACCTGGTCGTGATCCCGATCCAGGGCTCCTCGATGGATGCCAAGGGCGGTGCCAAGACGATCCGTCTGATCCGCAACCAGGAGAAGATGTCGAGGCGCAAAATTCCGCATGCGGTTGTCCTGACCCGCACGAGCGCGGCGATCCCATCGCGCGCGCTCCGCAACGTGTCGGAGCAGCTCAGGACAGGAGGCATCGAGATCTTCGAAACCGCGATCGTCGAACGTGCCGCTTTCCGCGACCTGTTCGACTACGGCGGCACGCTCTCGGACCTCACCGCCACGCAGGTCAGCAACCTCGACAAGGCAATCCAGAATGCCCGCGAGTTCGCCGGCGAGGTGGTAGCGAAGCTTAAGGCGGCTGCAGCCGCGAGAGAGGTCGCCTGATGACCGCCAAGGAACGCGCTCCGCTCGGCTTCGGGGACGAGTTGGACAGCTTCGATCCGGCTGCCTGGGCTAAGGCCAAGGGTAAGCCGGCCAGTGACAAACCGAAGCCGTCAGTGGTGAAGGAGGCGGCTGAGGCGGCCGGCTTCAAGAGCCGTGAGCCCGTGAAGGCTGAGGCGAAGCCAGACACGCCGCAGCCGAAGCAGCAGCGTCGCCGCCGGACCGGCCGCAACGTCCAGTTCAACATCAAGACCAAGCAGGAAGCGATCGACGCCTTCACGGCAGTCGCGGACGCGAACGGCTGGGGCTTCGGCGAGGCGTTCGAGCGGGCGACGGAGCTACTGCAGCGTGAGCATGGAAAATCTATCTGATAGCTAACTGGTAGCTATCAGATACTTTTTAGATAAGTGCCTGTTTCAGCATCCATATGTTCCCGGCTATCCGAGCGTGCCTCCGTATCGCGAGATCGCTCAGCGCCTTGCTGACGATCACCGGTGGCACTCGGCAGCGCGTTCGGCGGCCAGCAGGACGTCGAGCGACGATCCAAGGGCTTGAATAGCCGCGAGGTCGCTTGGCGGGTGCCTCCCAGCCACGAGGGCCCTATGAGGCAGGGTCGTGCCGAAGCCCGCAGGCCCATCCGGCAAGGTAGGCTTAACCGTAGAGCCTGATAGGCTCTCCTTCAGCATGGAGGCCCGCCGAGTCGGGGAGCAGGGATGCCGATCCGGCCGGAGCACCGCTTCTTCTATCCCATCGACTGGCCTCAGCTCTCCGAAGCGATCCGCTTCCGCCGAGCCCGGGGCCGGTGCGAGGAATGCGCCCGTCCGCACCTGCAGCGGGTCTTCCACCTCGGCGACGGCCGGTGGTGGGATGCCGAGATATCAGGCTGGCGCGACGGCCAGGGACGCAGACTCCGGCAGCGGCTGCGTGACGAGGACCTGCTCGCCCGAGTCCGGATCACGAAGGTGGTGCTGGCCGCCGCTCACCGCGATCACGACACAGCCAACAACGAAGACGCCAACCTGGCGGCGTTCTGCCAGCGCTGCCACATGCTGCACGACCGCGACGAGCATCAGCGCCGCCGCTGGCGCACGCTGTTCCGGCGCAAGGCCATGGGCGATCTGTTCCAGGGGCCGTACCCAGCCACCTGAAGCACTCCGCTCCACGATAGAAGGCCCCGCCGCCGGTCGCTGCCAGCTGGACGAGGCCATCTCCCGTATCGTGGTGCTCTGTCGTCCAGGTCATTGCCTGGTTGCCTCAGGTTCTGCCTCCCAGCCCCGAGATCACGAAGGCAGAATGCCGGACATCCTTGAACCGCAGGCTAAGAAGCGCAGTGAATGACGGCGTAAGAGGTGTTGCCGGAACCTTGTCACCGCGCAGGGGCACACGCGCGGCCGATCGGGGAAGAGTCCTCGTAACGCGGAAAAGGGCCGCCCGCGGGCAGCCCTTCCGTCTCTGTTACAAACCCATCAGGGCGTTGGCAGTGCCCACGACCGTCATGGCGAGGCCACCGACCAGGACACCGATCATGCCGTAGGACACGGCGCGCAGAAGCTTCATGTCGCTCATCGTCGAGTTCTTTCCGTTCGGGGTCACAGGTCCAGGATTGTCAGTGGCCGCGTTGGTCAGCAGCGGTGGCCGCCGGCGGTCTGGCCGTACTGCTTGACCGGGAAGTTCTGCTGGTTGGCGTTGCCCTCCGAGGCCGAGCTCATCGGGCAGGCGCCGTAGAACGGCACGCTGGTATTGGCGCGGCCACCGATCGAACCGGTGGTCTCGACGTCACGGGGCGAGGACGACGCGAACGGGAACTCGGGGCCGAATGCCATGGCGGACGAGATCGGGGCGACGCCAAGGACAAGCGCGGTGACGACGGCAGCGATACGGGTCTTCATATGGTATTCTGGCTCCTGGTGCTGTGCAGGCCTATGTCTGCGGCCCGCCTGCTTTTCGATGATTTGAATATAGGGAACTGCCAACCGGCGCGATGTGTCCCCGCGCACGCTGCGTCAGGGAACGAATTTCAAGGCGCCACCGCGCGATCGATCATGAAACCGCCTGGTGCTCGCTGCTCGACAAGCGCGGCAGCGAGCGATCACACAGCCAGTCGATCTGCTTGAAAGGTGACCCCGCCCGACTCAGCCGTCATCGAAAGCCGAACAGCCTCGGTCCATTCGAAATCCACGCTCAAACGAAATACGTGCTGATGCCTCGCAACAAGGCTTGACCCATCCAACCAATCGCCCGTTATTTTAGAGTAGCACAAGGGCGAGCAAGTCGGGCCAGGCACATGAATGACGTCATACAGGAAGATGCCGATTTTATCGGTCTCGCCGCCGCCATCGTCGGCGCTTACGTCACGAGGAACAACATCCGGGCATCCGAGCTGCCGGGTCTCATCGCGGCAACCCATGCGGCCCTGGCGAAGCTGACTGCACCACCGGCGCCCGAGGTCGAGAAGCCCACGCCCCCCATCCCGATCCGCAAGACGGTCACGCCGGATCACATCATCAGCCTTGAGGACGGCAAGCCCTACAAGGCGCTCAAGCGCCACCTGACGATACGTGGCCTCACCCCCGACCAGTACCGCCAGAAGTGGGGCCTGCCGCACGACTATCCGATGGTCGCGGCCACCTACGCTGCCCAGCGCTCCGAACTCGCCAAGAGCCTCGGCCTCGGCCAGATCCGGCGCGATCGAGCTGAAGCACGGAAGGTGGAAGCCGAGACGCAAGCGGCCGAGCCTGCGCCGGCCCGCCGCGGCCGGCCGAAGAAGGCCACTGCCACCGCCGCGGAGTGACGTGAGCCCGGTCAAGCCCTGGCGGCAGGGGCCTGCGCGCATCCTGCCGCTCCGAACCGTGAGCCTGATCGTGGCAGGCCTGGTGATCGCGCTCGTCGGGATCTTCTTCGCGCTCGAGGACGTGATCCCCACCCCATTCCGGTAGACTCTCGCCGCGTCACAACCCAACGGATGTCTGTGCAACCGCCAGGCGTCGCTGCTAAGTGCAGGTGCCTTGCTGTTCCGATCACCCTTCAGCGAGGCCGGCGGGCCGGGTCTCCATCTGGAGGGAACGCCCCGGCCCGCCGCTCAGGCTTTGCGGTCGCTACCCGACTGCTACTCGGCTGAGGGACGAAAGCCGCCAGGGCAGCATTCCTCTTACCAGGAAGCCTAGCCATAGAGAGTCCAAGAAACGATAACTGGTAGCTATCAGATAGCTATAGCCTACCAATTATCGAGGTACCTGCCGGGAAACAGGTGTTTTCCGACATTCAAGGTCGTCGGCTGAGCGACCTTGTTGCCGGCTTATACACTTATCCCTGTAAAGGCGGATCGATCCATGTATCAGGCACCTGGATCTTCGCTTCTATACCGGCGTGCTCAGATAGGAGCGAGAGTAAATTGCCTCCGCTGATCAGTTCGATTGGCTTGCCGTTCGCAAATTCGAAAGCGGCCTTCCCATACCCGCTTGTAGTAACGAGAATACCTTTCGAAGCACCCTCGTTCATCATGGTTCCATATAGATCACGAACTGCACTGACGCCGACCGTGTGCTTGTAGCGCTTGGCCTGAATGACAACCTTACCACCGAAGATAGGTCGTTGATCGAAGGCTACACAATCGACCCCGCCGTCTCGCGACGATTGCGTCAGTCGTGCCTCAAGACCCATAGCCTTGAAGAGGTTGGTGATTAATGACTCGAACTCGTTGGGCGTCAGCTCCATTAGGTTCGGACGGCTGTCGAGGGTTGAGAGCACGTCGGTTTCGTCAATGAAACGACGATCGACCATATTGATGTCGATGATCGGTTTCACGGCCACAAGTTCAGAAGGGTGACTTGAGACGTTAGCACGGAGTTGCTTCAGGCACGCAGCAGGTTCAACCCGTTCAAGGTGCAGTTCTGCAAACTGCTCGGCCGACAACCGGACAGAGACGAGACAAGGACGGATCGAACGGCCGGTAGCTTTGTCGATCGTTGAAACGAAAATGTTGATCACCGCAACCTCGACAATATGCTCCGCATCCGACGCGAATACCTCATGAAGGAGACGCAGAGCCGTTTGAGCAATAACGCTCGCATATAAAGATTGTCGTGATTTCTCAGTGCGTTTTGTCTCTGCAATTTCGTCGTTTGACTTTACGTAGCGATATTTTTCGACAGTCGGAACAACATCATCCATGGATGGAATTTCATATTCGACCACGATTTGGTTGGACTCTGGCAAGAATGCAATATTGTGCTCATGAGCAAAGCAATCAGGGTACTCAGATCGCTGGAAAACAGCCTCAAAGTAGGCGATTACGCCTTCTGCCTCGCCTGCCTTGTAGGAGTCCCTTAGCGCTGAGATCTCGGCGTTGTGGCGGTCGGCCTCTGCCTGCAACTCGGCCAATGCAGACGTACGGCGGTTCCTGATCCCCTCGAAGTTGTTCAGTAGGGCGGCGTGCTCAGCTTCAGCGCTTGCGGCAAGCTTGCGATATCGGCCTTGAGCTCCAGGTATCAACCTTCCGAAAAAGCCAAGCGGCTTCGGCAATAAGGCTGCGAGCATGGGAACTTGTGGCAGTCTCAGCTTTGGATCTCTATCAATATCACTATCAGTAACAATTTTCTTATACTGATCAAAATCTATCAAAATGATATTAAATAGTGAATCATCAAGTATTTTTCCCAACTTAGAAATATCATCTGATAATCTCTCGTTCTCAATCCGAACTTCATTCTGCCTTGCTTCGTAGTAAGATTGACGTTCTATTTTATTTAATTGCTTAGCTTGTTGTGCTGCAGATTTAGCAAATCTCACTCGCGTACGTTCCTGCGCCTTACGAGCGCGCTCGGCTTCCTTAGCCATCTTATTGATAGTGCTGACAAACCCCCGCGCCACATCATCCTCCTGTTCTTAAATGGGAAGATGCGACGCCATGACCTGAGTTGTCCAGCCCGAGAAGCGGAAGTGGATCTTGTTTGAGCAACCAAAGAAGTTAACAAGGAAGTAGATGAACCGTCAGATATCTCGCCCGAGCGTGATGCCTTGGTCCTCAGCACGAAGCCGAACATAGCCGCGCATCAGGTTCTCGCGGAACCCGAACCATCCTGAGCCGTGGCCAATGACGACGCGGCCATGCCCCTCACCCCTTAGCGAGAGTAGGCGCTGATTGAAGGCGTCACGCCGCAGGAACGGTCGGTCTCCGCGCGACTCCATGATCCGCCGGTAGCTTGAGTCGTAAATGTCCGTCACCTGCCGACGGTCAGCGGTGCTGTCGGCAAGCGCCCAGAGAGCCTCCTCGTAATCGAGTGTGTTGCGCGTTTTCTGAACCGCCTTCTGATACTGCGTTCGGAGGACGACATCGCTCCTCTCGATCGCCCCCTTGATGCCAGCCCGAAAATGGTGGCGGTCGATGGTTGTCACCATTTCCGGATCATCGAAGACATTCCAGAACATCGTATCACCTATCAAATGGACAAAATGCGGAAAACCATCGCTTATTTGGCTGATGCGGACTAGCATATCATGGGTTATATCAACCCCTACCTTCTCCGAGACTGTCGTAATGATCTTCCAGAGCGCATCATGTCGGAGTCGTTCAAGTTTGATTGTTTCAAGAATACGGCCAGCCGATGGATGAGCATTCAGTAATTCGTCAACATCTGAGGCAATACCACAGAATATGAAACGAATATCATTCCCAAGTGTTGGAATATTTTTGATGAATTCGGCAAACTTATCGCGTTCTTCAACTTTCTCGATCCGCTCCATCTCATCGATGACTACAACAAGCCTTCCTCTACGCTTTTCGGCCACGTAGCGGATGACGTCGAGTGCTTCGTCGATCGTCGTCGGGGCCGGGATCGTGGTGCTGCCAGGAGTGCCCGCGGAGAGGCCCACGCCTCCAAGAGTGGGGACCGTGAAGTTGAGGCCACGCCCGGTTGCCGCTTTCTCGAACCGCTCAATGATGCCAATCGTCTTCAGGCCGACGGCCTGGATCACATCGCTGAAGCCACTGAGGCGACCGCACGGCACGTAGATGGGCGCGTTGGCGCTACCAGTGTGCATGTGTGCCGCAGTGACGGCGAGGCTGGATTTACCGACACCTCGATCGCCGTAGACAAAAATTTGTCGCCCAGGTGAATTCAGCGCGCGGTCGATGCTGGTGAGGTTCTTCTGGCGACCAAACAAGCGCTCGGGAGTGCGAATTTCCTCCGAAGGGGTGAGATTGGCTGCGATGATGCTGCGAAATTCGTCCTCGGTGATCCTGGCAATCGACATCCGTGGTCCCCTGCCCGCCCGGCTCGGGGCCGTGACGCAACCTAGACTCACATGGTTGCCAGAAGCGTTGCCGGCAATGGTACAGAAAGAGATGTTTTGAGAGAGCGACAAGAGCTGCTAGTCGCTGGGTCGATGCCGTCTGCTAGGCGTCCTTTCAACAATGATCCCGTTATGCCAACCCTACTTGATCGCCAGCGCATAGAACTCGCGATCCCAGTCAGATCGCTTTAGTGTATTTATATGCTGCCTCGGTCGAAGGTTAAACGTCAGCTTGCAGGTGCAGCGACAAAACCCGTTCCAACCCCCAGCAGTTATTCGGCATGTCAGGCCTATGTACGTAAAACAAGTGTTTTCCGACATCCAAAGTGGCCAGTCGGGCATGTTGGCTGACACATGACGCGGACGGGCGCCTCATGGGTCCGCTGGCGACCCATAACGACCTTCAGATTTCCATCTGGGTTTCTCGGCAAGACAGCGGAAAGGCACCCATCTTAGCGTCACCGTTTCGATGCTGCTGGGCCTAAGTGATGGATATGGAGACGGTACTGATACCGGGTGTGCCGCCCTTCGGGCGGTCGCACGCCATTTCCCCAAGCAATGTCGAGCTTCCCCTCGAAGTCCGCACCAATGCGAGTCTCCAACTCCTCTACGGGCTCTTCACTCTTAGTGCGGGCGTGGTCAGCTTCATCGTGGTCGCGTTGATGCTCTGGATGCTCGTCTTGCATCCATCGGAGTGGATATTATGGATTGTTATGGTCGGCTTGCTGCCAGCGGGGTTGGTGGCGATTTCTGCTCCTGCCACTGCCTGGATTTGCATTAGGGACGCCCTACGGACGGACCCGGTGATGATCCTTCGCGCAGACGGGATCGAGGATCGGCGCGCCGGAACCACGATCCCGTGGGTGACGGTATCACGGGCGCGCATTTTCTACTGTCGTGGCCAATTGAACCAGATCCGTCTGACGCTTCGGACGCCGATCCATGCCCCATACAACCCGTTCCGCTTCGGAACGATGGGATACCCATGGCGCAGGCGACCGAACACGGCGCGCATTCCCGTGGTCCTTCTGGACGTGAAGCCCTACACCCTTGCGCAAGTTATTCTCGTCCTCGTCAAACGCCACGGCGGCGAGATCACGGTGGTTGGTGGTCCGAGGCTTTTAACCTGAACAGCAGGAGCCTTTCGGCTGTTTGCTTTCCACCCCGTGCGGTCATTTGGCATGGTCAGGCTCGGGCGTACGGAAAACATGTGTTTCCCGACAGGGGTAGTCAATCGACCTTGCCGCGTACGAACCAAGCCATGGGCCTAGCACGGCAAATCCCGTCGAATTGAGCGGATGCATGGGAACGTCGTCGGTAGGATTTCCCGTACATGCCGGTCGGAGGCATGCGAGTCCCGACCCTCCGGCCTCAATGCCCTATAGGCTACGTCGAGCCTCACCCCGAAGCAGCTGATCTAGATTTCTACCGGGATCGGAATTCCTTCCTGTGCATTACAAGGTGGCATGTCACCCCACGATCGCACCTCCGAGCTTCTCCAACGTGCCCAAGATACAATCGAGGCAGCAGAGCGCGTCCGCTCGAACAATGCCTGTCTCCGGGCGCATGGATACGAACTCGCCCTCAAGACCCGCGACACGGCAGAGCTGCTTCGCCGTATGCAGGAAGATGCGGCGGTCCGGCCCACAAACGGCTCAGGCCGCCCATCGGGCGAGGATCGCTTCGGCCTCCGCCGGGTCTTCCTGGATCCTGTAAATGGTCTGTCGGCTCAGGCCGGAGTTCCGGGCGACTGCTGAGACGGTGGCGCCCTGGGCGAGTTGGGCCCGCACGGCGTCAAGCTGAGTCCGGGTGTAGCTGGGCTTGCGGCCGCGGTATGCATCATCCCGGGCCTTGGCGTGGGCGATGCCGGCGCGCTGCGCTTCCTTGGTCGCCTCGGCCTGGGCCTGGGCCGTCGCGCTCATGAAAGCGATGAGCGCATCCCGCACGGCCTGCTGCATCGGGTCCTTGGTGGCGCCGTCGAACGCCAAGCCGTTGATGACCGTACGGACGATCACGCCGCGGCGCATCAGCTCGCGAATGGTGTCCGTCACGTCCTGGTAGTCGCGGCCGAGCCGATCGACCCACCGGACCACGAGCACGTCGCCGCGCCGGAGCATATCGAACAGCCGGCGCCCCTGCGGCCGATCGGCGAGCCGGGTGCTGACGCCGCTCACGCCGTCGTCCGCAACCACGGCGTCGATCGCGAAGCCCGCGGCCTCGGCCTGCGTCCGCTGATGGGCGACGGTCTGCTCCGTAGTGCTCACGCGGGCGTAGAGGATGGTCTGCGACATGCCCGAATACGTCCGTTGATATACCGTCCGCATAGATGCATGTCCGTAAGGCGAAAGCAATCCTAGCGGACAGGGTTTCAGGCGGTCGCGGCGCTGTCCGTTGCGGTATGCCTCTATGGACGGCCGGAATAACGAACGGGCCTCAGAGCACCGTGCCTACGATCCACTTTGGGTGGGAAGCAGGCACGGCGCACACCCGCCACGCGGTCGTCGCCAGCGATCAGTCGGCTTCGGTGCTTGCCTTCCGGATTAAGGCCAGCACGTCGTTCAGCGGGAGGGAACCGGGATATTCGGGGAAGGTGAGGCTCACAGGCGCGCCAAGGGCTGCCATGATATCCCGTAGGCCCTCGACCCACGCACTCGCTTCTGCTTGAGTTGCGAAGCCCGTGCGCACCATCGTTTTATCCGGTTCGATGGTCACCGTGACGGAAAATCGTCCGTCCGGCATGTCAAAAATTTGGTAGTTCACCCGGCGCGCCATCCGTGTGACCTAGCGCAAATTCCCGATTGTGCCAAACCGTGTAAAAGCAATTTACTTTAAGCCGGTTTAATCAAAAAGGCTGGAACGGTTTCCGCGACCGGCCGTTCTACCCCCGGTCCAAAGTCAGTCCCTCAGCGCTGGATACCCGCCAAGGTCCGAACCCTCTGGCGGGTGTTCTGCTGTGGGAACGGTTCGCGTTTGCAAGCATTGGCCCGGCAGTTACACCAGTCCTGCCGCCCTTTGGCCGTTCGACTGGCGTCACCGGCGGGTCGGGTCTCCATAAGGAGCTACCCGACTCGCCACTCACGACCTAGTCCGGCAGAATAGATTGCCTGCAAGCCGTTTGTGCGCGATTTACATACGATCGCGCAGTGCCCCCCGGTCTGCGCGATCGGCGGGTTTGGGCCTTGCCCCCGTGAGGCTCGGCCCGCCGCTATCCTCCGATCCTGGTAAGCACCCGTTGCACTTGCGCCGCAGACCATGATCCACTGCGAGCCGTGGGCACACCGCGTGCGTTGAGAGCTGTGGCTATAGCCGACAACGTCGTCGCGCCATCCGCCTGTACCTCGGCGAAGATAGGAGCAAGTTCTAACGCGCGTAGCCTCGCGCTTTCCTGCCGCGTGAGAAGACTGGCCTGCCGCCCCTTGAGCGCAAATCGATCAGGATATTTTTCCATTTTCTTAGCATTACACTATGCGCTTGGGGTATAATATGCCCCAAACTTGGTCCTGTCTCTAGGAATGATTTCTTATTTTCGGACTACTTGAAAGATGGCGTGACAGACATGATCGGCCGCGGCACGGTGGGATCGTCACTCTGATAGGTCGAGCTTAACCCTAGAACGAGCTAAGCTCCCTCGGGAGTACACCCGCTGAGTCGGAGGAGCAGGGATGCCAATCCGGCCGGAGCACCGCTTCTTCTACCCCATCGACTGGCCCCAGCTATCCGACGCTATCCGCTTCCACCGGGCGCGGGGCCGGTGCGAGGAGTGCGCCCGCCCTCACCTCCAGCGGGTCTTCCACCTCGGCGACGGCCGATGGTGGGATCCTGAGATTGCGAGTTGGCGTGATGGCCAGGGGCGCAAACTCCGGCAGCGGCTGCGCAACGAGGACCTGCTCGGCCGAGTGCGCGTCACAAAGGTGGTGCTGGCAGCCGCGCACCGCGACCATGACACGGCGAACAACCAGGACGCCAACTTGGCGGCGTTCTGCCAGCGCTGCCACATGCTGCACGACCGCGATGAGCACCAGCGCCGCCGCTGGCGCACGCTGTTCCGGCGCAAGGCCATGGGCGACCTGTTTCACGGGTCGTATCCAATATCATGAGGCATAAATTCGATCATTCTGCAAATTTATAATATATAACTATATGTTATTTTTATTTTTCCAAAAAATCGATAGATCTACTATATCGCAATCTAAACAAATCTCTTTATTTGCTAAATCAATCGCAGCTTCCAAACTTTCTATGATCTTTTTTGATATTCCCTCTGTGGGTCTTGACGCAAGTGCGGTTTCAGCTTCTTTAACGACATCGAGTAGCAATAACAAGCTTGGACCCATTTTAATTTCTTGACCAGCACTTTCTATTAAGTCACTGATAGCACGCAGTCGTTTAATTGCTTCCATATTGATAGTACTTGCGCTCATATTTCCTCCAAAAGTTTATTTTTATTACTGCACTTGAGATGCAAGCCCCGACTCGATGTGAACGTGTTGCCATACTCATTTAGATCGATATTTTCGAATTCGAAGGTAATTTTCTAGACACAATATGACCATTCTCGCACAATCTTTGCGAGAATTATGCGCTTGGTCATTTTATACCGGTAATTTGGGATGCAAGACGGTAATTTTGTACTACGCTAGCATGAGCGAAATGCGCGCTATGATCTACATTCAGATTATAGTGACCCACTCACCGAATGCCCCTTGGCGGCGTTCGCTCAGCAGACGTAGCCGAGGACTGTTCCGTGGAATGGGCTGCGCTGAAATAGCGAGCCCCGCCGGCCGAGTGGCCTGACGGGGCGCGGGGCCGATACGCGACAAGGCCCATCGCAGGATGATGGGAATTGGTTACCCGGCCATCAACCCTGAGGCACCGCCCCCTACGCGCGGCCCGGGCGAGCGTCAGGGTGTCGAGCAGCAGGCCGCAGTTGCACGAGAAATGTCCGCCAATATGCAAGCCATGACGCAGGCGGTCTCCGAGATCAGCCGCAGCGTCGACCTGATCGCTACCGCTACCCAAGAGGTCAATGCCTCGACACACCTAGTTCACAAAGCGTCTCGCAACATGGTGGCCTCAGGATCGGCCGGCCGCACTGGACGCAGATGCTGTCCCTTACGGCATGTCCCTATGGGCGGTCAGAATAACGAACGGAACACGGAGTGCCGCGCCTACGGTCTGCTATGGGTGGGAAGCGGACTTCGGCATTTTATTGCTGTATATTTGATCCCCACTGCGGATCGTTTTTGTCTACCATTCGGTCGACGTAAATCTTCCTGCCTTCTTTCACGTGCAATTCTGAATAAAACCCTCCTTTTTTACCTAGCATAATATAATAGTCTTTTTTCCTCTCTGGTTTTGATATTATGGTATATCCTATAGTTTTTGCTAATTCCTTAGCTTCATTCTCATCAAGGTCCGTCATTTCATCTTTGGCATTGTGATATATATTGCAATTATCACATTTACGATTTTTTATGGAATCATGATAGGCTGATATATTTATTGCAAAAGCCGATGACGCATAAGATGCCATGCAACAACAGGCTACCGCATGCAAAAAAAACTTGCCCATCCCAGAACCTCCGTCGACTAATTTCCAAGGCATGGCTCAACGTGTCCTACGGGAATTAGTTCATTGTCCATTTCACGAAATGGGTTGCTGACCTTGTTGCCGACGATCTGCATCTGCAACTGGCTCCTGCGGTCCTCCGTGCTCCCGGAGCATTCCGCGGACGTGCTTCCCTTCCCGATGCGTCAGCGCGACAAGGTGCGCCATGCATGGGGGTGAGGGCGGACCGCTCCAATGGGGGCTGACCAGCCAGGGGCATTCCCAATCTGAACCACCACGAGACATCCAATGCGAGCGCGTTCGGACAATCCGGCCAAGCGATAACCCGCAGCGGATCCTCCACCTGGACGACGGCCGGTGGTGGGATGCCGAGACCTCGATCTGGCTCGACGGTCTCAGAGCCGCCCCCTTCGGCAGCAGCTATGCGAAATGGATCTGCTCGTTGACGAAATTGATAGCGGACAGCCAAGCTCTAAGCTCTTGAGTTGCTAGCTCTAGGATTTCTCAAAATTATTCTCACGAATATTTCTTCAATTTTGCGCATTTTAGCCACTCTAATCAAAAACCGATTTGTGACAACACACTCTGTCCGAACGTATCGATGAATGCCTCCTGTTTTGTGCCAACTTGATGGATGATGATCTCAGCAAAGCCCATCGCAGCGAGTTCCGTCAACCAGGCCGCGTGCTGCCCGAGATCGTGCGAGATGCGCACGGATGCGTGCATGTCTTCGGGGCGCACGAAGCGGGCGGCGGTCTCGAAATCCTCCGGGCACCGCAACTCCCAATTCACGTCGCCCTCGATGGCGTTGCTAGCCCATTGTGCGTGAGCCTCGGCGAGCGCTCGCGCTGGGTCGGGATCCCAGCACACCTTCGTCTGCAGGAAGATCGGCTTACCCGCGCCGCCGCCTTCACGGAACGCCTCGATTACGGGGCGCAGCTTGTCCGGCTTGATCCCGACCGTGACCAGCCCGTCCGCCCAGGCTCCGACCGCGCGGGCGCTCGCTGCGGTAACAGCGCCGCCGAGGAGAAGCGGAGCGGATTTCGGGCGTGAGTAGAGGTGCGCATCGACGACGGTAACACTGCCGTGATGCGTGACCGTCTCGCCGTCAAAAAGGGCACGGACGATGCTTGCACACTCGGCGAGCCGGGCATTGCGCGCGGCTTTGGTCGGCCACGGCAGGCCAGTGATGTCCTCGTTGAGCCGTTGACCACTGCCGAGCGCCAGCCACAGGCGCTCGGGGAACATCTCGGCGAGCGTCGCAGCGGATTGCGCGAGAACGGCCGGGTGGTGCCGGTAGCCCGGTGCGGTGATGATGCCGAAGGGAAGGCGCGTCGTAGCCAGCGCGGCACCGAGCCAGGACCAGGCATGGCCCGAATGACCCTGTGCGTTGCTCCACGGCTTGAAGTGCTCTGAAGACATCGCGCAGGCGAAGCCCGCCGCCTCCGCCGCCTGCACGTGGCGGAGGAGGGCGGAGGGTGCGTGCTGCTCGTGCGAGGCGTGGTAGCCGATGCGTGCCATGCTGGTCTCCCGTCTCATCATCGACCGCCCGCGATGCGGGGCGCGCGCCGGACATCTGTCTCGCGCAAGGAGCGGTCGGCGTAGGTGCCCTGCACCGCAGCGCGGCCGCCATGCTCGAAGAGGTCGAGCATCAGCGCACTGTGGATGAAGCCGAGATGGCTGAAGGCCTGCGGGAAGTTCCCGAGGAACGCGCCGTCCTCCGCCGCCTCCTCGCTGTAGAGGCCGACATCGTTCTTCATCGCTCGCAACGCTTCGAAGCGCATACGGGCGTCCTCCTCCCGGCCGAGCCAGAGCAGAGCATCGACGAGCCAGAAGGCGCACAGGAGGAACGTGCCTTCGTGGCCCGGCAGTCCATCGTCGTTCTTGTAGCGGTAGACGAGGTGCCCGTGCCCGAGCCGCTCGATCACGGCATCGACGGTGCGCGCGAAGACCGCCTCGTCGACGGGAAAGCCGACCATCGGCGCGATCAGCACGGCCGCGTCGACCGCGTCCGTGCCGAGATACTGCGGGTAGTAGCCGTCGCGATGAACCGCCTCGCCGTTGACGAAGGCGACGATCCGGTCGCGCTCGCGGCACCAATCCGGCGTCTCGCCGAACAAGCGGATCGCCCGGTCGAGAGCGACCCAGTTCATGATCGCAGCGTGCAGGTAGCGTTCTTCCGGCTTGCGCGGTTCCCACAGACCGGCATCCGGCTCACTCCAATGGGCCGCCGAGATGTCGGCGAGACGTGCGCCGTGCCGGCGCATGTCATCCGACAGGGTGCCGCCGAGGCGATCGTAGAGATACAGCAGGTCGAGCACCTGCCCGTATGCATCGGATTGATGCTGCTCGGCAGCCTCGTTGCCGTGCTGCACCGGTGCGCTGCCGCGCCAGCCCTCGAAGTGCGCGATCTTCTGCTCCGAGAGATCGGCCTCGCCGGAGATGCTGTAGAGCGGCTTGAGCTGGCCCTCCTCGCGCTCGCACAAAGCGGACACGAAGCCGAAGAAGGCCTCCGCCTCCCGGGACATGCCGAACTTCTTCAGCACGTAAAAGGACAAGCAGGCGTCACGGATCCAGCAGAAGCGGTAATCCCAGTTGCGGATGCCGCCGATCTCCTCGGGCAGCGAGGTCGTGGCAGCGGCCACGATCGCGCCGCTCGGCTCGTAGGTCAGGCCCTTGAGCACGAGGGCCGAACGCATCAACTCGTCAGCCAGGGGGCCGACATAGGCGGCATCGCGGGTCCACAGCACCCAGGCGCGGCGCGTGTCCTCCATCAGGGCGCGGGCATCCGGCAGAGTATCAGGGGCGTCGGCGAGGTAGAGTGCGAAGCTATGCTCCTGCTGGGCTTCGAGGATGAAGCGCGACACCGCGCGGTGGTCTTCCGCCACGAAATCCGTGCTCCCGATGAGGCTGGGGCAACCCGGCGCGGAGACGCGCCCGCCCGCGATGGAGAGCGGCGCGAAACTGTCGGAGAAGCCTGCGAGTGGACGATAGGTGGCGATCATCGCCACGTGGCCGGAGACGCCGGTGACGAGGCGAACGAGGCGCGGCCGATTGGCGCCGCTCTCCGCCCCGACCATGAAGTCGTACAAGGTGACGAAGCCGTTCTCGGTCGTAAAGGTCGTCTCGAGGACGTTGCTGCGGCTCAGATATTGCCGCGTCGTCTCGAAGCACCCCTCGGGCCGGATCGTGAAGTGGCCGCCGCGCTCTCGGTCGAGCAGGCGGGAGAAGGACGGGTCGGCGTCGAAACGCTCCAGACAGGCCCAGTCAATCGCCCCGTCGCGGGCGACAAGGGCGGCCCCTTCGCAGTTGCTCAGGAGAGCGTAGGCTTCGATCGGCTGGTAGGGGCGGTCTTCCGCGGCAGGCATGTGTGATCCTCTGGCGGCACGGTCGGCCGCCCTTCGCGTTGTCAATCCGGGAGAGCATCAGGCGTCGAGGCGGAAGGCCGGCTCCAGCAGGCCGCGGACGCCGACCTCGACGAGGAGCGTGCGGCCGTGGTCCGGATCCGCAGCGCGCTCGGCCTTGTCCATGCCCTCGTAGCCGCTCGTGACCAGTAGGCAGTCGAGGTTGCGTCCGGCGAAGGTGGGGCAGGTCGGCTGACGCACGGGGACCGGCACCGTGCGCACCCGTTCACCCTCCGGGCTGTAGGCGTCGAGGCAGGCCGCGCCGAAGCGTGCGGTCCATATCAACCCGTCCGCATCCACAGCGGCCCCGTCGATTCCACCCTCGCCGTGGCTGTGATCGTAGTGGGTCTCGGGCTCCGCCACGGGCAGGCCGGTGGCCGGATCGAGGCTGACGCGCCGCAGGACGCCTTCTTCGGTGTCGACGAAGTATCCAGTCGCCCCGTCGGGTGAGAAGGCGATGCCGTTCGGCGTGGTCAGGCCTCCGTAGAGTCGAGTCACACGGGTCCCGGCGACGTGATAGATCGCGCCGCGCCCGGTCTCGGCCTCGCGGCTCATCGTGCCGATCCAGAGGGCGCCGGACGGGTGGACGCGGCCGTCATTGGAACGGTTACCGGCCATCTCCGCCTCAAGCGGACACAGCCGGCTCAACGAGCCATCGCTGATGGTGCGGACGTAGAGCCCATCCTCCGCCGAGAGGAGCTGCCGGTGAGCATCGATCGCAGCGACGTCGCTCGCCAGGAAGGGCAGCGTGTGGATCCGGGCTGGGCTATCTCCCTCGCGCAAGGATCGTTCGAACAGGCGCGCTTCGAGAATGTCGACCCACCAGGCCGTATCAGTCGCCGGATCGTAGCTGGGACCCTCACCCAGATGGCAGCGGCTCGGGTCGAGAACATGGATCGACGGGGCTGAGGCCAAGGTGGAAACCTTTTCTTGAATTCGCAGGCAACGACGCGCGTTGTGGCGTTTGGTTCCGCCAATTGTTCTGCAATTTTTTGTATTTCTTGCTTTCTGACCCTTACGTCCGATCGCCTAGATTATTCCACCTTGCATCATCAGACCATAGGTGATGGTCCCGTCGCTGGAATGCTCGAGCATGCGAGGGGGCTCCGCGCCGTTCTCGGTGCAGCAGGTTTCGTCTTGATACACGCCGCAGTTCCCGTGGCCCCGCTCAAGCCGCAAGTGAGAGTGAGGTCGAGGGAGTCGAAGGCTGAGGGGTGTTGCCGGGATGGGCGATCTAGCAATGCCTATAGGGGTTTTCGGGTCGGCTGGCCGCTGGCAACGCAAATGCCGCCCGTGGCCAACAGCACGCGCCTTCTGATCAATCCGAACCGTCAAATCCGGATGCCGGCACGTTCGAGCGGGCAGCTTCATCCCGTGTAGATCTTCTGCCGTGTGCGCGAGCGCAGTGCTTCCTGCCTAGTCGTTGAGCATTGGAAACTTCTTGCGCCTGACATGGTTGACGGTGCGATAGCACAACTGGTCGGAGGAAGCATGTCGGTATCGCGGCGCCGTGAGCAACGACTTCTCGACACCAGCGAAGCAGACCTGGTCGCTCGTTCCCGTCGGCCGCACCTTTCAGCCGAAGGTGATGCCGAAATCTCAGAGCTGATCAGGCTCTTACGCGAACGGCGTGATCGCGCTCGCGATCTTTCGCGTCGTCAGCGCCGAGAAGTGCGGGGCAAGGCAGCACCTTCCGGCATCCGCCCAGCCTCGGATAATAGCGGGACCCGCGAAAAAGCGGCTCTGCTCGCAGCCGCTGTGAAGCGTATCAGCAAGGAGCGCGAGCGGCGGCGCAGTACGACGGCCTCGCACGCCCGCCGAGCGCTCGCAATGAAACAGGCCGCGGGCGATCCCGCCGCAGGCCGTCCGACGTCGCGAGCCTCGAACGAAGGCATGCACCCGGTCGCCGATGACACCCGGGCGCCGTCGGGTGCGCTCCACGAGGAAGGCCAGGAGATCGCAAGGCGTCGTGGTGGCGGTCCGAGATAGGGAGCCCCATTCCCGTCACCCGATCGAGGTCGCGTAAACGGACATGAAACCCTCGGCGTCGATGCCCCACAGGGTCATAAGCGCTCAATCCTGTCGTATCACAGGAGGGGCAGGCCGATAGCTCCTTCCCACCCCGAGCGGTCGTGTCGTCGCCTGGATCAAGCTGTCAGTACAACGACCCATTCCCGACAGGCCGGCGGACCGGCCAAGGCTGACGCGCCTTACGCGAGCACTGTGGTTTCGGAGGGTGTCAGGAAACCTTGTCAGCTATGCAGATGTCAGAAAAAGACTCAAGGAGCTCGACAACCGCAGCCCCCTGCCCAGTCCATTGAAGCCTGCTTCACCGGACCGGTCCACGTCGACGCGCTACAGGTCTGTGAGTGGCATCCTCGAGCTAGAGCGTGCCTCTGGCAGCCCCCTGAGACTCATCTGGAGCGATCAGCATTCCTGGCATGTCCGCATGGGCATGCCCCTATGGACAGCAGGAATAACGTACGGACCTCGGAGCGCCGCGCCTGCGATCCGCTATGGGTGGGAAGGCGTGATTGGCCTCCCCCTCCTGTGACATGGCAAGGTCGATCGCCTATAAACCTTGAAACCAGCCAAGGTGTAATTCCATGTCCGACATCCAGCCCTCGCGGCCACATTGCGCAAGCTGGCGAAGCCCGACATGAAGCGGAAGGACCTGATCGCGGCGGTCCGTGACCAGCATCCGGACGCCACGAAGAAGCAGATCGTGCGCGCCGCCTTCTACGCGCTGACCCATGGTGTCGATGACGATCTGGAACAGGCCCAGCGTCTGCACGCCTTCGCACTGACCGAGCGGGCTGGCGATGAGGAAGATGCCCTGCCGCACAAAAGGCCCGGCAAGAAGGAGCGGCGCAAGGAGCGCGAGTCGGAGGGCCAGGGGGATCATCAGTGAAGACGTTCCGGCTGCATCGCGGCTGGCGTGAGCCGAATGGCCTCGTGACGGATCACGCGACGCTGGAACGGGTTATCAAGGCCAGCAGTCCATCCGAGGCCATGAGTACGGCCCTGGCCGAGGGCGAATTCCTGGTTGCCGATGACACCAACCTGGTCTGGCTCACTAACGACCTGGGGGCCTTGGTCTGGTCGCTAAGGCTCGACGACGAGAATACGGCTCCAAGCCCCTGACACCGTGCCCACCTGCGTCTGTAACGGGTGGCACGCGGACTCCGCCCTTCGATCCGCGAGCGGACTTCTCCGCAATCGACCCGAGTCGGCCACACGGACGATGGAACGGTCGGGAAGCAGACGTTGCGCGATGTGTTGAACCCACCCAGGGTTGAGCCTACCGCAACCCTCACCCCTGCAGTCTCAGGGAATTCTAGCATCATGCCCACAGCAGGCTGTAAACCCCGACCGCCGTGTCAGCCGGTAAAGCCCTAGCCTGCGACAGATGCAGTGTACGGAACTCGACTAGCCCATTTGTATGTTGTATATTTACGATAATTTTACTTTATATTTTGTCAATCCGTTTTCTTTTTTCAGAAATTTTTCGTCGATTTGTAATCTAAATCGATTATTCGATTAAATTGATTACAGATCGATCGTTAACTATAATTTAGGTGTTATATCTTATAATCGATTGAGGTAAACAAGAAATTCGGTGCAGCCATGCTACGCGATTACAATATATTCTTTAAGGCTGCCGTCCCACTCTTAGTCATGGCAGCCGTCGCTGCGGGATTGGTGTTTTACGCTATCGGCGGTCTCAACCAACTTGCTGGACAGACGCATGAGATTGTTGAAAGGCAGGCAGTCCGGCTTGAACGTATAATGACCATTCAAGTCAATACCAACGACGCTGCTATCCTTGCGCGCAATATCATCCTTGAGACGCGCGAGCAGGAGATGGTCGTGTATCGAGCTCGCTACGACGCGGCTGTGAAAGCCTCAAACGAAGCGGTAAATACGCTACTTACTCTAGCTGATACTCCAGAGCGGAAAGCCACTAATCAGTCTCTTCAGGCTATCCTCAAGGAATTTTTCGCGGCTCTAGACAGGGCAAATGCTCTTGGTCTCAAGAATGATAACGACGCCGCTGCCAAGGTTCTGCTCATCGACGGTTCCGCCGCACGCACCAAAATGCGGGAGTTCGTCCAAGCTCGTGTCGAGCGGCTGAACGCCGAGCTGCGCCAAGCTAGCGACAATGCCGAGGAGGCCGTGACCAGGGCCAAGACCGTGTTGATTGGCGCTTCCCTGGCCGGACTTCTCAGCGCCATGGTGCTCTCGGCTCTGATCGTAGTCTTCGGCATCACGCGTCCGCTCGGCAGCCTCGTGGGCGTACTCCAGCGGATGGCTCGGGGCGAGATCGACGCCGAGATCGAGGAAGCTGCCCGCGGCGACGAGATCGGTGCCGTGGGCAAGGCGGTTGAAGGCATCAAGGCCATGGTCGCCCGCAAGGCCGCCGAGGAGGCCGAGGTCAAGCATCGCGCCGAAGCAGCCGCTGCAGCGGAGCGCAAGCGCACCATGATCGAACTCGCCGACGGCTTCGAGCGTGCGGTCGGCGGCATCATCGGCATGGTCTCGTCTTCCGCCACTGAACTCCAGGCCACTGCCCAGCAGATGACGGCAACCGCCCAGGAGACGGCCAGCCAGTCCACCACCGTGGCGGCCGCTGCCGAGGAGGCGTCTACGAACGTCAACACGGTCGCGGCGGCTGCAGAGGAGCTTGGCTCGTCGGTGCAGGAGATCGGTCGGCAGGTGACCGGCTCAGCCCATCTCGCTCAGGCGGCGGTGGGTGAGGCCGACCAGACCGCGCACCTCGTCCAGGCGCTTAGCCAGAACGCAGCCCGGATCGGCGACATGGTCGGGATGATCTCGAGCATCGCCGGCCAGACCAACCTCTTGGCGCTCAACGCCACGATCGAGGCAGCCCGGGCAGGAGCGGCCGGCCGCGGCTTCGCGGTGGTGGCGAGCGAAGTGAAAGCGTTGGCCGAGCAGACTGGCAAGGCGACCGAGGAAATCGCGCGCCAGATCGGCGAGGTTCAGGGGGTCACCGCGCAGGCGGTGTCAGCAATTGGCGGGATCACCAGACGGATCCGGGAGATTGACAGCGTGGCGACTTCGATCGCGGCGGCAGTGGAGCAGCAGGGTGCGGCCACGCAGGAGATCGTGCGCAACGTCGCGCAGGCCTCGACGGGGACGAATGAGGTGACTGGCAACATCGCTGGTGTGGCGCAGGCGTCGGAGGAGACGGGAGCGGCGGCCAGTCAGGTTCTGTCGGCAGCCTCGGAGATGTCACGGCAATCCGAGCATCTTAGCGCCGAAGTCGCTCGCTTCCTCGCCACCGTTCGAGCGGCCTGACCCGCCCCATCGACGAGCTGAAGCTGACCGACAGAAAAACCAACCCATCCAGTCGCCCGCATCCATCTCGTCGACAGCCTAGCAGCGGACCTTCCCATGGGCCGCACTGGGTGGGGAGCAGATGTTCGTTAGCTCCGCTTCAAATATCCGGATCTCGTGTCGAAACGGTCCTTCGGCCATTCGACCCCACACCTCGATGATCAAGACATTCGCGACGTTGCCGGTGCGGGCGCACGTGGAGCCAGCCTGAGCACCAGCGCCCCGGCTGCCATGCAGAGCAGCGAGCCGGTTAGAACGCCGATCTTGGTCTCTGCCTCCAGCTCGGGGCTGCTGGCGAACGCCAGGAGACCGATGAACAGGCTCATCGTGAACCCCACCCCGCAGAGCAGCGCCACCCCGTAGACCTGCAGCCAGGTCGCGCGGGCCGGTCGCTGCGCCCAGCCGAGCCTGACCACCGCCAGCACGAACCCGAACACGCCGAGTTGCTTGCCGACGAACAGGCCGAGCGCGACCCCGAGCGTGACCGGATCGAGCAGCATGCCCGGCTTGAAGCCGGCCAGCGACACGCCCGCGTTGGCGAACCCGAAGATCGGCAGGATCAGGAACGCCGACCACGGGTGAAGGGCATGTTCGAGAATGTGCAGCGGCGAGGTCGGATCGTCCGGCTTGCCGATGCTGACGTGCAGGGGGATCGTGAGCGCCAGCAGCACGCCCGCGATTGTGGCGTGCACGCCCGACTTAAGCACGAACACCCACAGCACGGCGCCGAGCAACAAGTAGGGCCACAGGCGCGCGACGCCGGCCTTGTTCAGGCCGTAGAGCACGGCGAGCGTCAGGCCCGCGCCGCCGAGCATCGGCAGCGAGAGATCGGCGGTGTAGAATGCCGCGATAATGAGAACTGCGCCGAGGTCGTCGATGATCGCCAGCGCGGTCAGAAAGACCTTGAGTGAGACCGGTACGCGCGAGCCGAGCAGCGCGAGCACTCCGAGCGCAAAGGCGATGTCAGTAGCGGCCGGGATCGCCCAGCCGCGCAGGGTTTCTGGCGAGTGCCAGTTGATCGCTGCGTAGACCAGCGCCGGCATCAGCATGCCGCCGAGGGCGGCGACGCCGGGCAGGATGCGGTCCGGCCAGGTGCGCAGCCGCCCGTCCAGCATCTCGCGCTTGATCTCCAGACCAACCAGTAGGAAGAACACCGCCATCAAGGCGTCGTTGATCCAGTGCAGCAGGCTCAGAGGGCCGAGATAGGCCTTCAGTGCCTCAAAGTAGGTATCCGCATAGGAGGAATTGGCGACGATCAGCGCGAGGGCGGCGCTCGCCATCAGCACCAAGCCACCGCTGGCTTCATTGTGCAGCATGGAGCGCAAAGCCGAGAACGGCCGGCGAATGGATAACGGCGTCTGGACAGTCATACCGTTACCTTTCCGGTCCGCAGGGGATGGGGCAGCGGAACTTGCCGATGTTCAGAGATACTGTTTTCATGAGGGCGGCCGGGCCGAGGCAGGCCTGTCACGCTGGCTGCGCTGAGGTCGGGGCCGTGGCCAGATCGTCACTGGTGCCGATCAGGCTGCTGACCAGCATGAGGCAGACCACACCGAGGATGGCGACGAGCGCGACCGCTAGGACGACGTCGGCGGCGCGAACGGCCACCGGGGCGCGGCGGCGGGCGGCCGATAACCGGAAACGACGGTGGCTGGTCGGATGAAGCATGGGCACAGGTCTCCCCCCACTGGCGGCCCGACCAGCGGTTGAGATCCTGCAAGCCTCATCATGAGGCCGCACACCTTGGCGCTCGTATCCCATTGATGAGGAAAGTGTGCAACCGGGCGCCCAGGCGCCAGATGCGCTATGGGGCACCTCCACCTGCCCGACTGGACCCATGACCCCCCTGAAAGCCCGACTGCAGGCCCTCTACGAGGGCGACACCGACCAGGCGCACCGCTTCCGCTACACCCTGCTCGCGTTCGACATCGCGACGGTCGCCTTCGTGATCGTGACTTCGTTCCTGCCGCTCTCGCCGTGGATCGTCGCTCTGGACGTGGCTCTCGGCCTGGGCGTGCTGGCCGACTTCCTCGGCCGGCTGATGATCAGCCGGGCGCCCGCCCGCGAGTTCCTGCGCTTGAGCACCTGGACGGATGTGGTGGCGATCGTCTCGTTCCTGGCGCCGATGTTCGTGCAGGGCGTCGGCTTCTTGCGCATCCTGCGCACGCTCCGCCTCCTGCGGACCTACCAGCTGCTAGAACGCCTGCGCCACGACAGCCCGTTCTTCCGTCTCAACGAGGAGGCGATCCTCGCCGCCACCAACCTGGTGGTGTTCGTGTTCGTGATGACGGGCGTGGTCTACGTCACGCAGGTCGGCAGCAACCCGGCAATCGGCAGCCCGGTCGATGCGCTCTACTTCACAGTCACGTCGCTGACGACCACCGGCTACGGCGATATCACCCTGCCGGGCACGTCCGGGCGACTGATCTCGGTGTTCGTAATGATCTGCGGCGTGACGCTGTTCTTCCGCCTCGCCCAGGTGGTATTCCGGCCCTACAAGGTGCGCTTTCCTTGCCCAACCTGTGGCCTGCAGCGGCACGAGCCCGATGCGGTGCACTGCAAGGCTTGCGGCACCACACTGAACATCCCTGACGAAGGCGCATACTGAGGCCGCCGTGCCGGGTTGGATCTTGCTCGGCCAGCAGTTCGGCCGGTGCAGATTGAGGCGGTGCTTCGGCGGCTTGGGAAAGGTAGGCTGCTGTTCGCCCAATTTCGGTCATTACAGGAGGCGCGCCCGAACGTCCGAGAGGGGTCGAAAGCGGCCTAAGGCGACGCCCAAAATCCGTTAGGGTATACCCATGCGGACATGTCGAGGGCGCATAGCCGGTCCAGACGGGCTTTAGAAGCCGAACAACGGCACTTTCCAATCTGAGATGCCACTTATGTGGACCCGAGACACGCCGATCTGGACCGGTCCGATGAGGCAGGCCTCAATGGACCGGGCAGGGGACCGCGATTGTCGGGCTCCTTGAGCGTTTTCCTGTCATCTAAATGGCTGACAGGGTTTCCTGACATCCTCGGAAGAATGGGATCTCGGCGTAAGGCGCGTCAGCCTTGGCCGACCCGATAGCCCGTCAGGAACGGGTCGTTTTTCTTACATCCCGGTCCACAGGCGGAATGGCCGCTCGGGGTAGGTACTATGTGAAAACGCCAAGGGAGCGAACGACGGTAGAAATTCTGATCCGTCCGGCCAAGCGCGCGCTCGGAGAGAGTGACGGAACGAACACCGCCAGATCCTGCACGTTGAGTGTCATTAGCACTTGGAGGACGCGAATGATCGACCCGACGAAGAGCACCGATGACGAGGAGGACCACCCGCACGATCCTGGCAAGGCCAAGGCGGATCTGGCGGCCGCCAGTGCTCCCGGTCAGCTCAAGCCCGGCGACGATCTTGAGGAGCGGCAGGACCAGTTGCTTGATCAGGCGGTAGAAGAGACGTTCCCGGCCAGCGATCCGATCTCGCCGAAGCGGATCACCAAGTAGCTCCTCAAGGTTGTAGTCGTGCCCAGTAGACCGCTACCCGCCCATGAGCGGATCGCTCGCCTGGATGAAGTGCTGCGCTGCGCGGATCGACTGAAGCGTTCGTAAGTCGGCCCTGGTCTCCAAGGCTTCGCCTTCCAGCGCATGGAGCTGTTCGAGAAGGTAGGTGCGGGCACGGTGAGCCGAGCTCGGCAGGTGCTCCTGCAAGAGAGCAACCAGCTTCTTCATCGTGGCATCGTGAATGGGCTGTGATGGTCCAACCATACATTACCTCTTGCTCGGGATCTGTGCTGGCGAGCCAACTCGTTTGTGGAACGGTGCAGGGGCGCGTCGCAAGATCAATTTCAAGCAAGGCTCTCTTGCGTCTGGCCAAGATGATGATGCACTGACGTTAGATCGGGGTCGGCTTGCCAGGTTTGAGCTTTAGCTGAGCAGCGAGCTTGGTAGAGAGGTGGCCGCACAGCTCCGTTTGAGCCTCTCTACCGTACACAGCTTTGATGGTGTCGAGCGCGTCCGTGGCATCTCCGACCAAGACAGCGCAGGTAAAGAGCTGGTTGTCACCTTGGGATTTCACGGCCACCGTGAACGCCGTAAGTTTCTTGCTGCCCATGCCCGATCGTACCATCTCGGTATGGATCGTCTTTGCCATAGGTTGCATGGTGATGCCCGATAGGCTCGCAGCTCGCCATCCTCGACCTACAACCGGCAGTCCGGACAGGATTGAGCAGGATGCCCGATGCCTCGGTGGCCCTGAAGGCCGGGCGTAGATACCCCTGAGCCGCGCGGATCCAGGTCCTGCCGAATTAGCGCCCCGGTCTGTTGATCTCCTCCTGGTGCCAGACAGATCCCCCTCGCCGGTACGAGGTACGCCGCGAGTGAGCCAGCCACCTTGCTCACGCCTGGAGCGACGAGGGGGAGCGCTGTGACCGGCACCTTTTAAGCCCGACGGGAATTAAGACCGTCATGAGTGAGTATCCTGTCTCGGACGACGTCCGCCTTCAGCCACCAGGCCCTCCGGAGATCGAGATCGCGGCGCGCACGCGAACACTCGTGATCGGCCCCTATCCGACCCACAATGCGTCAGCCTCGGCCTCCGGCGCAGCGCAGACTCAGAACCTGCGCTCCATAGCAGCACGCCTCGACGAGGCCGCGGGCCTCGCGGCGGCCGTCGATCTCAACGTGGTCCAGGCCATTCCGCTGAACCTGCCCAGGATCCGCCCAGCGACCTACCTCGGCAAGGGACGCGTCGACGAGCTGGCCGGCCTGATCAAGGCGGAGGAGGTCGGCCTCGTGGTGATGGATTGCGCCCTGTCGCCGGTGCAGCAGCGCAACCTGGAGAAGGCCTGGGGCGTCAAGGTCATCGACCGCACCGGCCTGATCCTGGAGATCTTCGGGCGCCGCGCCTCGACCCGCGAGGGCACGCTCCAGGTCGAGCACGCCCATCTCGCCTACCAGCGTAGCCGCCTGGTGCGGTCCTGGACCCACCTCGAGCGCCAGCGCGGCGGCTTCGGCTTCCTCGGCGGCCCGGGCGAGACCCAGATCGAGGCCGACAGGCGGATGATCCAGGAGCGGATGACCCGCATCGAGCGTGAGCTCGAGAGCGTGACACGCACCCGCGGCCTGCACCGCCGCAGCCGGGCGCGCGTGCCGTACCCGATCGTGGCACTGGTCGGCTACACCAATGCGGGCAAGTCGACCTTGTTCAACGCCCTGACCAAGGCCGACGTGCTGGCCGAGAACATGCTGTTCGCCACCCTCGACCCGACCGCACGGGCCACCCGGATGCCGCATGGCGAGACCGTGATCCTGTCCGACACGGTGGGCTTCATCTCCGACCTGCCGACCATGCTGATCGCCGCATTCCCGGGCGACGCTGGAGGACGTGATCGAGGCCGACATCCTGCTCCACGTCCGCGACGTCGCCCATCCCGACACCCAGGCCCAGGCCGAGGATGTGGGACAGGTTCTCGATGAGCTCGGCATCCGCTCCCATGCCGACCGCATCATCGAGGTGTGGAACAAGGCCGACCTGCTCGATGAAGCCGAGCGCACGCGTCTGCTCAACCTCAGCATCAAGGACGGCGAGAACGGCCGCCACGACCGTGACAGCACAGCGCCGGTCCTGGTCTCGGCCGTGACCGGGGAGGGGCTCTCGGCGCTCACAAGCCGCATCGAGGCGCGCTTGGCACGCAGCCGCTCGGCCTTCGCGGTGGTACTTGCACCCGAGGACGGTGCGCAGCTGCACTGGCTCTATGAGAACGCCGAAGTGCTCGACCGGCGCGAGGAGGTGAACGGCACGGTGCACCTCGCCATCCGGATCGCGCCGGAGAAGGAGCCACGCTTCCTCCATCGCTTCCCTGGGGCACGGACGCTCCACCGAACGGGATGAGGTCCTTGCCGGATCGAGCGGCGAGAACGGGGGCCTCGTCGACGGGCAGCCTTGCGATCCCGCCGGCGGTGACGAAGAGCCCCTGCCCAAAGCGCAGGGAGAGAGGAGGCAATCCGTGCCACGTAGACGCGTGCAGCCCACGACCGAGATCCTGAGCGAGATCGTCGCGCGTCTGGGGCCGCCATCCCAGACGGTCGATCTTGAGGCTCTGCGGGCTCATCTCGGCCTGCCTGAGTTCGGCGGCTACGTCGACGAGGCTCGGGTTGTGCGCGGCTTGCGGGCGATGAAGGCCAACCGCGCTTTCGCCGAGACCGGCATCGAGGCGCTGCGGCGGGCGGTCCCAGGCCTCAGGGCCGTGGTCTCGAGCAGCCACGCCATCACCTGGAGCGTGCGGGTCGCGATCCCGCTCCTCGATGATGGCCGCCTGGAGCTGCGGGTCGACGCGCCGCCGGATGCAGCCGTCACCGCCATCCTCCGGGGTATGGCGCACCGCAACGACCCGAAGTGGCGGCTCGACGAGCTGCGCGCTGCCATCACGCAGGTCACCGCTCGGGTCACCGGCGAGCTGCGCCGGCCGGTTGAGCGTCTGCGCGACCAGATCCGTCTCGACCTGCACGAGGTCGGGGCCGACGCTTCCGCCTACATCGCGCAGCTCGACCGCTCGCTGAGATCCCGGCCGTTCGCCTTCGACGAGGATCTCGCGGGATCGCTGTTCCACACCCTCACCCCCGTGCGCAAACGCGCCAGGACAGTTGCGCATCAGGACTCCCGGCTCCGCCGCCTGCGGGACCGAGTCGGCTTCGGCGCCTACATCGAGAAGTTCACCGCGGCGCGTCGGCTCAATCGGCGCATCCTGTTTCACATGGGCCCCACCAACTCGGGCAAAACCTACGCCGCCCTCAAGATGCTGACCGAAGCGGCGACCGGCACCTATCTCGCGCCTTTGCGCCTCCTGGCACTCGAGAACTATGAGACGCTCCTGGAGCGGGGCCTGCGCGCCGGCATGGTCACGGGCGAGGAAGTGCTCGGCGAGGCGAACCCGACGCACACCGCGCGCACGATCGAGACGGCCGACCTGACACGACCCGTCGACGTCGCGGTGATCGACGAGATCCAGATGCTCGCCGATCCCGATCGCGGCTGGGCCTGGACCAACGCCCTGTTCGGCGTGCCGGCCAAAACCGTCATCGTCTGCGGGTCGGACGACGCTCTGGCCTACGTTCGCCGGGCGGCCGAGGCGGCTGGTGAGTCGCTGGAGGTCGTCACCTTCGAGCGCAAGACGCCCCTCGTGCTGATGGACGAGCCGGTCCCACTGGAGAAGGTCGAGCCGGGCGACGCCGTCGTAGCCTTCTCGCGCCGCGCCGTGCACGAGAACCGCGAGTTCCTGGTCGCGGCCGGCCACCACGTCGCGACGATCTACGGCGCGCTCTCGCCGGAGGTGCGCAGGGCCGAGGCCGCCCGCTTCCGTACCGGCGAGGCGAACGTCCTCGTGACCACCGACGCGATCGGCATGGGCCTGAACCTTGGGCCCCTGAAGCGCATCGTGTTCTCGGCAGTGCGCAAGTTCGACGGCGTTGAGGAGCGCGCACTGACGAATTCCGAGATCCGGCAAATCGCCGGCCGAGCCGGCCGGTTCGGGCACCAGGAGGTCGGCTACGTCGCGGCCTGCGAGGAGGACGGCATTGCGCCGCTCAGGACCGCGCTCGGCGGTGCGCCGACGGCACCGGCCGCGGACACCCGCTTCTTCGTCCGGCCCGACCTGATCGCGATCAACTCGGTTGCCGATGAGATGCAGACCCAGAGCCTGCGCGAGGTCCTGGCGCATTTCGCTCGCGCCACCTTCTACGCGGGCTCACCGTTCCAGCCCTCAGCTCTGGAGGAGATCCTCGAGGTCGCCCGGCTGGTCGATCGCGCACGCCTGCCGATCCAGGAGAAGTTCGCGTTCTCGGTCTGCCCGGTAGATCGGCGCGACGAGGTCGCCATGGCGGTTCTGGAGCGCTGGACCCAGGCACGTGCGGCGGGCGCCAGCGTGCCGGCCCTTCGGGCGAACCTGCGAGGGGAGCTCGACTACCAGGAGCGCACGGTCAAGCTGGCGAGCGCCTATCTGTGGCTATCGCGACGTTTCCCCGACACCTTCGACGATGTAGAGGCGATCCGGGCCATGCGCGGTCGAGCCAACGACGCAATTGAGCAGCATCTCAGGGAGACGGCCACGCGTAAGGTCGAGCGCCGCTCGCGTCGAACCGCGGGAGCCCGATGAAGCAGCGGCGGGACCACGCTCGAGCTCGCCGAGACTGCGCTCCGTCGTTGCAGGCTCAGGTGGTCACGTTGGCCAACACTTTGTGGCTCCGCTGAAACCGGCGCACCTGCTGCTGATTGACCCATCGATCATCCGGAGGGTTGCCGATGAACGACCGTAAGCCCGAGAGCCCGAACAAGGGGTTCTCCTCCGCCGATCCACCGAAGGCCTCCAGCGGCTTGGCGACCCCGCTTCAGCCCGGCGGCACGCGTCCTGGTGGTTCACCGGCTGCGAGTGTTGGTTCGATTGGCACCGGCGGCGGCCAGACCAAGGGGGAGCCGAGCGGCTCTCTGAAGAACGACGGGCGCTGATGATGGCCGAGCCAAAGGGCGAAGATCGAGCGGAGGGGTTCGCGAAGCGAAGCGTCGGGGCGAGCCCCGGAAACCCGAGTCAGAGCGATCCTGACCATACGGAGCAAGGCGATCGCTCCTTGAGCAACCGGCGACTCACCGAGGTGCTGGGTCCTGCGAGTGATCCGGATCGACCCTCGCCGGCAGACCGCTACAAGCCATAATTCTGTCCGTTGATAGGTCATCCACGGCGTCCTGAGCAGGACAGGTGAGGAATTACCTCGCCGGCTCCTGGAGCGGTGACATTCCTGTCGGCTGTGGATGCAACCTCCAAACGCAAAAAGCCCGCCCCTTGCGACAGGGACGGGCTATTGGGAGGGGTTTGTGCAGCGTCGAGGGTGCGAGCACGTCTGCTTACTCCACCGGCCGAAGAGCGATGGGCTATCCCTCGCGGGAGTAGTGCGCCGGTGTCGGGGTGGCCTCGACCTGCACCCGACCCTGGTCCATCAGCGAAGTGCGCGTACATCCGGCGTCACCTCGTTCTGTCCAGAGCCGTGCGCCAGGCAAACTGCTGCGCTAAGCGCGGCGGGCTTGCTGGTGTTCAAATTTGGTTGCGGGGACAGGATTTGAACCTGTGACCTTCAGGTTATGAGCCTGACGAGCTACCGGGCTGCTCCACCCCGCGCCAGGGTGTGATCGTGGTGAGGGAATGTGGTGACGTGCTTGGCAGGTCTGGCGGTGACCGACTCTCCCATGTCTTGAGACACAGTACCATAGGCGCTGGGGCGGTTAACGGCCGAGTTCGAGATGGGATCGGGTTCTGATCACCCCGCTCTGACCACCAGACCGGCCAAGCACGTCCGTTCGGCAAGCATTTTTTGTGAGTGGCAGCCGCTTGGGCCGCCTACGTGTCTTCATCGTGTGTGGTTGTTGGATTGATCCGGACACGGATCATGAGAGCGATCAAGCCGATCGAGCGATTAGTACTGGTCAGCTCAGCGCGTTGCCGCGCTTGCACATCCAGCCTATCCACGTGGTCGTCTTCCACGGCTCTCGAGGGAGTTCTCGTTTCAAGGGGGGTTTCCCGCTTAGATGCCTTCAGCGGTTATCCCGACCGGACATAGCTACCCTGCACTGCGGCTGGCGCCACAACAGGTCCACCAGAGGTCCGTCCATCCCGGTCCTCTCGTACTAGGGACAGATCCTCTCAGAACTCCTGCACCCACGGCAGATAGGGACCGAACTGTCTCACGACGTTCTGAACCCAGCTCACGTACCACTTTAATCGGCGAACAGGCAA
>NZ_LABZ01000066.1 GCF_001043955.1 Methylobacterium tarhaniae | reverse complement strand
TTCATCCCGAGGCCGCGAGCGGGCTGGGGCAGGGCATCCCAGCCGACGAGGCCGCCCGGCTGCAGGTGGAGGGGTTCCGCTCTCCGCAAGCGCCGCGGATCTCCGTCAACGCCTTCCTGGTTCTCGGCGGGCCGGCTCCCGTCCTGGTCGATGCCGGGAGGGGGGCGGGTGGGCCAGCCTCTCTCGGGCATCTGCCGAAGGCGCTCGACGCCTGCGGCGTGGCGCCGGGAGCCGTCGGCACCGTGCTGGTGACCCACCTGCATTCCGACCATATCGGCGGGCTGACGGGGCCTGACGGCTCCGCTCTGTTCCCGAATGCGGAGGTGGTGATCCCGGAGGCGGAGGCCGCCTACTGGTTCGCCGACGGGGCGGAGGATCGGGCGCCGGAGCGGGCGAAGGCGGGATTCCGCCGGGCTCAAGGCCTCGCGGCTGCCTATGGCGAGCGGATCCGACGGGCCGGGGAAGGCGAGGTGCTGCCGGGGATCGAGGCGATCCTGGCGCCCGGCCACACGCCCGGCCACACCGCCTACCGGGTCCAGTCGGGCGAGACGAGCCTGCTGATCTGGGGCGACGTGGTGCACCTGCCGGCGATCCAGTTCGCCCGGCCGGAGGCATTCCTGTCCTTCGACGTGGACGGCGCGTTGGCCGCCGCCACGCGCAAGCGCATCCTCGATCAGGCGGTGGCGGATCGCAGCCTGGTCGCCGGGATGCATCTCGAGTTTCCGGCCCTCGGCTCGGTCCGGCGCGACGGCGCCGGCTTTGCCTGGGTTCCGGAGCAGTGGAGCGCGGCGTCCTGACCGCCCCTGCTTCGAACGCGTGAGAGATCAGGACGGCGGTGTCTCCCAGGCGCGGGAGGAACCGCAGGGGAGGGCCCTCAAGGCTGCCCCGATGTAAGTTGGCGAGAGGTGCGAACGTGGTCATTCAGAAGAACTGGCAAGAGCTGATCAAGCCGAACAAGCTCGAGGTCACCCCCGGGCACGACCCGAAGCGGATCGCCACCGTCGTGGCCGAGCCGCTGGAGCGCGGCTTCGGCACCACCCTCGGCAACTCCCTGCGCCGGGTGCTCCTCTCCTCGCTCCAGGGCGCGGCGGTCACCTCGGTCCATATCGACGGCGTGCTGCACGAGTTCTCCTCGATCCCGGGCGTGCGCGAGGACGTCACCGACATCGTCCTCAACATCAAGACGATCGCGATCCGCTCGTCGAGCGACACGCCCAAGCGCATGACCCTGCGCAAGACCGGCCCGGGCCTGGTCACGGCGGGTGACATCGCGACGATCGGCGACGTGCAGATCCTCAACCCCGACCTGGTGCTCTGCACCCTGGACGACGGGGCCGAGATCCGCATGGAGTTCACCGTGTCGTCCGGCAAGGGCTACGTCCCGGCCGAGCGTAACCGGCCCGAGGACGCGCCGATCGGCCTGATCCCGGTCGACGCGCTGTTCTCGCCGGTCACCAAGGTGTCCTACCGCATCGAGAACACCCGCGAGGGCCAGGATCTCGACAAGGACAAGCTGACCATGACGGTCGAGACCAACGGTGCGGTCTCGCCCGAGGATGCGCTCGCCTACGCGGCCCGCATCATCCAGGACCAGCTCCAGATCTTCGTCAACTTCGAGGAGCCCCGCAAGGAAGAGGCCGCGCCGCTGGCGCCGCAGCTGCCCTTCAACCCGGCCCTGCTCAAGAAGGTCGACGAGCTCGAACTGTCGGTCCGCTCGGCCAACTGCCTCAAGAACGACAACATCGTCTATATCGGCGATCTCATCCAGAAGACCGAAGCGGAGATGCTGCGCACCCCGAACTTCGGCCGCAAGTCGCTCAACGAGATCAAGGAAGTGCTGGCCGCGATGGGCCTGCACCTCGGCATGGACGTGCCCGGCTGGCCGCCGGAGAACATCGAGGACCTGGCCAAGCGCTTCGAAGAGCACTACTGAGCCTGTCTCGCGGCGCGGGTTCATCCCGCGCCGCCACTCCCGATGCGCCTCGATCCGCGGCGCATCGGGAGTGGCGGAGAATTCTGCCCTCACACCAGAAAGGACGGCCGACCCGTGGCACGGCGGCCGAGAACCAAAGGAGAGAGCCATGCGTCACGGTTTCCGGGGTCGCCGTTTCAACCGCACCGTCGAGCATCGCAAGGCGATGTTCTCGAACATGTCGGCCGCGCTGATCAAGCACGAGCAGATCATCACCACCCTGCCGAAGGCCAAGGACCTGCGTCCCGTGGTCGAGAAGCTGATCACCCTCGGCAAGCGCGGCGACCTGCACGCCCGCCGTCAGGCGATCGCGGCGCTTCGCGGCGACGAGGTGATGGTCAAGAAGCTGTTCGACGTGCTCGGGCCGCGCTACCAGGGCCGCCCGGGCGGCTATTGCCGCATCATGAAGGCGGGCTTCCGCTACGGCGACAACGCCCCGATGGCGGTGATCGAGTTCGTCGATCGCGACGTCGACGCCCGCGGCAAGGATTCCGGCCCGGTCCAGGTGGCCGACGAGACCCCCGCGGAGTAATCCGCAGGCGATCGATGGCCTTCGAGGGCGGCCCGTGAGGGCCGCCTTTTCTTTTGCCGAGAAGCCGGCTGACCGGAACCCGAGGGGCCGACATACGATCTCCCTGCGGTACCTGCCGTTTCAAGGAGACACCGATGATGAGCAAGCTGACCGTTCCGGCCCTCGCCGCCCTGTTCCTCGCCGGCAGCGCCGCCGGCGCGCTCGCCGACAAGGTCGGCGCCGACTGGATGCCGATCGGCCAGGTGATCCAGAAGGTCGAGGCCGCCGGCTATACCCAGATCTCCGAGATCGAGGCCGATGACGGCCACTGGGAAGGGGAGGGGATGAAGGACGGCAAGCCGATGAAGTTCAAGGCCGATCCGCGCACCGGCGCCATCCTGTCGGAGAAGGCCGGCAAGTAAGCGGGCCAAGCCAGCCAAGCCAGCGAGCGTGGTGGGAATCGCCCGGACTTCGCCGGGAAGGTGCTGGATTCCGGCGGGCGGGAGGCGCAAAGGTGGCGCGCTTCTCGTCCACCAGCGAAATCACTCCCATGACCGCGATTCCCGCCCTTGCCGACCTCCAGGCCCGCTACGCCGCTCTGCAGGAGCGCGGCCTCAAGCTCGACATGACCCGCGGCAAGCCCTCGCCCGAGCAGCTCGACCTGTCGGAAGGGCTGTCGACCCTGCCGGGCAACCGCGACCACCGCACCGAGACCGGCGAGGACGCGCGCAATTACGGCGGCGTGCAAGGCCTTGCCGAGGTGCGGGCGCTGTTCTCGCCGGTGCTCGGCGCCCCGCCGGAGCGGATCGCCGTGGGCAATAATTCGAGCCTCGCGCTCATGCACGACTGCATCGTCTACGCGCTGCTCAAGGGCGTTCCCGGCGGCGCGCGGCCGTGGTCGAAGGAGGAGGAGATCCGCTTCCTGTGCCCGGTGCCCGGCTACGACCGCCACTTCGCCCTGTGCGAGACCTATGGCATCGGCATGATTCCGGTCCCGATGACCGCAGACGGCCCGGACATGGACGTGGTGGAGCGGGAGGTCCGCGATCCCCGGGTGAAGGGGCTGTGGGCGGTGCCGCAATATTCGAACCCTGGTGGTGAGACCTATTCCGATGCCACGGTCGAGCGGCTCGCCCAGATGGCGGCCGGTGCCCCGGACTTCCGGCTGTTCTGGGACAATGCCTACGCGCTGCACCACCTGACCGAGCGGCGGCCCCGGCTCCGTAACATCCTGGAGGCCTGCGCCGAGGCCGGTCACCCGGACCGGGCGGTCGTCTTCGCCTCGACCTCGAAGGTGACGCTGGCGGGTGCGGGCCTCGCCATGCTGGCTTCGTCCGAGGCGAATATCCGCTGGTATCTGGCCAATGCCGGCAAGCGCAGCATCGGGCCGGACAAGCTCAACCAGCTGCGCCATAGTCGCTTCCTGCGCGATCAGGCCGGGCTCGACGCCCTGATGGACGGTCACCGCCGGCTGCTGGCGCCGAAGTTCCGCGCCGTCACCGAGACCTTGGCCCGCCATCTCGGCGGCACCGGCGTCGCGCGCTGGAGCGAGCCGGAGGGTGGCTACTTCATCCTGCTCGAAGTGCCGGAGGGCTGCGCCACCCGCGTCGTCAAGCTCGCCGCCGCCTGCGGCCTGGCGCTGACGCCGGCCGGCGCCACCCACCCGTATGGCCGCGACCCGCAGGACCGCCTGCTGCGCCTCGCCCCGTCCTATCCGAAGCTCGCCGAGGTCGAGGCCGCGGCCGAGGTCGTGGCGACCTGCGTGCTGCTGGCGGCGGCGGAGAGCCGTGAGAATGGGGGAAGCGGGCGCGTCGAGGCGTAATCCCGGGCGGTATCGGTTCCGGTCCCGGCGGCGTGGCTCACGCGGTCCCGCCGCCGCCCGCCCGGTAATCGCGCGGGCTCACGCCATAGGCTTGCCGGAACGCGCGGCTGAGGACCGCGCCGTTGCCGAATCCGTAGGTCTCCCCGATCTCGCCGATGGACCGCCGCTCCAGCGGATCGTCGAGCGCCGCCCGGATCGCTGCGAGGCGCTGACGCGCGAGGGAGCGGGCGATCCCGCCCTCCGGCGCGAACAGGCGGTAGAGCTGCGAGCGCGACATGCCGAGCGCCTTCGCCATCGCGTCGACCCGGAGCGGCGTCGAGAGATGGCCGCGGAGGAATTGCCGGGCGGTCCTGAGCCGGGCGGCATCGAGCGGCGCGCTCGCGATGGCCGCCGCCTCCAGGCTCGGGCGCGCGCAGGCCGCAACCATATGGAGCGTCGCCTGGGCGATATGGGCCGCGTCCAACGTGGTGATCGCGTGGCTGTTCGCCGCCAGGCTCCGGATGTGGTCGGCCAGGAGATGGCCGGCTCCGCCATGCAGGATCAACCCGTGCAACGCCTCCTCGTCGGGCAGCACGGAGGTGACGGACGACCGCGGCAGCGCCAGGATCAGCGAGCCCGTCTCGGGCGCCCGGCTGCGGCGATAGGGCTGCGACAGGTCGTTGAGGCTGACCGCGCCGGCCGGAACGTCGACGACGCCGCGTTCCGTCTCCACGCTGTAGGCGTGCCGGCTCAGATGCAGGATGAAGCCGTCCTGGCCGTCGCGCCGGATCTGGGAGCGGGACCGGGCGGGACCTTGGGGCGCGGCGTTCATGACGCGCAGGGCCATCGCGCCGACCAGAACCGTCTCGATGCTGCCGGAGAACCCGACCGGGTCGGCATCGAGGCTATGGGCGGAGAACAGGGTGCGCCACGCGTCGAAACGGTCGCGCTCGGGCAAGGTGTCCGTGGTGAAGAGGGACCGGGGGACGACGCTCACGGACGGGTTCGCTGATCGGGGCTCCGCACGATGTTAGCTTTTATCGCGCGGCAGGCCAGCGTCATTCGGGACACACTCGCCGACCGCCCGCCGCCCGGACTCGTTCATCCGGCAGGGGCGATGGGGCGGCCTCGTCAATGCATCGCCGCCCCGGCCGGTGTCGGCGCGCCCGGCTCCGCCGCGACGTGAGCGGGGGCGGGCCGCCGCCGCGAGAACAGCAGCGTCAGCACCGGCAGGATGATGAGGATCAGGATCGGCGCCAGGCTCATCCCGCCGACCACCACGAGCGCCAGGGGCTTCTGCACCTGCGATCCGACGCCGGCCGAGAAGGCGGCCGGCAGCAGGCCGACGCCGGCGACGACGCAGGTCATCACCACCGGGCGCATCTGGGTGGTGCAGGTGCGCAGCATCGCCTCGGCCCGGGCCTCGCCGCGGGCGAGCAGCGCGTTGTAGTGGGTGAGCACGATGATGCCGTCCATCACGGCGATCCCTAAGAGCGCGATGAAGCCGATCGCCGCCGAGACGCTGAACGGGGTCTCGGTGACGGCGAGCGCCACGACGCCGCCGGCCGCGGCCATCGGGATCACGCTGAGCGCGAGCAGCGTGTCGATCACCGAGCCGAAATTCACGAAGAGCAGCACGGCGATCAGCAGGATCGCCAGCGGCACCGTGACGGAGAGGCGGGCGAGCGCACCCTGCATGTTGTTGAACTCGCCGACCAGTTCGAGCCGGTAGTCGGGCGGCAGCTTGACCTCTTGGGCGACGCGCTCGCGGGCCTCGATGATGGTGCTGCCGAGGTCGCGGTCGCGCACGCTGAACTTCACCGGCAGGTAGCGCTCCTGGCCCTCGCGGTAGATGTAGGCGGGCCCCGAGACCAGCTCGACGTCGGCGACGGCACTGAGCGGAATCTGGACGTTCACCCCGTTCTGGTTCTGGCCGGCGATGCGCAATTCGCGGATGGCGCGGACGCTCTGGCGGTACTGCGAGGCCAGCCGCACGACGATCGGGTAGTGACGCTCGCTGCCGGTGTCGTAGAGCTCGCCCGCCGAATCGCCGCCGATGGCGGTGCGCACCGTGGTGTTGATGTCGCCGGGGGTGAGGCCGTAGCGGGCGGCGCGCACCCGGTCGACGTTGATCTGGACCGTCGGCTGGCCGAGCGAAGTGAAGACGCCGAGATCGGTGACGCCGGGAACCCGCTTCAGCACCGCCTCGACCTGGCGCGCCACGTCGGTGAGGGTCTGCAGGTCGGGCCCGAACACCTTGAACGAGTTCTCGCCCTTGATGCCGGAGACCGCCTCGGCGACGTTGTCCTGAAGGTATTGCGACAGGTTGAACTCGACGCCCGGGAACTCGGTGCGCAGCCGCTCCAGCAGGGCGCCGGTCATCGCATCCTTGGTCACGCCCTCGCGCCATTGTTCGGCGGCTTTCAGGGGCGCGAAGAACTCGCCGTTGAAGAACCCGGCGGCGTCGGTGCCGTCGTCGGGCCGGCCGTGCTGCGAGACCACCCGTTCGACCTCCGGCACCTCGGCGATCACCCGGCGGATCCGGTTGACGTAGAGGTTGCCCTCTTCCAGCGAGATCGTCGCCGGCATGGTGGCGCGGATCCAGAGATTGCCCTCTTCCAGCTTGGGCAGGAATTCGAGACCGAGATTGCGCCCCTCCACCGCCACGCCGAGGCCGAGGAGCGCGGCGAGGCCGAGCGTCAGGGTGCGGTGGGCGAGAGCCGCCTGGATCACCGGCCGGTAGAGCCGGTCGAGGGTCCGGACCAGGATCGTCTCGACCTCGTTGATGTGCTCGGGCAGCAGGTAGGCCGAGAGGACCGGCGTCACCGTGAAGGTGGCGATCAGGCCGCCCGCCAGCGCATAGGCGTAGGTCTGGGCCATCGGCCCGAAGATGTTGCCCTCGACGCCCGACAGCGTGAAGAGCGGCAGGAAGCCGGTGACGATGATGACCGCCGCGAAGACGATCGAGCGGCTGACGTCGGAGGAGGCGAGCGCGATCAGCCCGAGCTTGCGCGGCATGCCCTTGGCGCCGGCAAGGCCGGGCGCCAGCGGCGGGCCGTGGCCGGAGAGGCGGCGGAAGATCGCCTCGACCATGATGACCGTGCCGTCGACGATCAGGCCGAAATCGAGGGCGCCGACCGACAGGAGGTTGGCGGATTCGCCGCGCACCACCAGGATGATGACGGCGAAGAACAGCGCGAAGGGGATCGTCGCCACGACGATGAGCGCGCTCCTCAGGTTGCCGAGGAAGAGCCACTGCACCACCAGGATCAGCAGGATCCCGACCAGCATGTTGTGCAGGACGGTGTGGGTGGTGACGGCGATGAGGTCGGCGCGGTCGTAGATGCGCTCGATCCGCACGCCCGGCGGCAGGATGCCGGCGGCCTCGATCTTCGCCACCTCGGCCTTCACCGCCTCGATCGACGGTGTCGAGCGCTCGCCGCGGCGCATCAGCACGATGCCCTGGACGATGTCGTCGTCCTCGTTCATCCCGGCGATGCCGAGCCGCGGCTGGTGGCCGATGGTGATGGTGGCCACATCCTTCACCAGCACCGGGGCACCGCCCGACTGCGCCAGCACCGTCTCGCCGATATCGTCGACCGAGCGGATCAGGCCGACCCCGCGCACCACCGCGGATTGGCTGCCCAAGGTGATGCGGTTGCCGCCGACATTGAGGTTGCTGTCGTTGAGGGTCTTGACCACGCCCGACAGGGTCAGGCCATGCGCCATCAGCCGGTCGAGATCGACGCCGATCTCGAAGGTCTTGGTCTTGCCGCCCCAGCCGATCACGTCGATGACGCCCGGCACGGCGCGGAAGCGCTTGCGTAGCACCCAGTCCTGGAGCGTCTTCAGGTCGAGGACGCTATAGCCCTCCGGGGCGACGAGCTTGTAGCGGAAGATCTCGCCGATCGGGCTCACCGGCGAGATCGTCGGCTTGGCGCCGTTCGGCAGGGTGTCGAGCTGGGCGAGCCGGTTGAGCACCTGTTGCTCGGCCTCGCGGTAGCTGTTGGCGAAGCCGAATTGCAGCTTCACGTCGGACAGGCCGTAGAGCGAGACGGTGCGGACCTGCTTCAGGTCCGGCAGGCCCGAGGTGATGACCTCGATCGGCACCGTGATGTAGCGCTCGATCTCCTCGCCCGAGAGGCCCGGCGCCTGGGTGATGACGTTCACCATCGGCGGCGTCGGGTCGGGATAGGCCTCGATGTTGAGGCTCTGGAACGCCGCGAGCCCGCCGACCATCAAGGCCACGAAGGCCAGGACGACGAGGGCGCGCTGGCGCAGGGCGAGGCCGACGATGCCGGTCATGGCCGTGTATCCGAAGATGTGGGATCGAAGGGGAGGACGAGGGCGCGTCAGCTCTGGGTCGACATCCGGTCGATGAAGAGCGAGCCGCGGGAGATCACCCGCTCGCCTTCCCGGAGCCCGTCGAGGATCTCGACGGTCGAGCCGTCGACGATGCCGGCCCTGACCGGCCGGCTCTCGACGGAGTTGTCGGGCTTGAGCACCCAGACGCTGGCCTTGTTGCCCTCCAGGATCACCGCGGCCCGGGGCACGGCGTGGGACAGGCTCTCGCGCTCGTTGATGATGCGGACGCTGGCATACATCTCGGGCTTGAGCAGCCCTTGGCGGTTGTCGATCTCGGCCCGCACGGTGATGCGCCGGGTCGTCGGGTCGACCGAGGTGCCGATGTAGTTGATTCGTCCCTCGAAGGTGCGCTCCGGATGGGCCGGCACCCGGAAGGTGACCTTCTCGTTCATCTCGACCTTGCCGGCATCGGCCTCGCGCAGCTGCGCCACCAGCCAGACCTTCGACAGGTCGCCGATGATGTAGGACGGCTCGCCGCTCGAGCCGACATACTGGCCCGGGCCGATCTTGCGCTGGATGATGGTGCCGCTGAGCGGCGCGTTGATCGGGGTGTTCGGGTTGATCGCCGAGCCCTTCTGCAGGGCCGCCATCTCCTCGTCGCGCAGCCCCAGGATGCGCAGGCGGTTGCGCACCGCCTCGAGCCCGACCTCGGCGGTGCGGTTGTCGTTGGTGGCGCTGGCGAGATCGTTCTGGGCGACCTGGAGATCGCGCAAGGTGGTGGCGCGGGTCTCGAACAGGTCGCGCTGCCGCTTCTCGGCGGCCTGCGCGAAGGCGAGCTGCGAGCGGCTCTTGTTGAGAACGTTGAGGGCGGCGAGGTAGTCGTTCTGCGCCTGCACCATCTCGTTGGCCTGGAGCGAGAACAGCGGCTCGCCGCGTTTCACCTGGTCGCCGGCGCGGGCGAAGATCGCGATGACCCGGCCGGGATAGGGCGAGAAGACCGGCGTCGCCTGGTACTCGTCGACCCCGATCTTGCCCTCGGTGGCGATCTCCTCGAAGAACTGGCGCTTGACCACCGGCTCGCTCGACACCGTGGCGAGCTGGGACGCGGTGAGGGTGAAGGCCTTGCCGGCGGCCGGCCGGGCCGGCACGTCCGCGAAGGCGGTGATCGGCTCCTGGCGGTGGCCTGGGCGCAAATACGGATAGGCGACGACCGCTCCGGCGGCCACGACGGCCAGGAGGACGACTTGGCTGATCGGTCTCAGCGTCCGGGGCATGATCGTCACACTCTTCGTCGGCGGGCGCGCTGCGGTAACACGACGGGATGACCGATCGGCAACGCGCGGGCAACACTTAGCGAATTTTGCTGACGCAAGCGTGAATGAAGATCGGGCCCGAACAGTTCCGGGACCGCTGTGCCGCCGGCGATACACTCGGCCGCACTAGCTCGACCGTCTTAGATCGGGCGCGTGCCAGGCCGAGGTTTGGCCCGACACTCGGCTTAGCCTTCCGGAGCGAGCAGGGTCGCGACCCGGGCCGCCAGGTCGGCGGAGAGGAAGGGCTTCTCCAGCACCGCGAAATCCGCCGGGATGCGGGCCGCCTCGGCATGGCCGGTGACGAGCAGGAACGGCAGGGCGGGCCAGCGCATGCGCACCGCCTCGGCGAGATCGAGGCCGCTCATGCCCGGCATCGCCAGGTCGGCGACGACGAGGTCGAACCGCTCCGCGTCGAGGCGCTCCAGTGCCGCCTCGCCGCTCGGCACCTCGGCCTCGTCGTAGCCGAAGCCGTTGAGGAACGAGGCGGTGACGTGGCGGACCTGGGGGTCGTCGTCGACCACGAGGATGCGGGCCCGGCGCGGGGCCGGGGCCGGGGCGCTCCTGGCGGCCGGCGCCGTCTCGACCGCCTCGCGGGAGCGGGGCAGGTAGAGCAGGACCGTGGTCCCGTGGCCGACCTCGCTGTCGATCCGGATCGTGCCGCCGGATTGCTGCACGAGGCCGAACACCATGGCGAGGCCGAGGCCCGTGCCCTGGCCGACGCCCTTGGTGGTGAAGAACGGCTCGAACACCCTCCCCAGGATCTCCGGGGCGATGCCGGTGCCGGTGTCGCGGATCGCGATCACCGCGTAGTCGCCGTCCTTCAGGTTCGGGTCGGTGCTGCCTCTCACCGTCTCGTTCCGGGTCGAGAGCGCGACGACGCCCCCCTCCGGCATCGCGTCGCGGCCGTTGATGCAGAGGTTGAGGATCGCGAGCTCGAGCTGGTCCGGATCGACCTTGGCGGGCCAGAGGTCGGGACTGAGATCGCGCTCGACCTGCACGAAGCCGCCGAGGCTGCGCCCGAGCAGGTCGTCCATGCCCTGGATCACGCCGTTGAGGTCGATGACGCGGGCCTGGAGGTCGCGGCGGTGGCTGAAGGTGAGCAGGCGCTTGGTCAGCGCCGCGCCGCGCTGCGCCGCCTGGGTGGCGTTGGTCATCAGGCGCGACAGGCGGGCATCGCCCGCCACCTTCGGCAGGGCCAGTTCCAGGCTGCCGAGGATCGCGGTGAGCAGGTTGTTGAAGTCGTGCGCGACACCGCCTGCCAGGGTGCCGAGTGCCTGCATCTTGTCGGCCTGGCGCAGCCGCATCTCCAAAAGGCGCTGCTCGGTGATGTCGCGCTCGATCACCGCGAGGTGGACGACCGCCCCGGCGGGGTCGCGGATCGGAACCCGGGTGACCTGGCTCCAGGTTTCCCCGCTCGGCGCCTGCGCCGGCTCGGCGCCGCCCGTGACGGTCTCGGTCGGCGCACCGGACGCGATGGCGGCCCGGTCGGCCGCCTCGGCGGCCTCGCTCCCGGACACGGCGAACTCGGATTCGCGGCGGCCGAGGCAGGCCTCGACCGAGGGCGCGCCAAGGCGCCTCGCCATGCGGGCGTTGAGGCGCAGGTAGCGCCCGTCGGTATCCTTGAAGGCGATCGCGTCGCCGGCATGGTCGAGGAGGCCGCGCAGCAGGGCGCGCTCGGTGGCGAGCTCGCGAGCGAGGCGATGGCGCTCGTAGGCGCCCCGCACCGCGTTGCGCAGGAGCGACGGGTCCCACGGCTTGGTGACGTAGCCGGTGATGCCACCGCGATTGAGGGCCGAGACCACCGCCGAGATGTCGGCGTAGCCGGTGAGCAGGATCGCCTGCGCGTCCGAGATCTCCCGGGCCTGGGCCAGCAGGGCGTCGCCGGTCAGTCCCGGCATGCGCTGGTCGGACAGGATGACGTCGATGTCGGGCTCGGCGGCGATCAGCTCCAGGGCCTCGGCCGGCCGGCTGGTGGTCAGCACCCGGAACTCGTCCTCGAGCAGATCCTCGAGGGCGACCAGGATGTCCGGCTCGTCGTCGACCGCCAGGATCGTGCCGCGCACGGCCGGATTCATCGCCTCGCCCATCGCGCCCACGGTCATGCGGCCCGCCGCGGAATGCTGATCACGAAGCAGGCCCCTCCTTCCGGCGCGGATTCGACCGAGATCTGTCCGCTATGCGCCTGCACGACGCTGTAGGCAATGGCGAGGCCGAGTCCGGTGCCGGATCCGACCGGCTTCGTCGTGAAGAACGGCTCGAAGATCCGCTCGCGTAAGGACTCCGGCACGCCCGGGCCGGTGTCGCAGATCCGGATCACGTCGTGGTCGTCGCGGATCGCGGTCTCGATCGTGATCGTGCCGTCGCCGGGAATCGCGTCGGCGGCATTGCCGAGGATGTTCATCACCACCTGGTTGAGCAGGGCCGGGGAGCAGCGGATCTCGGACGCGCCGGCGAAGTCCTTGCGTACCGCGATGCGGCTGCCGAGCTTGTGCTGGATCAGCGCCAGCACGTTCTCGATCGCGTCCGGCACGTTGACGGTCTGCATCTCGCCCTCGTCGAGGCGCGAGAACTTGCGCAGGTTGACCACGAGATCCTGGATGCGGGACAGCCCGAGGCGCATCGAGCCGACCCGGTCGCGGGCCTTGTCGAGGGCGCGGCGGAAGGGGGCGTCCTCCGGCGCCGCGGTCGCGACCTCGCCGATCAGCCGCTCGACCGTGCCCTGATGGGCCAGGATGAAGGCGAGCGGGTTGTTGATCTCGTGGGCGATGCCGGCGACCAGCTCGCCCAGCGAGGCCATCTTGGCGGCCTGGACGAGCTTGGCCTGCGTGTCCTTGAGGCGGTGATTGGCCTGTTCGAGGTCGTGGTTGGCCTGCGCCAGCGCGCCGGCCAGGGCCGCCTTCGCCTCGGCGGCGGTGGCCTCGGCCTTCGCACGCTCGGCGGCGAGCGCGTGGCGGCGCACCTCGTCGGCGACGCGGCGGTCGTCCTCCTCCAGGAGCTTGCGGCGCACCAGCGTGCGCACCCGGATCGCCAGGAGGTCGGCATCCGCCCCCCTGGGGCTGGGATCCCTTGGGCTGGGATCCTTGGAGCCGGGATCCTTGGAGCCGGGATCCTTGGGGCTGGGATCCCTGGAGCCGGAATCCCTGGTGGCCGGGTCCCGGGCCGTCACGTCCTTGGCGACCACGTCGTCCGCCCCGGCCGAGAAGGCCTCGACGAGCAGGGCCTTACCGGAGGCGGCGGCGGAGCCGATGCCGACGAGGTAGAAGCCCGGCGCACCCGCCACCGTGGCGGCGCCCCGCAAGGCGGCGATCCGGCGGCAGAGGGCGATGGCGTCGAAGCCCGTTCCCAGGAGATCGACCGTGACGCAGTCGAAGCCCTCGCCCGGGGCCTCCAGGGCCGCCATCGCTTGGTCGGGCCCGTCGGCGGTGACGACCTCGTGGCCCTCCTGCGCCAGCAGGGCCGCGAGGTAGGCCCGGAAGGTGGCGCTGCCGTCGACGACGAGGATGCGGGCGCGGCGGAAGCTCGCCTGGCGGCCCGGCTCGTCCGCCGGAACGGCGGCGCGCTCGCGCAGGAGCGCCCGGATGCGCAGGAGCAGGAGGTCGCGGTCGGCGGATTTCGGCACGTAGGCGTCGGCGCCGCTCTCCAGGCCCTGGCGCTCGAAGTCGCGGCCGCTCGCCTCGGTCAGCATCAGGACCGGCGTCGCCCGGGTGCGCATGGCGAGGCGCATCTGCCGGGTCAGCTCGTCGCCGTTCATCCCCGGCAGGTGGTAATCGGCCACCACGAGGTCCGGCAGGCCGTGGTTCATCGCCTCCAGCGCCGCTTCCGCCGTGGCGTGGCGCGTCACCGAGAAGCCGTTGCGCTCCAGGAACAGCCGCAATTGCAGCGCCTGGGTCTCCGAATCCTCGACCAGCAGGATGCGGGGCGGGCGCGCCGGCGCGGGCATCGGCGCCGTCACGCCGAGAGGCCAGGCTGCGCCGCCCGCAGGATCCGCGGCGCGATCAGGTCGAGGGGGAGCACGCTGCCCGCCGCCTTGAGGCGCACGGCCGCCGCCGGCATGCCGTAGACGACGGCCGAGCTCTCGTGCTCGGCGATGGTGGCGGCCCCGGCGAGGTGCATGTCGAGGAGGCCGGCGGCGCCGTCCTCGCCCATCCCGGTGAGGAGCACGCCGAGGCCCCGCGGCCCGGCATGACGGGCGACGGAGCGGAACAGCGTCGTGGCCGAGGGGCGCTGCCCGCCGACCGGCGGCTCGTCGAGGAGGGTGAGCAGCCCGCCGGGCCCCAGCGTCAGGTGCCGGTCGCCCGGCGCGACGTAGACGTGGCCGGGGAGGGGCCGCACGCCTTCGGCGGCGATGACGACGGTGAGCGGCACGACGCCATTCAGCCAGTCGGCGAAGCCCTCCATGAAGGCCGCGCCCATGTGCTGGACGAGCAGGACCGGGAGCGGGAAGTCCGCCGGCAGGGCGCCGAGCAGCTTGGCGAAGGCCGGCGGCCCGCCGGTCGAGGCGGCCACCGCCAGCACGCTCGGGGCCTGCGTCGCCGGGATCGCCCCGCGGAAGTCCTCGCGGGGGGCAACGCTGCGCGCCAGGCGCTCGGCGCCGATCGGCCGGCGCCGGATCACCGGCACCTGGCTCATGATGCGCAACTGCGTGCAGATCTGGTCGGCGATCGCCTCGTAGGCGCGGTGCCCGGTGCCGACCGGCTTCTCGACCACGCTCAAGGCGCCGGCCCGCAGGGCGTTCATCGAGATCTTGAGCGAGGAATCCTCGATCGCGTCGGCCACGACCACGATCGGGGTCGGCCGCTCGGCCATGATCCGCCGCGTGGTCTCCAGCCCGTCGATGCCCGGCAGGCGGATATCCATGGAGATCACGTCCGGCTGGATCCGGTGGATCTCCCGCAGCGCCTCCTCGCCGGAATCGACCGCGGCGACGAGGGCCAGACGCGGGTCGCGGCTGACGATGTGGGCGAGGAGCTGGCGCACCACCAGCGAATCCTCCACCAGCATGACGCGGACGGGGGTGCTCACAGCAGCTGACCGATCGTGTCGAGAAGCTCGCGCTGGTCGAACTTCTGCTTGGTGATGTAGGCGTCGGCCCCGAGATCGAGGCCCCGGCGGATGTCGGCGGGATCGCCGCGGGAGGTCATCAGGATCACCGGCAGCCGCGTCAAGCCCGGATCGGCCTTGACCGCCTGGAGCAGGCCGAACCCGTCGAGGCGCGGCATCTCCACGTCGGCGACCACGAGATCCACGTCCGCCCCGTCCCGGCGCAGCCGGTCGAGGGCGTCCTGGCCGTCGACGCAGACGAAGACCCGGTAGCCATGCGCCTCCAGGATGCTCTTCTCCAGGGTGCGGGTGGTGATCGAATCGTCGACCACCAGCACGGTCGGGACGCGCTTCGCCCGCCGCCCGGGCGCCGCCGCCGCCGGGGCGGCCACCAGCCCGCCGGCGCGGGCACGGGCGCAGAGGCCCTCGGGGTCGAGCACCAGGGCGGGGGTCTCGTCGGCGAGCATGATGGTGCCGGACATCAGCGTGGGGTCTCCGCCGAGCGGCGGGGCCGGGCCGACGAGGAGCACCCGCACGTCGAGCAAGCGGTCGACGGCGATGGCGCACTGGGCGGTGCCGCAGCGCAGGAGGACGGCGCGGACCAGGCCGTCACGGAGGGGAAGGGGGGCGACACCGGATCCGAGGAGCGACGCGAGGGGGACGAGTGGGACGACAACGTCCCGTCCCCCCTGCTTGATCCGCGCCGCCGGCTCGCCCGCCACGGACGCGAGGTCGCGCTCGGTGAGGCGGAGCAGCCCGGCGACCGCGCCGCTCGGCAGGCCGAAGGTCTGGGGGGCGTCCCCAGGCCGCAGGGCCGCCTCGACGAGCAGCACCGGCTGGCGCGCCGCGGAGAGCGGCACCGTGATGGTCACCTCCGCGCCGGAGGGCCGTGCCGGCCGCAAGGTGGCCCGGCCGCGCAGGGAGCGCGCGGCCTCCGCCACCACCGACAGCCCCATGCCGCGCCCCGCGATCCGGTCGACGGAGGCCGCCGTGGAGAAGCCCGGTGCGAAGACCAGTTCGAGAATGTCCTCCGGGCCGGGCTCGGCCCCCGGCGCCACCAGCCCCTGGCGCCGTCCGGTCTCGAGGATGCGGGCGAGGTCCGGGCCGCGCCCGTCGTCGCGGATCGTCACCACGAGCTGGCTGCCCTTCGTGGCGACCGACAGGGTGACGGAGAGCGCCTCGGGCTTCCCCGCCGCCCGGCGGGCCCCGGGGCTTTCCGCGCCGTGGCTGATCGTGTTGCGCAGGGCATGCAGCACCGGGTCCTTGAGGGCCTGGAGCAGGCCGCGATCGACCTGGAGGTCGAGGCCGTGCAGCCGCACCTCGATCGGAAGGCCGGCCTCGCGGGCGATCTCCCGCACCATCCGGCCATAGCCGCCGAAGACCGTCTCGGCCGGGACCAGGAGCAGCCGGTCGGCATCGTCGCGCAGGCGCCGCAGGGCGGAATCGACCGCGCCGGTGCTGCGGCTCTGCACCCGGGCGAGGCCCGAGATGCCGCGGATCACCGCCCGCAGGTCGCCGTCGAGGCGGCGCACCCGGTCGACGAAGCCGTCGAGGGCGATGCCCGCCGGGTCGCCGGCCTCCCGCAGGCGGCGGGCGAGGGCCACCATCTCGCCGGTGCGCCCCTGCACCGTGTCGACGCTGCGACGCAGGGCCCGCGCACCGGATTCGAGGCCCGCCACCGCGCCCCCGATCGCCTCCTGGCCCTGGAGCACGGCGGTGAGGTCGTGCACCGCCTTCGACAGGTTCTCGACCTGATCGCTGGCGATGCGCAGATAGGCGACGGCGTTGTCCTGTGCCTGCGGCGCCGGCTCGGCGGGGCGCTCCGGCGCCGGCTCGGGCCCGGCGTCCCGATCGATGTCCGGCTTGGCTTCCGGTCCGGCCGCCGGGATCGGCGCGCCGGACAGGCAGGCGTCGAGCGCCGCGACCGCGTCGGCCGGCGCCGCCGGCTCCGGATTCTTGGGCAGGCCCGCGACCAGCCCCTCGATCCGGTCGAGGGCGAGGTCGACCACCCCGGACGTGGCCCGGTCGAGGCCGGTGCGGCCCTGCACCACCCGGTCGAACAGGGCCTCGAGCCGATGGGCGACCTCCTCCACCGCCGGCAGGTCGACCGCCCGGGCCGCCCCCTTCAGGCTGTGGGCGCGGCGGAAGACGTCGTTCCAGTCCGCGGGCCGGCCCGCCTCGGCCGCGGCGAGGGCCGCCCGGATCGCCGCGAGGTGCTCGCGGTGCTCGGCATCGAAGGCCGCGAGGAGGAGCTGGCGGATGTCATCCATCGGAGAGAGGCGATGTCCCGTCCGTCAGAGCCGGTAGCGCTCGGCGAGCGCCAGGAGGGCGCTGGCCAGCTCGCTCAGGTTGGCGGCGGCGGCCTCGACCTGGCGGGTGCCGGCGGCGGTCTGCTGGCTCGCCTGGCGGATGTTCTGGAGCGCGCCCATCACCTGCTCGATGCCGAGCTGCTGCTGGTTGGTCGAGGCGACGATCTGCTGGAAGGTCTGCACGCTCTCCTGCACCCGGGCGGTGATCTCCTCGATCGTCGCGTGGGTGGTGTCGGTGCGCTCCTTGCCGATGGCCACGCGCTTGACCGCCTCCTCGGTCAGCATCACCGAGGCGTTGATGCCGCGCTGGATGTCGCCGAGGATGGCCCGCACCTGGGCGGTCGCCTCCTTGGCTTGGTCGGCCAGCGCCTTCATCTCGGAGGCCACCACCGCGAAGCTGCGGCCGCTCTCGCCCGCCGCCGCCGCCTCGATGGCGGCGTTGAGCGCCAGCAGGTGCGTGCGCTCCGAGACGTCGTTCACGGTGGCGATGATCTCGCCGATCGCCTGCGTCTTCTCGCTCAAGGCCACGATGTTCTCCGCCACGGCCTCGCTCTGCTCGCGGATCGCGTCCATGGCGCGGGCGGTCTCGTCGACGGCGCGAAGCCCCGCGCTCGAGGTCTGGGCGGTGGCCTGGGCGGTCGCGATCACCTCCTGCGCCCGCTTGCCGATCTGGGCGCCCGCATGGGTGATCTCGTCGACGGTCGCGGCCGTCTCCTGCACGGCGGCGAACTGCTCCTCGACGCTCGCCGCCTGCTCCTGGGCCGAGGCGCGGATCTCGGCGGCGGCCGCGTTGAGGTTCGAGGTCGAGGCGCGGTTCTGGTTCGCCAGCTGGCGCAGGCCCTCGACCATCTGGTTGAGCACGCCGCCGAGGCGGCCGAGCTCGTCGCGGCTGCTCTCGGCGATGCGGCCGGTGAGGTCGCCGCCGCCGACCTTGCCGACGAAGACCATCACGGCGTCGAGGGGCTGCACCACCGAGCGCCGGATCAGCACCGTGATGACGAGGGCCATCACGACGCAGGCCGCGAGCGCCGCCAGCGTCGAGAGCCGACTCTCCTCGTAGATCGCCCCGACCCGGCGCTGGCCGGCGGTGATCGCCCCGTCGAGGGCCTCGCGCGCCGCCCCCATGGTGCGCACGAAGTTCTCGCCCGACTGGTCGAGGGCGTTCTCGGCCGCCTGGATGCCCGGTACGTCGCCGGCCGTGATCGCCTCGAACTGGCGCTCGGTGGCGGTGCGGGTGGTGCGCAACTCGGCGCCGGCCGCGACCAGAAGCTCGGCGATGCGCTGCCAGGCGGCGGCGCGGTCGGGCGAGAGCGAGTTGGCCCGGTACTCGTTGGCGGTCGTGACCGCGCCGGCGAGCGCGGTCTCGGCGGAGGCGGCGATGCGCCGCCAGGTCACCGTCGGCTCCTCCTTGGAGGTCACCTCGCGGCCGAGGGCGCGGAGATAGTAGCGGGTGGCCGCCTCGTCGCGCAGGTCGCTCATCCGGCGCTGCGCCTCGCGGATGTTCTCGAGCTGATGCATCACCGTCAGGTCGCGGGTGACGATGGTGTCGGTGGCGTTGCGCACCTCGCCGATCTGGCCGACCGCGTAGACGCCGAGCGCCACGATCACCAGGACGACGGCGGCGAAGCCGAGGAGGATGCGGTTCCCGATCGAGAGCGACACGCGTGAGTTCTCTTTCGCTGGATGACGGGATCAGGCCGGGCCGGGACGGCCGGCCGCGAGGAGCGGCGCCAGGAGAGAGGCGAGGTCGATCACCGCGAAGCCGGGCTCGTCGACACCCTGCGCGGCGGCGCGGGCATAGCCCGCCACCGCCCGTCTGCCCAGCCCTTCGGCCGAGGTCTCGACCGCGGCCTCGGCCACGGCGAGGACGCGCTCGACCCTGAGCCCGATCCGCGGGCCGTCCCGGCGCAGGACCACGACATGGCCCGGGCCCTGGCCGTCCGCACCCGCCGGGGGCGCCGGCGCCGTGCCCAGGGCCGTCGCGAGATCGACCACGCTGACGAGGATCCCGCCCCGCCCGGTGAGGCCGACGAGCGCCGCCGGCGCCCCCGGCACCGGCGTGCAGGGACGGAACCGGAACACCTCGGCGACGCCCTCGAGGGGCAGGCCGACCGTCTCGGCACCGGCGCGGCAGACGAGCAGGGACCGGCTCGCCCCCCCCCCCCCCGCCGCGCCCCGGGGGGGGGGGCGGGGGGGGGGGGGGGCCCCGATGTCCCCCCCGCCGGCGGGGGGGCCGGCCGCGCCCGCTGCGCGGTGGGGCCCGGGGGGGGGGGGGGGGGGGGGGGCGCGGGC
>NZ_LABZ01000064.1 GCF_001043955.1 Methylobacterium tarhaniae | reverse complement strand
CCGGACGCAGGCGCCGGCCGCGAATTTCAGCGGCGGCCGGCGCCTGCGTCCGGCGCTGCCCCGCGGGCTACGAGGACAACGGCAGCTATTGCCGCCTGCGCAACATGCGGCGCTGACGCGCCCGCCTCACTCGCTATCCTGACTTGTGCTGCCCTCGCTTGGCTGCCGCTACTTCGCCGCCGTCACCAGCGGGCAGCCGCCCTCGGCGAGGGGCCGGAACGCCTCGTCGCCCGGCACGGTGGCGACGAGCTTGTAGAGGTCCCATTCCCCCGTCGATTCCTTCGGGGTCTTCACCTGCATCAGGTACATGTCGTGGACCATGCGGCCGTCCTCGCGGATCTTGCCGTTCGTCGCGAACATGTCGTTGACCGGCATCTCGCGCATCTTGGCGACCACGGTCTTCGCGTCGTCGGTGCCGGCCGCCCGCACGGCCTTGAGATAGTGCAGCACCGAGGAATAGACGCCGGCCTGGTGCATCGTCGGCATCAGCCCGGCCTTCTCCTTGAAGCGCGTGGCGAAGGCGCGGGTCTCCGGCGTGCGGTCCCAGTAGAAGGCGGTGGTCAGGAGCAGGTTCTGCGCCACCTCGATGCCGAGGCTGTGCACGTCGTCGATGTTGATGAGGAGCGCCAGCAGGGTCTGGCCGCCCTGGACGATGCCGAACTCGTGCGCCTGCTTGATCGCGTTGACGGTGTCGCCGCCGGCATTGGCGAAGGCGATGAGCTTGGCACCCGAGCCTTGCGCCTGGAGCAGGAAGGACGAGAAATCGGCGGTGGCGAAGGGCGCGCGGACCGTGGACAGCACCTTGCCGCCGGAGCGCTTCACCTCCGCGATGGCGTCGCGCTCCAGCGCATGGCCGAAGGCGTAGTCGGCGGTGACGAAGGCCCAGGTGTCGAGCCCCTTCTTCACCGCGGCGCTGCCCGAGACGTGCGAGAGCGCGTAGGTGTCGTAGGTCCAGTGGAGGCCGGTGGGCGAGCATTGCGCGCCGGTGAGGTCCGAGGTGCCGCCGCCCGAGACGATCAGCACCTTGCCCTTCTCCTTGGCGATCTGCTGCACCGCCAGCGCCACCGAGGAGGTCGGCACGTCGAGGATCACGTCGACGCCGTCCCGGTCGTACCATTGCCGGGCGATGTTGGAGCCGACATCCGGCTTGTTCTGATGGTCGGCGAAGACGACCTCGATCGGCTTGCCGTCGAGGGTGCCGCCGAAATCCCTCACCGCCATCTCGGCGGCGATGACCGAGCCGCGGCCGGTGGAATCGGCGTAGACGCTCGACATGTCGTTGAGGACCGCGAGCTTGACCTTGCCGTCGGAGAGGCGCGGCTCGGCGGAGAGGACCGGCGCGGCGAGGGCGCAGAGGGCCGCGGCGGTGAGCAACGTGGCGCGGAGGGGGTTGAGCATGGCGTTCTCCCGGGCGCGTCCGCTTCTGGTCGAGCGGATCGTGGCGCCGTGAGCCCATCAAAAGGGGTGGGGCGGAGGGATACAAGCCCCGGCAGCCAGCCCAGCTTCTCCTTCCATCCCACGCGACCTCAGGATGAGGGTGAGGGTTGGAAGAACGGATCTGCCCGCAACCCTGGATCGCCCCTCACCGCAACGCGATCGCCAGCAACGATCCGGCGATCGCCCACAAGGCCAGGGTCGACCACACCATCCGCTTGGTCTCGATCCGGATGCGGCGCTCGACGCGGGACACCTCGCGCAGCCCCTCCTCGTCGAGGCGCACCAGAACCCGCTTCACCCGCTGCGCGAGGTCGGGCACGTCGGCCACCACGTCGGCCAGCGTCAGCACCGCGCGGCGGGCCTGGTCGGCCCGGCCGATCGGCCCGAGGTTGCGGGCGAGCCAGGACCGCACCACCGGCTCGGCGGTGGTCCACATGTCGAGGCGCGGATCGAGGGAGCGGGCGACGCCCTCGACCACCACCATGGTCTTCTGGAGCATCACCAGTTCGGTGCGGGTGCTCATGTCGAAGAGCGCGGTGACGTCGAAGAGCAGCGTCAGCACCTTGGCCATCGAGATCTCGTCGGCCCGGCGCTGGTGGATCGGCTCGCCGATCGCCCGGATGGCCTGCGCGAAATCGTCTACGGAATGGTGCGATGGGACGTAGCCGGCCTCGAAATGCACCTCCGCCACCCGGCGGTAGTCGCGCAGGATGAAGCCGAGCAGGATCTCCGCCAGGAAGCGGCGCTCCTTCAGGCCGAGCCGGCCCATGATGCCGAAATCGACCGCGACAAGCCGCCCGGCCGGATCGACGAACAGGTTCCCGGGATGCATGTCGGCGTGGAAGAAGCCGTCCCGGATCGCGTGGCGCAGGAAGGACTGGATCACGGTCCGGCCCAATGCCGCCGCGTCGTGGCCGGCCACCACGATCGCGTCGCGGTCGTTGAGGCGGATGCCGTCGATCCACTCGCTCGCCAGCACGTCCCGGCCGGTCAGCTCCCAGACCGGCTGCGGCACCCGGAACTCGGGATCGTCCTTGATGTTCTCGGCGAGTTCCGAGAGGGCGGCGGCTTCGAGCCGCAGGTCCATCTCCATCGCGACCGAGCGAGCGAGCGTCTCCACCACCTCGCGCGGGCGCAGGCGCTCGGCCTCGGGACGCAGGGCCTCGACCACCCGGGCCATGAAGCGCATCGCCTGGATGTCGCGGGCGAAGCGCTCGCGCACCCCCGGCCGCATGATCTTGACCGCGACGACCCGCTCGGTGCCGTCCGGCTCGACGAGGTGCGCCTTGTGGACCTGGGCGATCGAGGCGGCGGCGATCGGTTCGCTGAAGGAGGTGAACAGCTCGCCGAGCGGCCGGCCGAGGGTGGCCTCGAGCGTCGCGACCGCGACCGCCTGGGGGAAGGGCGGCACCCGGTCCTGCAGCCGCTCCAGGTCGCGGGCGGCCGCCATGCCGACGATGTCGGGCCTCGTCGCCAGGAACTGGCCGAACTTGACGTAGGACGGCCCGAGCCGCGTCAGTGCGGCGGGCAGGCGGCCGGGGCCGAGGCCCGGACGCTCGAGCTTGCGGCCGAGCCGCAGGACGAGGCGCAGGTGGGGCGGCAGGGCGGCGGCGTCGATGAAGGACAGGCCGCCCTCGCGGGCCATCACCCAGCCGACATGGATGCCCCGCGCGAGGTGGGCGACGAGGCTCAGCACGGACGGCGGCTCACGCGAGCTTCCAGCCGGAATGGATGGCGCAGATGCCGCCCGAGAGCGGCCGGTGGGTGACGTGGCCGAAGCCCGCCTCCTCGATCATCCGCGCGAAGCTGCCGGCGGTGGGGAAGCGGCGGATCGACTCGACGAGGTACTGGTAGGATTCCTTGTCGCCGGCGACCAGCGAGCCGAGGCGCGGGATGACCTTGAACGAGTAGGCCTCGTAGATCTTGTCGAGCCCCGGCACGTCGACATGCGAGAATTCGAGGCACAGGAAGCGCCCACCGACCTTGAGCACCCGGTGGGCCTCGGCCAGAGCCAGCTCGATGCGCGGCACGTTCCGGATGCCGAAGGCGATGGTGTAGGCGTCGAAGGTCTCACGCGGCAGCGGCAGCGACTCGGCGTTGCCGGCGACGAAATCGATGCGCGAGCCGTAAGCATGGCCGGCGCGCTCGCGGCCGACGCCGAGCATCGCCTCGTTGATGTCGAGCACCGTGACCTTGGTGTCGGGCCCGCCGGCCTCGAGCGTCCGGAAGGCGATGTCGCCGGTGCCGCCGGCGACGTCGAGCAGCCGGAACGGCCGGGTGCGCGAGGGCCGCAGGGTCGACACGAAGGCGCTCTTCCACGCCCGGTGCAGCCCCCCCGACATCAGGTCGTTCATCAGGTCGTAGCGCTTGGCCACCGAGCGGAAGACCTCGTTGACGCGGTCCTGCTTCTCCGCGAGCCGGACGCGCTCGAAGCCGAAATCGGTGCTGGTCTCGTCGCCGGCCATGCGTTCAGGTCCCCTGTCGTGGCGGCCTGCATAGCGAAGGTGAGGGGATTGCGCCATCTTGGGCAGCGCGTTCGAGGGGTGCGCTTCGTCGCGCCCACAGCCCGGACCAGCGACGGCTCAGGCCTCCGACCCGGCGGCGAGGCGGTACAGGCCATCCTCGTCCTTCGTCACCAGGACCGGCGTCTGGCCGGTCTTGTCCGTCTTCGACAGCCCGCGATCCTGTTCGAGGATCGCCTTGATCCGCTCGGCGTCGCGGCCCCCCGGATCCTGCGCCGCGGTGACGAGGCCGTCGAGCGAAATGCCGAGCTTGTCCAGCCCGAGATACTGCTCGATGAGATGGAACAGCAGGTCGGGCGTCTTCTGCTTCAGCAGAACCGAGACCGTATCGGAATCGAGCTTCATCCGCGCGGCGATTCCGGCGATCATGGCCCCGTCGTCCGGCTTCGCGGTCAGCTTGATCATGGTGTCCTTGATCGCGGCGCCGAAATCCTCGAACGTCTTGTATTTCGACCGATCGACGCCGAGCACCTGGCCCAGCTGTTCGACGCGCTGCATCAGCAGCTTCTCGCCGGTCACGTGGTTCACGCTGAACAGGGCGGCAGTCGTCGCGGCCCGGGCCTTCGCGTCGGCGCCCTGGCCGATGGCCAGGGGATCCTTCGCCGGGTCCTGCGGCGTGAGCTTCGGGGATGTCACCTGCGGAACGGTGGGATCGTCGCGGAGCGCGGTTTGTTGCAGCATCTGCAGGGCCGCCATCCCGGTGGAAGGGACAATTTTCATCGCACGGCTCCGCCGCCTGCGGCAGCCGGTCGTGATCGGGACCGAAACCCTACCGCCATCGACGAGCAACATACGGAGATTGACCTAAGGGCATGTAAACGACGGCGACTGGTCGTCTCGCCGCGCATTGGCGAATCCGGCGCGGCGCCCCCATCTCCCGGCCTTGAGCGCCTCGCCCGTCTTCCAGGAAGCCATGCCCGAACTGCCCGAAGTCGAGACCGTGCGCCGCGGCCTGGAGCCCGCCCTGGTCGGCGCCCGATTCAGCGAGGTCGTGCTGAACCGGCCGAACCTGCGCTTTCCCTTTCCGCCCCGCTTCGTCGAGCGGGTGAAGGGGCAGGAGGTCACGGCCCTGTCGCGGCGCGCCAAGTACCTGGTGGCCGAGCTGTCCTCCGGCGAGGCGCTGATCATGCATCTCGGCATGAGCGGGCGGTTCGACGTGCACCTGCCCGATGGCCGCACCGTCTCGCCCGGCGACTTCTACCTCGAAGGCGCGCAGGGGCAGGCCAAGCACGACCATGTCCGGTTCGGGCTCTCGAACGGCGCCCGGGTGGTCTACAACGACGCCCGCCGCTTCGGCTTCATGGACCTGGTGCCCTCGGCCGAGCTGTCGACCTGCCGTCACTTCGCCGGGATGGGCATCGAGCCCCTCGGCAACGCGCTCTCGGGCGAGACGATCGCGCAGCTCTTCGCCGGCAAGCGCACGCCGCTCAAGGCCGCGCTCCTCGACCAGCGGCTGATCGCGGGCCTCGGCAACATCTATGTCTGCGAGGCCCTGCACCGGGCGAAGCTCCATCCGGAAGCCTCCGCCGGGACGCTGGCGGATGCCGCCGGCCGCCCGACCGCGAAAGCCAAGCGCCTGGCCACGGTGATCCGCGACGTCCTCACCGAGGCGGTGGCGGCGGGCGGCTCGACCTTGCGCGACTACGTCCACACCGACGGCAGCCAGGGCGCCTTCCAGCACGCCTTCCGGGTCTACGACCGGGAGGGGCTGGGCTGCACCGCGAAGGGGTGCCGCGGGGTGGTGCGGCGGCTGGTGCAATCGGGGCGGTCGACGTTCTTCTGCGAGACGTGCCAGCCGCGGTGACGGCGAGAGAGATGTGACGCGCGATGTCCGGTCCGGCCCCCCTCATCGATTGCGGCCTGCTGACCGTCGCGGACGGCGACCGGATCTACTGGGAAACGTCCGGCCATCCGGATGGCCGGCCGGCGCTCTACCTGCACGGCGGACCCGGCAGCGGACTCAAGACGGGTGGCTACCGCCGCCACTTCGACGGCGCGCGATACCGCGTCGTCGGCATCGACCAGCGGGGCTGCGGCCGCAGCAGGCCGCTCGCCACGCAGGACCTCGCCCGCCTGTCCCGCAACACGACCCAGACCCTCATCGCCGACATCGAGGCGGTGAGGAGACATCTCGGCATCGAAAGCTGGCTGGTGTCGGGCGCTTCCTGGGGCACCACCCTGGCCCTGGCTTACGCGCAACGGCATCCGGACCGGGTGAGGGCGCTCGTCCTCGCCGCCGTCACGACCACCAGCCGGGACGAGATCACCTGGATCACCGAGACCGTCGGCCGCGTGTTTCCGGAAGCGTGGCAAGCCTTCGTGGAGGCATCCGGCCGGCGCGGGGACGAGCGCATCGTGGACGCTTATGCGCGTCGCCTCGTAGGGAGCGATGCATCGGATCGCGGGCGAGCGGCCCGCGACTGGAACGCCTGGGAAGCCATGCATGTCTCGCTCGATCCGTCCTCGCCGCAGGGCCCACTGCCGAACGATCCGGAACGGAACGCGGTGTTCGCGACCCTGGTGACACATTACTGGGCGAATGACGGCTTCCTGCGCGGCCCGGACGCGATCCTGGCCGGCATGGATCATCTGCGTGCCATTCCGGGCGTGCTGATCCACGGGCGCCGCGACATCAGCGGGCCGGCGGTCACGGCGTGGCAGCTTCACCGGCTCTGGCCGGCGAGCCGACTCTGCATCGTGGAAGCGGAGGGCCATGGCGGGCCCGAAATCGCGGCGCGGATGCGGGAGGCAACGGACAGCTTTGCAGATCTCGACGACCAGAAGCGCTGAGACCTGTCACCGGCTGATCGCCCGCTTGCTGCACCGACGCACACCGTCTCCTCTCGCCACCTCAGCACAGACGCGCGCAATCCCGGCCGCCATCGAAAATGTCGATCGTATCGTATGTTATCGCACGCTCGCCCCAGTTGTATTTGATGCGCGTTGCAGCGCACAAAACCAAGAACAGCGATGCTAAAATAGAACAAAATCAACGATAATTATGAGGCGAATTGTATCCTGGGGAGGGGAAGGGGCTGAAGCGCATCGATTGGCGAAAGACCAGGAGAAGCGAAATGGCGACGACACAGCAATCCGAACAAGCCAAGAAGACCGAGCCGATGAAGGGCGCTCCGGACGGGGCACCGAACGGGATCGACAACGCCACCGTACAGGTGTCCAAGATGGCCGATATCGCCAAAGAGAACATCGACAAGGCCGGCTCGCTGCAAGGACGAGCCGCCGACAGCGCGCAGCAGATCATGCAGATGAGCGTCGAGACGGTCTCGCGCACGGCGCGCGAGTTCAACGAGCAACTGGCGCGGACGATGGGCGTCGGGAGCGAGGACGGGGCGCGCTACGCCGAGCAGGCCCGTCAGAACGCCGAGGCCATCAGCCGCTGCGGCACGGTGATGAACCACGCCATGCAGGATGCCTGGCGCAGCTCCGTCGAGCTCGGCCAGAAGCGCTGGCAGCGCAACCTGGAAGGCCTGAAGCGCCTCGCCGGAGCGCGCACGATGCAGGAATTCTCGATGCTCCAGAGCGAGATGATGCGCGAGACCGTGCAGAGCCTGGTCGAGGATGCCCGCACCGTCACCGAGAAGTCCCTGCGCTCCTTCGAGGAGGTGGGGAAGATCTGCGCCGGCGTGAAGCCGCTGCCGGCCTCCCGCTGAGGCGAGGGGCCCGCATCCCCGGACCGGGGGATGCGGGCCCGGCTTCGCTCAGACCGTCCGGCCGCCGTCGATCGGCATCTCGACGCCGGTGATGAACTCGGCCTCGTCGGAAGCCAGGAACAGCGCGACGTTGGCGATGTCGGACGCCCGGGACATCCGGCCGAGCGGGATCGTGGCGACGAACTTCGCGCGGTTCTCCGGGGTGTCCGGCACGCCCATGAAGGCTTCGAGCAGGCCGGTCTCGCCCATCACCGGGCAGAGCGCGTTGACGCGGATCTTCCACGGCGCCAGCTCGACGGCGAGCGATTTCGACATCAGGTTCACCGCCCCCTTGGAGGCGTTGTACCAGGTCAGGCCCGGCCGCGGCCGGATGCCGGCGGTGGAGCCGACGTTCAGGATCACGCCGCCGCCATTGTCGCGCATCGCCGGGGCCAGCGCCCGGACGAAGTGGAAGATCGACTTCACGTTGACCCGGAAGACCCGGTCGAAGGCCTCCTCGTCCACCTCCATCAGCGGCTGGTTGCGGTGGGTGGTGCCCGCATTGTTGACGAGGATGTGCGGCGTGCCGAAGGCCTCGGTGGTGCGCCGCACCGCCGCCTCGACATCCTGCGCGCTGCCGACATCCGCCGCGATGGCGATCGCGGCCGCACCGATCTCACGCGCGACGCGCTCGGCGGCGTCGCCGCGCAGGTCGAGCACCGCGACCTTGGCGCCCTCTTCGGCGTAACGCTTGGCGATGCCTTCGCCGAAGCCGCCGCCGGCGCCGGTGACGATCGCGACCTTGCCGTTCAGCCTCATGGGATCACTCCTTATAACGTCAGGCGGCCGAGATCTCGCCGCGCTCGATCTGGATGGTGGTGTCGACGAGCGCCCGCAGCAGGTCCGGGCTGCTCTCGGTGATCAGGATCGCGACGTCGGGAAGCGCGGCCCGCAAGCGGGCGAGGGCCTCGGCGTAGCGGAGCGCCAGAGCCGGGGCGAGGCCCTGGAACGGCTCGTCGAGGAGGACCGCGCGGGTGCCGACCATCAGCGCCCGGCCGAGCGCGACCATCTTGCCCTGGCCGCCCGACAGGCCCGCCGCCTTGCGGGGGGCGAAGTCCTTCAGCTCCGGCAGCAGGGCGTAGACGGAATCGAGCCGCCGCGACACCTCCGCCTTCGGCAGGCTCAGGACCTGGGCCGGCAGCAGCAGGTTGTCCTGCACCGTGAAGCTGCCGAACAGCTTGCGCTCCTCCGGGGCGTAGCCGATGCCGAGGCGGGCGCGGTGGTGGGCCGGAACGGTGCCGGCCTCCTGCCCGTCGAGCACGATCCGGCCGGCCTGCAAGGGCAGCAGCCCCATCAGGGCGCGCAAGGTCGTGGTCTTGCCGGCGCCGTTGCGGCCGATCAGGGCCACGCGCCCGCCCGGCGGCACCTGGAGCGAGACGCCGCGCAGGACCGGCGCCCCCGCGATCGCGACCGCCGCCCCCTCAAGCCGCAGCATGGGCGCCTCCCGTGGGGGCGATGCCGATCACCGTGCGCTGCACCTCCGGATCGTTGAGGATCTGGCCGGGCGGCCCGAGCGCCGCGATCCGCCCCTGGCCCCACACCGCCACCCGGTCGGCGAAGCGCCCGACCACCTCCATGTCGTGCTCCACGAACACCGCCGTCACCCGGGCCTCGCGCAGGACCCGCACCAGGGTCTCGACGATCGCCATCTTCTCGGCCGCCGCGACACCGCTCGTCGGCTCGTCCATCAGGAGGAGGCGGGGGCGCAGGGCCACCGCCATGGCGATGTCGACGAGCTTGCGGGCGCCCTCGTTGAGCGCGTCGGCCCGCACCTCGGCGATGCGGGTCAGGCCGAAGCGCGAGATCAGCTCCGACGCCTCGTCGCGGAAGCGCGGGCGCAGCAGCGGGTTGAGCACCGACCACACGCCCTCGCGGGCCGCGACCGCCAAGGCCACGTTCTGCAGCACGGTGTGCTCGGTGAAGAGCTGCGGCAGCTGGAAGCTGCGTGCGACGCCGAGCCCGACGATGCGCCGCGGCGACAGGCCGAGAATCGGCCGGCCCTCGAAGGCGATCGTCCCCCCTTGCGGCTTGAGGTAGCCGGTCGTCATGTTGATGAAGGTGGTCTTGCCGGCGCCGTTCGGGCCGATGATCGCCAGGAACTCGCCGGCCTCCACGTCGAGGTCGATCCCGTCCGCCGCCTTGAGGCCCCCGAAGGCGAGGCGCAGGCCCTTGGCCGAGAGAAGCGCGGTCATGCGGCCCTCCTGCTTCTCGCGATCATCCCCCAGATGCCGCCCGGCGCGAACACGATGACGCCGAGGAGCACGAGGCCGAGCACCAGTTGCCAGGCATTGGCGAAGGTGGCGGCGGCGTAGACCCGGGTCAGCTCGTAGGCCGCAGCCCCGAGGAACGGCCCGATCACGCTGCCGGCCCCGCCGAGGATCGCGATGAAGACGAGCTCGCCGGAGGTGGTCCAGTAGCTCAAGGCCGGCGTGACGTGGCGGGTGGTGAGCGCGATGATCGCGCCGGCAAACCCCGCCATCACGGCGGAGGCGACGTAGGCGGCGAGCAGCACGCGCTTGGGCGACACGCCCATGAAGTCGAGCCGCGTCTCGCGGGTCTTGATGCCGGCGAGCGCTTCGCCGAGCGGGGAAGCCAGGGCCACCCGCACCAGGGCGCCGCAGGCGAGCGCCAGGACGAGGGCCATGCCCAGCACCGTCCACTCTCCCGCCTCGCCGGCGAGCGGCTGGCCGAGGACGGTGACCGGCGGGAGCCGGATGCCGTCGGCGCCGTGGGTCAGCGCGTAGAACTTCTCCAGCACCGAGTAGAACACCATGCTGAGCGCCAGATTCAGCATGCCGAAGAAGATCTCGCGGTAGCGCACCACGAAGAGCCCGATCAGCAGGCCGAGCATCCCGGCGAGCAGGGCCGCGAAGGGCAGGAGCAGCAGGGCCTCCGGCACCAGGGCGGCCCCGAACGCCACCGTGTAGGCGGCGAGCGCGAGGTAGAGCGCGTGGCCGAAGCTGACCTGGCCGGCCCGCAGCAGGAGCAGGATGCCGAGCACGGCGAGCCCCTTGGCGAGCGCGATGGTGAGGACGAAGCGCAGCCACGGCACCGTGTAGGCGAGCACGACGACCAAGCCGGCACCGGCGAAGGCGAGGAGCGTTTCCGAGCGGCGGGTCACGGCGCCAGCCCTCCTTGTGTGAGAGCGCAGGTCATATCCGCCGGGTCTCCGCCACGCCGAACAGGCCTTGGGGCCGGAACAGCAGCACCGCCACCATGATGGCGTAGGGCACCACCACCTCGAATTCCGGCGCGACATAGACCGCGAAGGAGCGGCCGAGGCCGATGAGGAGGGCCGCCACCGCCGCCCCCTCGATCTGGCCGAGGCCGGCCGTCGCCACCACCGCGAAGGAGAGCACGATGGTCGAGGCGCCGACCCCCGGCACCAGCGACACGGTAGGGGCGGCGAGCGCCCCGCCGAGGGCCGCGAGCGCGGCGCCGACCGTGAAGGTGAGCAGCGTCACCTTGGCGGCGTCGATGCCCATGGCCCGCGCCGCCTCGCGGTCGACCGTGACCGCGACGACCATCCGGCCGGTGAGCGTGTAGCGCAGCACGGTGGCCAGTATCGCCAGGGTGGCGAGCGCCACCCCCGGCAGCACGTAGAGCTGGTAGGCGGTGAACGGGATGACGTCCTGGCCGAACGGCACGTCGACGGTGCCGAGCCATTTCAGCGGCGCATCGAACACCACCGGCTGCACGCCCCAGACCAGCTTCTGCAGGTCCTCCAGGATCATGAACAGCGCGAAGGTGACGAGGAGCTGCAGCACCGGCTCGCGGTCCTGCATCCGGCGCAGCAGCAGCCGCTCGATCACCGGCCCGAGTACCACGCCGACGAGGACCGAGGCCGCGAGCAGGATCGGCAGGCCGAGCCAGGGCGGCGCGCCGAGCGAGGCGGCGAACAGCCCGAGCGAGGCCGCGGCATAGCCGCCGATGGCGTAGAGGCTGCCATGGGCGACGTTGAGCACCCGCAGCACGCCGAACACCAGGTTCAGCCCCACCGCCACCATGAAGACGGCGGCGGCGTAGGACAGCCCGTCGAGCAGGGCGAGCCCGACGAGGATCCCGTTCTCCGACAACCAGGACATGATGCTACTTGAAGGCCTGGGCCTGCGGGAGCTTGGCCACCATGTCGGGGGTCAGCGTCTTGAGCCAGTCGGCGCTCTTCTGGCCGACCGGCGTCGTGACGGACTCGGCCGGGAAGACGATCATGTCGGTGAGCACCGGGAAGGGATACTTCTCGGAGTGCATCGTGGTGCCGATCAGCTGGTTCTCGAGGCCCTGGCCGTCCTCGCGGATCCGCACGCTGGCGGTGGGCGAGGGGAATTCGAGGCCCTTGAACGCGGCGGCGAGTTCCGCATCGGTCGGCCAGCCGCCGCCCTTCGCCGCCACCGCCTTCTCGATGCCGACCTTCATCGCCGAGACGGCCTGGGCCATGTGGAAGCAGGGATAGATCGGCCAGGCATTGTACTTGGCGCGGTAGCTGTCGTTGAAGCGCTTCAGCCGCTCGGGATCGGCCGGGGAGGGGTGCAGGAACCAGTGGTCGCCGCGAGCTCCCACGATGTGGCCGGCCGGCAGCGCCTTGCCGACCCGCTGGAGCGAGGATTCGGCGAGCGGCATCACGAAGGTCGAGCGCTCGAACAGCTTGCGGTCCGAGGCCTGGCGGATCAGCGCGTCGAGGTCGCCGCCCCAGGAGGTCGAGAGCACCACGTCGGGCCGCAGGGCCAGCACGCGGGTGATCTCGGTCGAGAAGTCGGTGGCGCCGAAGCGCGGAAACAGCTCGGCCGAGACCTTCACCCCGGGCTTCAGGGTGTTCATCGCCGTGCGGAAGATGTCCCAGGAGTCGCGGCCCCAGGCGTAATCCTGGTTGATCACCGCGATCGACTTGAAGTCCGGCTTGACCTTCAAGAGATAGAGGAGCGCCGCCAGGATCTCCGGCGTGGCGTTGGCCTGGGTGCGGAAGGCGTAATTGTAGCGGTTGTCCTCGAAGATGCGCTGGGTGCCGCAATCCCACAGCAGCGTCGGGCGCTTCAGCTCGTCGGCCAAAGGCGCGCAGGCGATGCAGTCGGCGGACGAGATCGCCGCGAAGATCAGGTGCACGCCTTCCGACTGCACCAGGCGGCGATACTCGCCGACCACGTGGTCGACGCCCGGCCCCTCGTCGACGAAGATCGGCCGCACCTTGACCCCGGCGACGCCGCCGGCCGCGTTGATCTCGTCGAACAGCATCTCGGCGGTCTGGCGGCCCGGTACCCCGAACACGCTCGCCGGGCCCGACAGGTAGGTGGCGATGCCGACCTTGATCTCCGCCGGCTTCGCCCCTTGCGCCCAGGCGGCACCGCCCGGCAGCATCAGGCTGGCGCCTGCCGCCCCCGCGCCGATCAGCGCCTCGCGCCGCGTGACGTTACCGGCACGACCCGTCCCTGCCATCCGCTTCCTCCCTGACTTGCACCGCTGACGGGCCCCTCTGGAAAGTGGCGTCGGGAGCCTCGCCGCGGGCGGGATCATGGGGGTGCGGTGGCCTCCTGTCCAATAGCTTGTTCGGGCTCGTGCCAGAGGTTGGGGATATGGGAGGCGGGCGCGGGAGACCGCGCGAATGAACGAAGCACGCCCGGCGTCGTTAGGGCCTGGATACCCCCATCCTGTACGGAGGATTCCATGAGCCACGCGCACAAGCCCCTGGGCGAGCAGGTGATCGTCATCACCGGCGGCTCCAGCGGCATCGGGCTCGCCACCGCCCGCATGGCGGCGGAAGCCGGCGCCCGGGTCGTGCTCGCCTCGCGCAACGCCGAGGCGCTGGCGGCGATCCAGGAGGAGATCGAGGCGGCGGGCGGCGAGGCGACCCACGTCGTCGCCGATGTCGGCCGGCGCGAGGACGTGCAGGCCATCGCCGACAAGGCGGCGCAGCGCTTCGGCGGCTTCGACACCTGGGTCAACGATGCCGGCATCTCGATCTACGGCCGCCTGGAGGAGGTGAGCGACGAGGACCACGACCGCCTGTTCCAGACCAATTTCTGGGGCGTGGTCTACGGCTCGCTGGTGGCGACACCCGTCCTGCGCCGGCGCGGCGGCGCGCTCATCAATCTCGGCAGCATCGCCTCCGACCTCGCGATCCCGCTCCAGGGCATGTACTCGGCGAGCAAGCACGCGATCCGCGGCTTCACCGACGCGCTCCGGGCCGAGCTGGAGCAGGACCGGGCCCCCGTCTCGGTGACGCTGATCAAGCCGGCGGCGATCGACACCCCGTTCCCGCAGCACGCCCGCAACTACCTCGACCGCGAGCCGAAGCTGCCGCCGCCGGTCTACCACCCGGACGAGGTGGCCCACGCCATCCTGCACGCCGCGGTCTACCCGCAGCGCGAGATCATCGTCGGCGGCGGCGGCCGGGCGATGACCGGCCTCAAGAAGCTCGCACCCGGCACGTTCGACCGCCTCGGCGCGGTGATGGCGTCCCAGCAGCTCCGCTCGGAGCCGCCGCGGGACCCGAACGGCGCCCTCCACCAGCCGACCCGGGACGGCCACGTCCGCGGCGACCATCCCGGGATGGTGCGCCACACCAGCACCTACACGCGGGCGAAGCTCCACCCGCTCACCACCGGCGCGGTGATGGCCGGCGTCGGCCTCGCGGCGGCGGCGCTGATGAAGCGGCGGGCCTGACGCCCTCCCACGACACGCCTTCCCGGGACACGCTTTCCCGGAACACGCTTTCCCGGAATACGCTTTCCCATGACGGCATGGCGTGGGAGAAGCCCCGCCATGCCGATCGTCCTCCTCTACGCCGCCGCCGCGCTCGCCGAGATCGCCGGGTGCTTCTCGGTCTGGGCCTGGTGGCGGCTCGGTGCCTCGCCGCTGTGGCTTCTGCCGGGGGGTCTGGCCCTCGGCGCCTTCGCGTTCCTGCTGGCGCTGATCGAGTCCGACGCCGCCGGCCGCGCCTTCGCGGCCTATGGCGGCGTCTACATCGCGGCCTCGCTGCTCTGGCTGTGGGCCGCCGAGGGCCAGCGGCCCGACCGCTTCGATGGCGCGGGCGCTCTCCTGTGCCTGGCTGGCGCGGCGGTGATCGTGCTGGCGCCGCGGGGGTGATCAGAACCCCCGCCAGTCGCCGTCCGCCTCGAAGGCGGCGGCGGCCTGGTAGATCGCGCTCTCGTTCCAGTCCCGCGCCGTCAGCATCAGGCCGACCGGCAGCCCGTCGACGAGGCCGCAGGGGAGCGACAGCGAGGGGTTGCCCGTCACGTCCATCGGCGAGGTCGAGGCGACCATCTCGAAGGCCCGGGCGATGACCTCCTCCAGCGGCGCCCCCGCCTCCGGCAGCTTCGTCGCGGTGCAGGGCAGGGTCGGGCAGAGCAGCAGGTCGTAGCGGCCGAACGCGTCCGCGAAGTCCGTCCGCACCTGCCGGGCGAGGTTCTGCGCCTTGGCGTAGTAGCGGCCGCGATAGTGGGTCAGGCCCCACTGGCCGATCAGCATCGAGATCTTGAGGGTCGCCGAGAGGTCGTCCGCCCGGCCGCGCCAGCCCGCATGGGCGTCGAACAGGCCGACGTCGTAGGCGCCCTTCCAGTTGAAGCCCATGCCGTTGCCGACCATCATCTGCTGGGTCAGGCCCTCGAGGGCGATCGGCTGCCAGACCGCCGCGGCGAGCCGGTAGGCCGGCAGCGAGACCTCCTCGACCGTCGCGCCGAGCCGCTCGAACCGCGCCGCCCCGGCCCGGACCTTGTCGGCCACCGCCTCCTGCATCCCGGGAACGGCGAAGCCCTCCGTCAGGAGCCCGATCCTGAGGCCCTTCGCGCCCTTGCCCAGCGCCTCCGTGTAGGGGGCGACCTGCGGGGCATACTGGCGCGGATCGAGGCCGTCGGGCCCGGCCAGGACCTCCAGCAGCAGGGCGTTGTCGGCGACGCGCGCGGTCATCGGGCCGGTATGGTCGATCGTGGTCTCGATCGGCATCACCCCCGTGTAGGGCACGAGGCCGTGGGTCGGCTTCAGGCCGACGATGCCGCAATAGGCGGCCGGGATGCGGATCGACCCGCCCTGGTCGCCGCCGATCGCCAGGTCGACCTCGCCGGCGGCGACGAGCGCGCCGCTGCCCGAGGACGAGCCGCCGGCCGAGTAGCCCCGCCGGTGCGGGTTGTGGACCGGCCCGGGATCCGAGGTGTGGCTGCCGCCAGACAAGCAGAAATGCTCGCAGGTCGCCTTGCCGACGATCGTCGCGCCCGCGTCCAGCATCCGGGTCACGATGGTGGCATCCGCCGCCGGCACGAAGCCTTCGAGGGTCGAGGCGCCGTTCATCATCGGCACGCCGGCGAGCGCGACGTTGTCCTTGAGCACCACGCGCTTGCCGGCGAGCTTGCCGTGCTCGGCCCCCTTCACCTCGCTCTTCCAGTACCAGGCGCCGAGGGGGTTCTCCTCCGGTCCGGGCCGGTGGCCGGGAGTGCGGGGGTACTTCACTGCCGGGATGTAGTCCGGCAGGGCGTCGATCACGTCGTAGGCGTCGAACGAGGCGTCCATCAGGGCGCGGTAGGCTGCGGCCTCCTCCGGCGACAGCGACATGTGGAGGCCGGCGGCGAGCTCGCGGATCTGGGTCGCGCTCGGGCGGGTGATGGCCATGGGCGTGTTCCTCGTGCGGTGGGCGGGGGAGGCGTCGTTCGTCGCGCGCTCCCAGCCCGGTCGAGGCAGGATGGACCGGGAGACGCGGCGGCGCCATGCCACCCGGCGCATCCCGGGGTCCCGTCGCCGGCCGCCGTTCCGCATCCGGACATTCTTCTCCGATATCGCGCCAGAGAAGGATTTAAATCTATAATATAATAGTATTATGGATTAATTTTCTTATATTCGCGCCATTCTTGCCCCGTGGCAGGAGGATGCCCTAAGCGGACGCGATCCTTCCCCACAGACGGCCGGCCATGACCATCACGCGACGCAGCATCCTCGGGGCAGCCCCGATCCTGGCGGCCGGAGCCGTGCTGCGCGGTGGACCCGCCCTGGCGCGGGGCCGCGCCGCGCCACTTCGGGTCGGCGTGATCCCGATCCTCGCCGCCGCGCCGATCTACGTCGCCGAGAAGGAAGGCTGGCTGAAGGAGGCGGGTCTGTCCCTCGCAGTCACGACCTTCGAGTCGGGCCCGAACATGATCCAGGCGCTCGCCTCGAACACCCTCGACGTCTACGTCGCCGGCGTCGCGCCGCTCGGCGTCGCACGCTCCAAGGGCATCGACGTGAAGGTGGTGGCGGCGACCGCGATCGAGGAGAACGTCTTCCTCGCCGGTCCCAAGCTCGCCCGCTTCGCCGAGAAGGGCGTCGCCCCGGCCGAGGTGTTCAAGCGCTACCGCGAGGCCGCCGGCACCCCGGCGCGGCTCGCGACCCAGCCCCTCGGCTCGGTGCCCAACACCACCCTGCAATACTGGCTGTGGGAGGTGGCGAAGGTCGACCCCAAGGACGTGACCATCGTCTCGATGGGGATCGACGCGACCCAGCAGGCGGTGCTCGCCGGCGCGGTCGAGGGCGGGACCTTGCGGGAGCCGGCGGTCTCGATCGTCACCGGCCGCAACCCGGCGATCCGCCTGATGGCGCTCGGCGGCGAGATGTTCCCCAACCAGCCCGGCACCGTCGTCGCCGTCACGCGCGCTCTCCTCGACAAGGAGCCTGAGGCCGTGCAGGCGATCGTGACCGGCATCGTGCGGGCGGTCGACCTGATCGGCCGCGAGCCGGACCGCGTCGTCCCGACCATCGAGGGGGCGCTCGGCAAGGGCCTCGTCGACACCGCCACCATCCGCCGGGCCCTGGCCTCGCCGGCGACGCGCTTCACCGCCGATCCGCGCCCGATCGTCGAGCCGACGGCGGCGATGCAGCGCTTCCAGGTCAAGATCGGGGCGCTCGACCGCGAGGTGCCCCTCGACGGGCTGTTCGAGCCGCGCTTCTACGAGCGCGCAGTCGCGGGCAAGTAAAGAACCGTCGATGCGATCCCGCCCCGCGGCGGCCTTGCTCCCGCTCCTGGGGCTCGCCGCCTTCTTCGCCTTGTGGGAGGCCGTGCCCCGGCTCGGCCTCGTCAATCCGGCCTTCCTGCCGCCGCCCTCGGTGCTGCCGGAGGCCTTCCTGCGCGAGCTGCGCTCCGGCCAGTGGCTGGCGGCGGTGACGGGCAGCCTCGGGCATTACCTCGCGGGGCTCGGCCTCGGAATCGGGCTCGGAATCGCCGCCGGCACGCTGACGGGGATGTCGCGCACCGCCGAAGGCCTGACCGCCTGGGTGGTGCGGGTGTTGCGCCCGGTGCCGGGCCTCGCCTGGGTGCCCTTCGCCATCATCTGGTTCGGGGTCAGCCCGGAGGCGGCCCTGTTCATCGTCGCCATCGGGGTGTTCTGGATCGTCTATTTCGCGAGCCACGGGGCGATCCGCGGCGTCGACCGCGACCTGATCGAGCTCGCCGCCGCCTTCGGCTTCCGCTCCGCCCCCGAGCGCCTGGTCACGGTGGTGTGGCCGGCCGCGATGCCGGGGATCCTCGTCGGCGTGCGCACCGCCATCGGGCAGGCCTGGATGGCGGTGGTCGCGGCCGAGATCTTCGGGGTCGCGGGGTTGGGCCAGCGGATGATGCAGGCCTCGACGCTCCTCGCGACCGACATCGTGGTCGTCTACATGCTCACCATGGCGCTGCTCTACGGCGTGTTCGACGCCGGCTTCACCGCCCTCCAACGCTGGATCCTCCGATGGCGGGCCTGATCGCGATCCAGGGCCTCGCCCTCACCTTCACCCGCGACGGCGCCCGCACCACGGTGCTCTCCGGCCTCGACCTCGACATCGAGCCCGGCGAGTTCCTGGCGATCGTCGGCGCTTCGGGCGTCGGCAAGTCGACGTTGCTGCGCGTCATCGCCGACCTGGTGCGCCCGAGCGCCGGGACCGTCTCGGTCAGCGAGCCGGAGCCCGGTCGCCGGGCGGTCGCCCTGGTCTTTCAGGATTCGCGCCTGCTGCCCTGGCGCCGCGTCCTCGACAACGTCGCCTTCGGGCTCGAGAAGCTGCGCCTGCCCCGGGCCGAGCGGCGCCGGCGGGCGCAAGCCGCCCTCGATCGGGTGGGTCTCGGCGCCCTGGCCGGGCGTTGGCCGTTCCAGCTCTCCGGCGGCCAGCGCCAGAGAGTGTCGCTCGCGCGCGCCCTCGCGGTCGAGCCGCACGTGCTGCTCATGGACGAGCCGTTCTCGGCCCTCGATGCGCTGACCCGCGAGAGCCTGCAGGACGAGCTCGCCCGCCTCTGCCGGGCCTCCGGCCAGACGGTGCTGTTCGTCACCCACGACATCGAGGAGGCGGTCTACCTCGCCGACCGGATCGTGGTGCTGGCCGGCAGCCCGGGCCGGATCGTCGCCGCCCATGGACTTGCCGGTGCGCAGCCGCGGGACCGGGCGGCGCCGGAGCTGAAGGCGATGGCGCAGGTGATCCGGGAGGAGCTGGCGGCCGCGGGGCGGTGAGGGCTCCTCACCGCCGCAACCGGTTCCCCAGCACGAACCCGAACAGCCCCATCAGCACGATGCCGGTCGCGCCCTGCACCCCGACGAGCAGGTTGGTCACCCGGCCGACCGGCTTGATGCCGATCTCCGGCGGGTTGGCCGTCATCATGTTGAGGGCGCTGTAGCTCAGGAGATCGATGGCGTTGTAGGTCGCCTGGGCGCTGCCTTCCGGGATCAGCCCGCCGGTGAGGCCGAACAAACCTGCGAACACCACGATGATCAGCGCGAAGGCGCGGACGATCCGCGACAGGCTCTCGCCGTAATCGCACAGCCACTCGACGACGTGGTCGGCGAGCCAGCGGTAGCCGTGGCGCATCAGCCCGTTGCGGTCCTGGGCCCGCCACGCCGCCCGAGCCTGCGCCTCGGCATGGAGGCGGCCCATCCGCCGCCGCCGGCGATAGGCCCAGCCGGCCTCGTCGTGGCTGCCGATGCTCTGGAAGTTCTGCTCCAGGGCGAGATAGCTCGCCTTCGCCGCCTCGTACTCGCCGGCGACCTCCTCGCCCACCGCCTCGCCGATCTGCGCGGCCCGGAAGCGGGTGCCGTTGAGCCAGGCGCCAGCGAAACGGGCCCGGTGCAGGGCGCAGGAGGAGAGATCGAGCCGCACCAGCGTCGCGGCGGAAAGATCGGCACCCGAGAGGTCGGCCCCGTCGAGCTTGGCGCCGGTGAGCGTGGCGCTGCGCAGGCGCGAGCCCGTGAGCCGCGCCTTGGTCAGGCTCGCGCCCTCGAAATCGGCGTGGGTCAGGTTGGTGTCGGCGAGGTTGACCTCGTCGAGGCGCGCGCCGCGGAACGTCGTGTAGTCGGCATCCGCCCCGGTGAAGTCGGCGCCCCACAGGTCGGCGCCCGAAAAGTCCGCGCCGTCGAGCAGGCTGCGCGGCAGGCGGGCGAAGCGCAAGGATGCGTCCCGGAAGCTCGCATCCTCCAGCATCGCCTCGGTGAAATCGGCTTGTCCACCGGCCACGCCGACGAAGCGGGCACCGCTGAGATCGGCCTTGCCGAAATCCGCTTCCTCGATCAGCGCACCGGAAAAATCGGCCGAGCGGGCCAGCGCCCCCGAGAGCCGGGCGCGCTTCAAGGTGGCGCCGGTGAGGTCGGCCTGCTCCAGGTCGCTGGCGGACATGTCTGCCCCGCCGAGGTTCAGTCCCTGGCGGTCCGCGTCCCACCACGCTGCGTCGCCGGCGACCGGCGCGAGGCGCTCCCGGCTCAGATCCGCCTCGCGCAGGTCGAGGGGCGGGCCGTCCCGATGCAGGGCCGCGCCGTCCTGCGCCGCGATCTCGGCGAGGAGCGCGCCGACCCGCGGGTCGAGCGGGGTCTGGGGGCGGGTGTTCACCGGTCAGGCGCGCCGGTCGCGCGTGACGGGCCTGTCCATGCCGTGGCGCACGCGTGATCCTTCGAGAGGGGCCGATGCTGCCGGTATCAGCCACGGACCCGCCGGGAATGCAACGGCGGGAGCCCGGACCCGCCCGCGACGAAGCGGCCACGGTCGAGTGGATCCGGAACGTGCGGCCTCCTCGCGCGGCCCGTCCCCTTATCGGAGATCGAGGGCCCGAATCACCTCCGCCACTCGGCCCTGCGCCTCCTCGCCCAGCGGCAGGATCGGCCGCGGCGGCGCGGCGCGGCAGAGATCGAGGAGGTTGGCGCAGGCATACATGACCCGCAGGCTCGAATGCTCCCGGAACAGCGTCCAGAGAGGGGCGAGCCGGGCATCGAGCCGCCGCGCCTCGGCGGCATCGCCGCGCTGCACAGCCCGGACGATGTCGACGGCGACCTGCGGGAACAGCCCGGCCACGACGCTGTACCAGGCATCCGCGCCGGCGATCAGCGCCTCGGTCGTGGTCCAGTCACCGCTATAGCCGAGGGAGAAGCCCGGCGGCACGACCGTCCGCAATCCGGCCAGGTGACCCGCCACCGCCTGCGGCTCCTGCCCCGGGCTCTTCACCGCGACGATGCCGGGCAGCCGGCTCAGGCGGCCGATCAGCTCCGGACCGAACCGGAAATGCGTGGTCGAGGGATTGTCGTAGAGGCAGAGCGGCAGCCCGCTCTCCCGCGCCACCGTCGCGACATGCGCGAACACCTCGTCGTCGGTGAGCGGCGTGTAGGAGACGGCCGCGAGCAGCCCGGCCGCGGCACCGGCCGCCCGCGCATCCTGCGCCAGCCGCACGGCCTCGTCGGTCCGCAGCGCACCGACACCGACCAGCACCGGCGCCCAGTCCCCGACCTCGTCGAGCGCCGCCTCGAGGGCCCGGCGGCGCTCGTCCCGCGTGAGATAGGGGTAGGATCCCGTGCTGCCGAGGAGGCCGATCGAGTCGACGCCGGCCTCGCGCAGGCGAGCGACGAGCCGGCGCAGGGCCGGGAGATCGACCCGGCCCTCGGGATCGGCGGGCGTGATCGGAAAGGCGGAGAGGCCGGTCAGGCGCATGGGAATCGTCCTTGTCCGAATTGGCGTCAGACGGCGGGCCGTCGCGCGAGAGCGAGGCCGAGCCCCAGGACGATCATCGCAGCGCCCGAGGCCTCCCGCAGGCGGCGGATCAAGCCGGGGCGTGCGGCGGCACCGCTGCGGATGCGGCTCGCCGCAATGGCGACCGCGAGGTCGGCGAGCGTGTTCAGCGCGACCGACACCGCACCCAGAACCACGAACTGGACGGCGACGTGGCCAGCGGACGGATCGACGAAGTGCGGCACGAAAGCCAAGAAGAACGCCGCCGTCTTGGGATTCAGGGCCTCGACCAGCACACCCTCGCGAAAGGCGCGCCCCGGCCCGCTCGAATGCGCCACACCGCCCGGCACCGAGGAGGGCTCGCTCCGGCGGGCGGTGCGCAGGGTGCGATAGCCGATCCAGACCAGATAGGCCGCGCCCGCGAGCTTCAGCGCCGTGAACAGCTCGGCGCTGGCAAGCACGAGGGCCGACACGCCGACGGCGCCCGCCACGACGTGGACCATGCCGCCGAGTCCCGTACCGAGGCTCGACGCCACGCCCTCGGCGCGCCCTCCAGCGAGGGTCCGTGCAGCAACGTAGAAGAGGCCCGGACCGGGCGTGACGGCGAGCACGAGGGTGGCCGCAACGTAGAGGGACACGGAGGTCAGGTCGGGCATGGACGTCTCGGACGGGGTTGGGGCGCCGGCCAGCCGGCACCGAATACATCGGGCAAGCAGGGCAGATAGAGGCGATCCGGCCCGGGCCCTACGGCCAGTTCCAGGCATTCGTGCCGGTCCAGTTGGCGTTTGGGCGCCGGTCTCGGCTCTCAGGCAGGGGAGGCAGGGTGTGCGAGGCCCCGAACGCCAACAACCCCGCGAGGCTCGAAGCCTTGCGGGGTTGCTTGATGTATGTGGTTGCGGGGACAGGATTTGAACCTGTGACCTTCAGGTTATGAGCCTGACGAGCTACCGGGCTGCTCCACCCCGCGCCAGGGTGTGATCCGAGTGTCGTGACGAGGGAATG
>NZ_LABZ01000063.1 GCF_001043955.1 Methylobacterium tarhaniae | reverse complement strand
CCGCATAGAGGTCGGCCGTCGCGGCGTAGCCGAGGGCGTGGGCGAGGAAGCCGGCGCCGACGGCCGGCAGGCTGAAGGCGAGGTAGCTCTGGACGTAGAAGGCGGCGAGCAGCCCGGCGCGCTCGTCGGGCTCGGCCAGCGGCATGATTGTGCCGAGGCAGCCGAGGAAGCTGGGGCCGAAGCCGCAGCCGGTGACGAGGGTGGCGAGGATCAGCAGCGGCACGCTGGCCGCGTGGATCCCGGCGACGACCCCGACGACGCCGAGCGCGGTGGCGAGCACCCCGAAGGTGAGGTTCTCCCACGGCGGCGCCGTGCGGCGCAGGAGCACCGAGACCGCGCCGGCCACCATCAGGGCGGTGACGACGGCGCCGCCGGTGAGCGGCGCGCGGCTGCCGGTGGCCGCCGCCACCACCGAGGGCACCAGCGAGAGGTAGAAGCCGCCGAGCGTCCAGTTGGCGATGTTGATCGGGCTCACCAGGGCGAGGGGCCGCCGGATCCGGGGCGGGACGGCCATGCGGGGCCGGAGCGAGGCCAGTGCCCCCGGCCGCGTCGCTGCGCTCTCGGGGATGCGCCACACCGCGAGGGCCAGCCCGGCGAAGGTGCAGAGGAGCAGGCCGTAGACGAGGTGCAGCGGCAGCGGGGCGTACTGGATCAGCGCGCTGGTGCCGAGCGCCCCGACCGCCATGCCGGCCAGCGGCGCAACCGCGTTGACGATCGGGCCGCGGGCGCGGTCGACATCGACGAGGGCGGCGCCCAGGGAGGCGGCGGCGATGCCGGTGGCGAGCCCCTGGACGATCCGGGCGACGACGAGCCAGACGGCCCCCTGGCCCACCAGCAGGAAGAGGCCCATCGCCGCGGCCTCGAGCCACAAGGCCCCGGCGATGACCGGCCGGCGTCCGAGATGGTCGGAGAGCGAGCCGGCGACGAGCAGCGCCTTGAGCAGGGCCACGGCGTAGACCGCGAAGACCAGGGTGACGAAGACCGGCGAGAGCGTCAGGGTCTCCTGATAGACCCGGTAAAGCGGCGTCGGGGCCGCCGCGGCAGCGAAGAACGCCCCGAGCGTCACGGCGTGGACGACGAGCGGGTCGGCCCGCCGGGATCCTTGACCTGTGCGCATCGCCGTGTCCCTAAAGCAAATCCGTTGCGTTAAGGATTAGCGCCGCGGCGCGCTAAAAGCAAATTCTTTGCGTTTGGAGGAGTGTGGTGATGGCGGAGAGGGAGGGAGGACCGCGTCCGGGCGGGCGAAGCGCGCGGGTCCAGGCCTCGGTCCACCGGGCCACGCGGGACCTCCTCTCCCGGATGGACCGCGCCGCGGTGACGATCCCGCTGATCGCCGCGGAGGCCGGGGTCACGCCCTCGACGATCTACCGGCGCTGGGGCGAGCTGAACGAGCTTCTGGCCGATGTCGCGGTCGAGCGGCTGCGGCCGGACATGGTGCCGGTCGAGACCGGCAGCGGCCGCGGCGACCTCCTGGCCTGGGCCGAGCAATATGCCGAGGAGATGGCCTCCGGGATCGGCCGCGAGATGATCCGCGACGTGCTCGCCGCCGAGGGCGAGACCGGCCCCCGGCGCTGCTGCGGCTATGCCCGGCAGCAGGTCGCGGTCATCGCGGAGCGCGCCGTGGCGCGCGGCGAGGCGTTTCCGGAGATCGACATGATCCTCGACCGGGTCATCGCGCCGATCATCTACCGGATCCTGTTCGACGAGGCCCTGGCGACGGAGCGGGTCGGGGCGTTGGTGGGGAATGCCTTCTCAGCCTGTGCCTGACGGATCTGGCGCGGGTTCTCTCCTCTCTCCGCGGGCCGGGAGAGGAGAACAGTCGTGCTTTATTTCGTACCGAATCATATCACGCCGAACACGCCTCACCCCCCGGCCATCCTGCGTGGCCACATCCGCCCCAGCACCTCGTCGCGGCGGATCCAGGCGTGCCAGGCGACCGCGAGGATGTGCAGGCCGAGCACGATCCCGAGGCCCCAGGCGATCCAGTAATGGGCGCCGTAGCCCGCCTGCGACAACGCCTTGTCGACCGGGACGAGGCGCGGGAAGGAGACCACGCCGAACCACGGCAGGCCGTAGCCGCCCGCCGCCGAGTAGACGTAGCCGCTGACCGGCAGGAGCAGCATCAGGGCGTAGAGCGTGAGATGCGCCAGCGTCGCGGCGATGTGGGCCTGGCGGGAGGGGGCTGAGCGATAGGCCGGCTCGCCGGCGACGAGCCGGTAGGCGAAGCGCAGCGGCAGGAGCAGCAGCACCGTCAGGCCGAGGGACTTGTGGATGTCGAGGAGCTCGCGCCGCGGCGAGGTGCCGGGCACCTGCCAGGCGGCATAGATCCCTAAGGCCAGCGCCGCCACGATCAGGGCCGCCATGAGCCAGTGGAAACCGCGCTGGAGGCGGTCATAGGTGTAACCGCGGCCGGGCCGGGACATCGGGTGCACGTCCTTCACGTCGGAGGGCCGAGCTGTCGCGGGGGATTGGGACGCCAGCGCGGCAGCCTCGTTTCGGAACTGTCGCGGGGCGCGGTTGCAACGCCGTCCGCCTCGGGACATATCAGGAACACGTGAGGCTGCCGGCGCGCGGCCCCGATCCGGAGATCCGCCGCCGATGGCGAAGAACCACCAGACCTTCGCCTGCCAGTCCTGCGGCGCGGTCTATAACCGCTGGCGCGGGCGCTGCGAGGCCTGCAACGGCTGGAACACGATCGTCGAGGAGACCGGCGCGGGAAGCCCGGTCTCCGGCCCGGTCGCGACCCGGCCGAGCCGGGCCCGGGGCCGGATCTTCCCCCTCGAAGGCCTCACCGGCGAGGTCAAGGAGGCGCCGCGCACCTCGTCGGGCATCGCCGAGCTCGATCGGGTGACCGGCGGCGGCTTCGTGCGCGGCTCGGTGATCCTGCTCGGGGGCGATCCCGGCATCGGCAAGTCGACCCTGCTGATGCAGGCCTCCGCCGCGCTGGCGAAGCGCGGCGAGCGCGTCGCCTACATCTCGGGCGAGGAGGCGGTGGGCCAGGTGCGGCTGCGCGCCGAGCGGCTGGGTCTCGCGAGCGCTCCCGTCGAACTCGCCGCCGAGACCAATGTCGAGGACATCATCGCGACCTTGAGCCAGGGCCGGCCGCCGGCCCTCGCCATCATCGATTCGATCCAGACGATGTGGACCGAGACGGTGGAATCGGCTCCCGGCACGGTGACCCAGGTGCGCGGCTCGGCCCAGAGCCTGATCCGCTTCGCCAAGACCTCCGGCACCGCCGTGATCCTGGTCGGCCACGTCACCAAGGATGGGCAGATCGCCGGCCCCCGCGTGGTCGAGCACATGGTCGACGCGGTCGCCTCCTTCGAGGGCGACCAGGGCCACCATTTCCGCATCTTGCGGGCGGTGAAGAACCGCTTCGGCCCGACCGACGAGATCGGGGTGTTCGAGATGACCGACGGGGGCCTGGCCGAGGTGCCGAACCCCTCGGCCCTGTTCCTCGCCGGGCGCGACCTCGCGGCACCGGGCACCGCGGTCTTCGCCGGCATGGAGGGCACCCGGCCTCTCCTCGTCGAGATCCAGGCCCTGGTGGCGCCGTCCGCACTCGGCATGCCGCGACGCGCGGTGGTCGGCTGGGATCCCAACCGCCTGTCGATGGTGCTGGCGGTGCTGGAGGCCCATGGCGGCATCCGGCTGGGCGGCCACGACGTCTACCTCAACGTCGCCGGGGGCTTGCGCATCAGCGAGCCCGCCGCCGACCTCGCGGTGGCGGCGGCGCTCGTCTCCTCGCTGTCGGGCGCGGCGTTGCCGTCCGACGCGGTGTATTTCGGCGAGGTCGGCCTGTCGGGGGCGATCCGCCCGGTGGCGCAGGCGCCGGCGCGGCTGAAGGAGGCGCAGAAGCTCGGCTTCGCCAAGGCCCTGATGCCGCAGGGCCGCGAGGGGGCCGGCCGCGACGGGTCCGGGACCGGGTTTCCGGCCGAGAGCCTGCGCCACATCGCCGACCTGGTGGCGGGTGTCGCCGCCAACGGCAAGCCGGCCCGGGGCGGGCGGCGCCAGCCGCAGCGGATGCCGGCCTACGACGACGAGGACGCCTGAGACGGCGGCCCGTCAGCGCGAGGGTGACGGATCTGATCCGGCAGCGTATACAACCCGGGCGGTCAGGGCAGCCGCGACCCCGAGGCAACGCTACCGCCCCCGAACCGTTCCTGCCGATGCCGTTCTCCGTTCTCGATCTCGTCGTGCTGGGTGTCGTCGTCATCTCCGCGTTGCTCGCGGCGGTGCGGGGCTTCACCCGCGAGGTGCTGGCGATCGTGGCCTGGGTCGCGGCGGCCGGCCTCGCCTGGTACCTGCACCCGCTGCTGCTGCCGACCGTGAAGCAGCACGTCTCCAGCGACACCGTCTCGCTGGTGGTCTCGATCGCCGCGATCTTCCTCGTGACCTTGCTGGTGGTCTCGGTGATCACCGTGAAGATCTCGGACCTGATCCTCGATTCGCGCATCGGCGCGGTCGACCGCAGCCTCGGCCTCGCCTTCGGGGCGGCCCGCGGCTTCCTGATCTGCGTCATCGGCTGGGTGTTCCTGGCCTGGCTGGTGCAGGGCAAGGTGCCGGACTGGGCCCAGCAGGCGCGCAGCCGCGAGATCCTGGAGAATAGCGGCCAGAAGCTCGTGGCGATGCTGCCGGACAACCCGGAGGGCCTGCTCAAGCAGTTCCGCAAGCCCAAGCCCGAGGGCGAGCCCGGCACCGACGCTCCGGCCGAGGCCGACGCCCCGCCCCAGCGCCGCACCGATGCCAGCCCGCGCCGCTGACGCGGCCACGAAAATCGCTGATCCCGACGATGCAAGGGCGCCCGACCGGCGCCCTTTGCATGCGAGGTAAGCCGCGCAACACACGTTTGACGCCTTGGTTCCGTCGACGGCAGCGATTACATAGCCGGCGCGAGGCGAAATTTCGGGCCACAGCGGCCTGGAACCTGCTTCGTTCAGGCGAATCAGGCCCGCGCGCGGACGTTTCGGTGCGCGGGGTCGGCGAGGCGAGGCCGTGCGGTGACCGGCCACCAGGGGCTTCTCATCATGTCAGCACGCAGCGAAACCTTCCGGGGAGCCCCCGGGGCGAGCGAGGCGTCCGGCGGCGATCTCGACCTCGACGGCGATACCCTGCGCGAGGAATGCGGGGTCTTCGGCATCTACGGCCATCCGGATGCCGCGGCGATCGTGGCGCTCGGCCTCCACGCCCTGCAGCATCGCGGCCAGGAGGCGGCCGGCATCGTGTCGTTCGACGGCCGGGTCTTCCACTCCGAGCGCCGGATGGGCCTTGTCGGCGATTCGTTCTCGGACCTCGCCACGATCGAGCGGCTGAAGGGCGAGACCGCGATCGGCCACGTCCGCTACTCGACCACCGGCGAGACGATCCTGCGTAACGTGCAGCCGCTCTTCGCCGAGCTGGAGACCGGCGGCCTCTCGGTCGCCCATAACGGCAACCTGACCAATGGCCTCCTGCTGCGCCGCCAGCTCGTGCGCGACGGCGCCATCTGCCAGTCGACCTCCGACACCGAGGCGATCCTCCACCTCGTCGCCCGCTCGCGCCACGTGCGCATCGTCGACCGGGTGATGGACGCGCTGCGCCAGATCGAGGGCGCCTACGCCCTCGTGATGATGACGAACAAGAAGCTGATCGGCGCCCGCGACCCGCTCGGCATCCGCCCGCTGGTGCTGGGCGAGCTGGACGGCCGCTACATCCTCGCCTCCGAGACCTGCGCCCTCGACATCATCGGCGCCCGCTTCGTGCGCGACGTCGACAACGGCGAGATGGTGGTGATCTCGGAAGACGGCATCGAGTCGATCCGCTTCGCCCGGGCGCAACCGTTGCGCCCCTGCATCTTCGAGTACATCTACTTCGCCCGCCCCGATTCGATCGTGAACGGCAAGAGCGTCTATTCCGTGCGCAAGAATATCGGCGTCGAGCTGGCGAAGGAATCGCCGGCCGAGGCCGACATCGTCATCCCGGTGCCGGATTCCGGCGTGCCGGCGGCGCTCGGCTACGCCCAGCAGACCGGGCTGCCCTACGAGCTCGGCATCATCCGCAACCACTATGTCGGCCGCACCTTCATCCAGCCGACCCAGTCGGTGCGCGAGCTCGGCGTGCGGATGAAGCATTCGGCCAACCGCGCGGCAGTCGAGGGCAAGCGCATCGTGCTGGTCGACGACAGCCTGGTGCGCGGCACCACCTCGGTGAAGATCGTCCGGATGATGCGCGAGGCCGGGGCCCGCGAGGTGCATTTCCGCATCGCCTCGCCGCCGATCACCCACCCGGACTTCTACGGCATCGACACGCCGGAGAAGGAGAAGCTGCTCGCCGCCACCCACGATCTCGAGAGCATGCGGCAGTATATCGGCGCCGATTCCCTCGCCTTCCTGTCGATCGAGGGGCTCTATCGGGCGATGGGCGAGGAAGGCCGCGACGCGTCCTGCCCGCAATACACCGACCATTGCTTCACCGGCGACTACCCGACCCCGCTGACCGACCTCGCGGTCGCCTCGCCGCGCCGGATGGCGATCCTCGCCGAGGCCGACTGACCCGATGTCCGACACCCTCCTCCCTCCGAAGCCGCTCGCCGACCGCATCGCCGTCGTCACCGGGGCCTCGCGCGGCATCGGCCGCGCGGCGTCCCTGGCGCTGGCCGAGGCCGGCGCCCACGTGATCGCGGTCGCCCGCACGCAGGGCGCGCTGGAAGAGCTCGACGATGCCGTGCGGGCGACGGGCGGCTCCGCCACCCTCGTCCCCCTCGACCTGTGCGACTACGACGCCATCGACCGCCTCGGCGCGGCGATCAACGAGCGCTGGGGCCGTCTCGACGTGCTCGTCGGCAATGCCGGCGTGCTCGGCAAGCTGATGCCGCTCGGCCACGTCGACCCGAAGGTCTGGGCCAGCGTGATGGATGTCAACGTCACGGCGAACTGGCGCCTGATCCGCTCCCTCGACCCTCTGCTGCGGCGCTCGGATGCGGGGCGGGCGGTGTTCGTCACCTCGGGCGCGGCCTCGTCGTGCCGGGCCTATTGGGGCCCCTACGCGGTGTCGAAGGCGGCCCTCGAGGCCCTGGTGCGCACCTACGCGGCCGAGACCGCGACCACGCCGGTGCGCACGATGCTGCTCAATCCCGGTCCCCTGCGCACCGCGATGCGCAAGGCCGCGATGCCGGGAGAGGATCCGGAGACCCTGCGCACCCCGGAAGACCTGGCGCCGCACATCGTCCGGCTGGCGAGCCCGGACTGGACCGAGAGCGGCACGATCTTCGACTTCCCGACCGGCCGCGTGCTGACGCCGCAGAAGCCGGCCTGAGCGACGGGCGCTGGCGAGACCCGGATCACGGGCCGCCGCGACATGCCGATCTCGAGCGCGGGTCCTCCTTCCAGGACGGGAGAGGGGCCCGCGCTTCGTTTTTTCCGGCTTGCGGACGCCGCCGCGTTGGGCCTCTCCGAGGCCGGCGGTCACGCGCGCAGGGCCCATCCCCGGCGGCCTCGGGATGAGATGTCGCCGCCCAATGGACGATTTCTGTCATTCCCGCTTTCCCTGCGGAATTATGAGCTTAAAAAGCTCATTGCGATAGCGGAATACAACTTGCGCCTCATTCAGACCGTTTTCCTCAACCGCAGAAATGCGATTTAAGACTGCCTTAGGGTCCTTTGCCCAACAAGAACGCAGGGGAACCTCACCGCACTGGGCCTGCCGGGCTCGGCCGCAGACGGGACGGCCAATTGTGACAGCAACGACCGACGTCATGTACCGGCTGCTCGTCCAGGGCGTGACCGACTACGCGATCTTCATGCTCGATCCGCACGGGATCGTGGTGAACTGGAATGCCGGGGCGGAGCGGGCCAAGCAATATACCGGCGACGAGATCATCGGGCGGCACTTCTCCTGCCTGTACGGTCCGGAGGACCTGGCGGCGGGACTGCCCGCGGCCGGCCTGCGCCAGGCCCGGGAGACCGGACGCTTCGAGACCGAGGGGTGGCGCGTGCGCCGCGACGGCACCCTGTTCTGGGCCGACGTCGTCATCGAGGCGGTCCATGACGAGGGCGGCGGCCTCATCGGCTTCGCCAAGATCACCCGCGACCGGACCGACCGGCGCGCCCAGCAATTGCAGGTCCTCGCCGCGAGAGAGATGGCCGAGCGCCACCGCGACGAGCACGCCGCCACCTCGGTCTTCCTCGACAACGTGATCGCCACGATGCCGTCGAGCGTCGTCGTGCAGGATGCGGCGACGGGGCTGATCCGGCTCGCCAACCGGCAGGCGGAGCTCCTGCTCTGCCGCTGCGCCGGCGAGCTGGTCGGCCGCCCGGCGGCGACGGCCCTGCCGGCAGCCCTCGCGGGGCTCCTGCGGTCCGTCATCGCGGCAGCCGGACAGCCGGCCGCCGCAACCGTCACGGTCGAGGAGCTGGTCGCGACCGCATGGGGCGCCCGCATGCTCCGGATGCGCGCCCTCGCGATCGGCGGGCAGGACGAGCAGCCCCTCTACGGCCTCCTCATCGCCGAGGACATCAGCGACGAATACGCCGCGAGCCTGCGGATCCACCACCTCGCGCACCATGACGGGCTGACCGGCCTGCCCAACCGCGAGCTGTTCCGGCAACGGCTCGGCGAGGCCCTGGCGGCCGGCGCCGCGGCCGGAACGGGCACGGCGGTGCTGTGCCTCGACCTCGACGCCTTCAAGTGCATCAACGACACCCTCGGCCATCCGGTCGGGGATAAGCTGCTGCGTATCCTCGCCCAGCGCCTCCTGACTGGCATGCGTCCGGGCGACACCCTGGCGCGCCTCGGCGGCGATGAATTCGCCGTCGTCGCCCCGCTGCTCGGGGTGGAGGCGGAGGCGGAAGCCCTGGCCGACCGGCTGATCGAGGCGACGCGCCAGCCGGTCGAGCTCGACGGCCAGCGGATCGAGATCGGCCTCAGCCTCGGAATCGCCCTCTCGCCCGCCGACGCCGACGGCGCCGACGAGCTCCTGCGCTGCGGCGACCTGGCGCTCTATGAGGCGAAGCGCGCCGGCCGCGGCCGGCACGCGCGCTTCCACGGCGCGCTCGCGGCCTCGGCCCGGTACCGCCGCCTGATCGAGACCGACCTGCGCGAGGCGATCGCCCGACGCGAGCTCAGCCTGCACTACCAGCCGATCGTGCGGGCGGCGGACGGGGAGACCGTCTGCTACGAGGCGCTCCTGCGCTGGCACCACCCGGTGCGCGGCCCGATCCCGCCCCTCGACTTCATCCCGGTCGCCGAGGAGACCGGGATGATCCACGAGATCGGCACCTTCGTGCTGCACGAAGCCTGCCGTCAGGCGAGCCGCTGGAGGAGCGGCCGCAGCGTCGCCGTCAACCTGTCGCCGGCGCAGTTCCGCAGCCCGGCGCTCGCCGCCCAGGTGGCCTCGGCGCTGGCCACCTCCGGCCTGCCCGCCGGCCGGCTCGAACTCGAGATCACCGAATCGGTGCTGCTCGATCCCTCCTCGAACAACCTCGCCCTGCTGGGCCAGCTCAAGCAGCTCGGGGCGCGGATCGCGCTCGACGATTTCGGCACCGGCTATTCCAGCTTGAGCTACCTGCGCACGTTCCGGTTCGACAAGATCAAGATCGACCGCTCCTTCGTGCGCGAGATCTGCGACAGCCGCGAGGCCCTGGCGGTGGTGCGGGCGATCACCGGGCTCAGCCGCAGCCTCGGCATCGTCACCACGGCGGAGGGCGTCGAGACGCCCGAGCAGGCCGATCGCCTGCTCCGGGAGGGCTGTGGCCAGCTCCAGGGCTACCTGTTCGGCAAGCCGCGGCCCGCCCCTGCCCTGCCGGAGGCCGAGACGGCCGCGCCAGCCCGGCTCCGCGGGGCCTGACCTTCGGCCGGCTGGCCCGGACCCGGCCGGGAGGCTATCAGGCGAAGGGCAGGATCCGGGGAGGGCCGGGATCCGGGGAGGGCATTGAGCCGATGATCGACGTGCGGGCGATGTGCGCCATCGGGCAGCGGGGCCAGCTCGGCCTCCACGGGCGGCTGCCGTGGGAGGGCAACACCGATCCGCTCTACGTCGAGGACGTGACGCGCTTCTTCGCCGTGACGCAGGGCCACGTGCTGATCGCCGGGCCGAAGACCATCGAGGCGGTGCCGGACTTCGCCTACCGGGACCGGACCATCGCGATCATCCGCTCGCACGAGGACCCGCGGGACGTGCTGGCGCGCTACCCGGGCCGGCGCGTCTATGTCGGTGGGGGAATCGCGGTCTGGAACGTCTACGCGCCCTTCATCCAGCAATGGGACATCACCCGCCTGCCCTATGACGGCGAGGCCGACCGCTGGTTCGATCCGGCCTGGCTGGTGGGGCGGGGGCGGGGCTGAGCCGCTCCGGCCATTCCCTCTCCCCGACGGGCCCCTCGCGCCGCTGCTGTTCTCGCAGATCGCCATGGTCAAGGCGGCACCTCGTCGCTCGCGACCTCGCCGGCAGGCCGGCTGGTCTCCGGGGCGAGGCGCCCCGCGTCTCCGCGCTCCTCGATCACCTGACGGCGACGTTCCCCACGGCGGAACCGGGGGAACTGGCCGCCCATATCGACGGGTGAGCCGCCTCCCGCCGCCCTGCCTCTTGGTGGTGAAGGCGGCTCACGCCGCCTTGACGGCAGCGAGGAAGCCGCCGACCTCGCGGGTCAGCCCCGGGCCAGCGCCCCGATCTCGTCCCGTCGCCCGGTGCCGTCGACCGCGATCAGGAGATCGCCCGCCGCGAGGGCGTTCATCGCCCGGGCCATCCGGGTGAGGGGCCGGGCGATCCCCAGGACCGCGATGGCGGCGAGACCCGAGAAGGCGAGGACGAGGCCGATCCCGGCGACGAGCGTCAGGTGGGCCTTGGTCGCGGCGGCGGCCTCCTCGGCCGCGTCCCGGGCGGCGGCCAACTCGGCGAGCGTGGCCTTCACCCGCGCGGCGATGGCGGCGGTCGCCTTGGTCCGCCTGCCGGCATCCTCCTCGGTCGAGAGCGCGAAGGCGACGTCGGTCATGCCCTGCCGGGCATTCGCCACCACCCTGGCCGAGAAGGCGAGGTAATCGGCGATGCCGGCGCGGGCCGCCTCGTCTTGCCGGCGCTCGTCGTCGTCCCCGGCGAGGGAGAGGAGCCGGTCGGCCTCCGCAGCCGCATGCTCCTCCGCGGCCCGGTGCTGCCGGGCGAGGTCCTGGCGCACGTCGTCGCTGCCCTCGATGATGACGCTCTTCTGGGTGATCGCCGCCTCGGCGACGGCATTCGCCACCCGCTGGGCCGCCACCGCGCGGTTGGTGCGCAGGTCGACGATCTCGCGCGTCGTCCGGCCCATGGCGTCGAGGCCGCTGCGGGCGAGCCCGACCAGCCCCGAGGCGACGAGAAACACGAGCGCGGCCGGAAGGGCCAGCTTGGCGATGAGAGGGAGATCGTTGAAAGCGCGCATTCACCGGGTCCTGCCACGGGACGGCTCGCACCCGCGCCGTCCCGCCACTCCAGGCGCTATCGATGAGGATATGTAATCAGTGTCGAGTTAAGAAAAAATTGCTATATTGCATCGCATCGACGCGTGCCATGGTAAGATTTTTCAAGATTTTGATTTATCGTGCGTGCGATTTTATGCCATGTGCACGATATTTCTACTGAGCGAAATCGCGACCTATTCTGACTGCAAGCCGCACAACAAATGGGCTGGCCGAGGGAATGGGATGAGGTCCGCGAGGCCAGGGAAACGACCGTGATCCGCGCGAGGCCGGGCCTCGCTTGGGGGAGCGGCAGCCTTGGCCGGATGGCGACGGGGCGCGTGCCCGCTCCGGCCCACGGCGCTGGCCCCCGGACAGTCCTGCCACCGCAGGCAGCGCCGGCAAAGCTTTCCGGCTCCTGCAAGGTTCCTACAAGGGTCCCGCAAGAACCCGCCTGCCGCGTGGTCATTGGCAGTCGCCAAGGCGCGACGAACACGGTAGATCTGTCCGCAACCAGTCAAGACGGGGGTGTTCAGGCGATGAGCGAATCCACCGACCGGTTCAAGCGCGCGCCCAAGCGCAAGACCGCGCAGGCGCGCACCCTCACGGTGTCGCCGGAGGCCAAGGCGGCCTACGAGAAGCTGATCCGCGAGAAGGAGGAGCGCGAGGCCTACGCCCGCAACCTCCCCGCCGACCAGAGGCCGCGCTGAACGCCTCTCCTCGCCGTCCCTCCTCGCCCTACTCGCTCTTGTCGAACGGGTTCTTCGAGGTCCGGAGCGACAGGCGGATCGGCACGCCCGGCAGGTCGAAGGCTTCGCGCAGGCTGTTGACGAGGTAGCGGGTGTAGGATTTCGGCAGCGCGTCGAGCTGGTTGCCGAACAGGGCGAAGTGCGGCGGGCGCGACTTCACCTGGGTGGCGTAGCGGATCTTGATCCGCCGGCCGGACACGGCCGGGGGCGGGTTGGCCTGCGTCGCCTCGCTGAGCCACTGGTTGATCTTCGCGGTCGAGACGCGGCGGTTCCACACCTCGGCGGTCGAGACCACGGCGTGCATCAGCCGGTCGACGCCCTCGCCGGCGAGCCCGGAGAGCGGCACCACCGCGGCGCCCCGCACCTGCGGCAGCAGGCGGGTCGCCTTCTCCTTGAGGTCCTTCAGGAGCCCCGGCTGGTCGGCGACGAGGTCCCACTTGTTGAGGCCGATGACGAGGGCGCGGCCCTCCGACTCGACGAGGTCGACGATGGTCAGGTCCTGCTTCTCGAACGGGATCGTGGCGTCGAGGAGCACCACCACGACCTCCGCGAAGCGCACCGCCCGCAAGCCGTCCGAGACCGCGAGCTTCTCCAGCTTGTCGTCGATCCGGGCGCGGCGGCGCATGCCGGCGGTGTCGTGCAGCTTGATCCGCCGGCCGCGCCACTCCCAGTCCAGTGAGATCGAATCGCGGGTGATGCCGGCCTCGGGGCCGACGAGCAGGCGGTCCTCGCCGAGCATCCGGTTGATGAGGGTCGACTTGCCGGCATTGGGCCGGCCGACGATCGCGACCTTGAGGGGCTTGCCCTCGGCCCCCCCCTCGTCGTCCTCGTCCTCCTGCTCCGGCAGCACCGCTTCCAGCGCATCGAGGAGGTCGCCCAGTCCCTCGCCGTGCTCGGCCGAGACCGGCACCGGATCGCCGAGGCCCAGCGCGAAGGCCTCGTAGGCGCCGGCCATGCCGGCCCCGCCCTCGGCCTTGTTGGCGAGCAGGATCACGGGCTTGTCGGCCCGGCGGACCAGCTCGGCGAAGGGCTGGTCGGCGGGCAGCAGGCCGGCGCGGGCATCGATCACGAACAGGACCGCATCGGCCTCGGCGATGGCGGCCTCGGTCTGGGCGCGCATGCGGCCGGCCAGCGAATCGGCCTCGGCCTCCTCGAGCCCCGCGGTGTCGAGGATGCGGAAGCGCAGGTGGCCGAGGCGCACGTCGCCCTCGCGCCGGTCGCGGGTCACGCCCGGCCGGTCGTCGACGAGCGCCAGCTTGCGGCCGACGAGACGGTTGAACAGCGTCGACTTGCCGACGTTGGGACGCCCGACGATCGCGACGATGGGCATCGACATGGAGGTCTTCCTGAACATAGCAGCGGGCGGGCACGCCGCGAGGCGCGCCGCCCTCTCAACAGATATGCGGGGCAAAGGCGCCCCGCGCCATGGGAATCTCGAGCGCCGCCCGATCGGGTTGCAATTCGGACGGCGCTCCAGGTCTTTGATTTTGCCGTATTTTCTTCGACGAACCGGTGCCCGCTTCGTCGAGCAATGCTCTAGCGCGTCGCCTCGGGGGCGGGCGCATCGGTGACGACCGGCGGCGGGGGCGCGGCCGGGGCCTGCGGCGCCGCCTCGGTCACCTGCACGGGGCCGCCGGCCACGAGGCCGACATAGATCTCGAGCCGCTGGCGCAGGCCGGCGGGGGTCTCGCGGTCGGCCGCGATCTGGTCGAACCAGCGGCCCGCGCCCTCGAAGTCGCCCTTCTTGAGCGCCACGAGGCCCAGCATCTCGCGGGCGGTGTGGCGGAAGGCGCTCGCCGGGGCGGCGAGGCTCTGGAGCGTGTTGAGCGCCGTCGGGTCGTCCTTGTCGACGACGAGCAGCGCCCCGCGCAGGCGGGCGAGGTCGCGCAGGGACTGGCCGATGGCGGTGTCGTCGGCGATCGCCGCATAGGCCTTGGCGCCGGCGGCCGGATCGGCCTTGCCGGCCTCCGCCGCGGCGCGCAAGCGCGCCAGCAGGCGGTAGCCGAACGGCGCATCGGCGGCGACACCCGCGAAGGCCTTCTCGGCCTCCTCCGGCGTACCGTCCTTGGCGCGGCGCAGGGCCTCCTCGAAGCGCAGGCTCGCCGCCTCGGATTGCTGGGCTTGCGCGTGCTGCCAGTAGCGCCAGCCGCCGACACCCAGCACCACCAGCACCGCGAGACCGATGAACACGCCGCTGTAGCGCGACCAGATCTGGGCCAGGCGGTCGCGCCGGTACTCGTCGTTGACCTCGCGGATGAACTCGTTCTCGCTCATGATCTTCTTGGCTCGATCTCTCGGCTCGATCTCTTGGCTCGCCGCCACCAGTGAGCCGGTGGGCTCTTCGCCGCGACCGTGCGACAGGGCCGGTCGCGTAGCACAGTCCCGGCGGGAAGTCAGGCCCGGCGGCGAATCAGGTCATGCCTTGGCCCGGCCAGACCGCGACGCCGATGAGCCAGGGATGCAGCACCCGGGCGAAGACGAACCAGGCTGCGACGCCGATCACGACGGCGAGCGCGTCGTTGCGCCAGCCCGCCGGCGCGACCGCGGGGCCCGCATGCGGCTTCACCTCGTCCCGGCTTTTGGCGCTGATCCGGGCCATCACCGCCCAGGCCAGGATCGCCCCGAACAGGATGATCGAGCCGAGATCGCCGTTGGCGAGGAGGTGGGCCGTGGCCCAGATCTTCACCCCGAGCAGCATCGGGTGCTTCAGCCGCGCCTTGATCCGTCCCGGCAGGTAGGCGGCCACGAAGCTGATGAAGGCCAGCAGCACGAGCAGCAGGGCGAGGTGGCGGGTCCAGACCGGGGGCGACCACAGCTCGATATAGTCGTGCGCCCGGTACTGGCCGTAGCCGTAGCCGAGCAGCACGAGGCCGAGGAGCGAGGCGACGGAATAGCCGATCTTGTAGGGCCCCTCCCCCACCCGCTCGATCAGGACGGCGCGGGGGCCGCGCGCCATCGTGAAGGCGTGGGTGCCGAGGAACAGCACGAGGCCGGCGATCAGGAGGAGCATCGGGGACAACCTTCCGGGAAGCGGCCGGACTCGAGCGAACGGCGAAAGCAAGCCTCAAGCACTCTGGGGCAGGCTCGGATGCCGAGTCCAGGGACGCCGCATGCTCCTCCGCCTTCTCCTCGCGTGTCTCTGCGTCGCGGCCGCGACCGCGCCGGCCGCCGCCGAGCCGCCCCTCTCGGCGCTGACGCTCGTCGGCCCGCCCCGCATCGTCTTCAGTCCTAAGCGCGACGCCTGCGACGGGCACGACGTGCCGGACGCCCCCGCCCGGGCCTTCCGCGAAGCCGATGGCGGGATCGTGCTGTTCGGGATGCATTTTCGCAATCGCGCCTTCCGCGGCCGCGACTTCGACGGGTTGAAGCTCGACTGCGCCGTCGTGCTCGAATCGGGCCTCAAGCCGGAGCCCGAGGCCTTCGACGACCGCAGCTGGATCACCGCGACCTGGACCGAGGACGGCACGCGGGTCGAGGCGCTGCTGCACGAGGAGTACCACGCCGACGATCATCGCCGCTGTCGCACCAAGGGCATGCTGGCCTGCTGGTACAACGCGGTGCTGGCCGCCCGCTCCTCTGACGGCGGGCGCAGCTTCGCCCGGACCACGCCCCCCACGGTCGTGGCGGCGGCGCCCTTCCGCCAGGAGGTCGAGCAGGGACGCCACCGCGGCTTCTTCAACCCGTCGAACATCGTGTCCGACGGCCGCCACCGCTACTTCTACGCCTCGACCACCGGCTGGGCCGGCCAGCCCTTCGGGGTCTGCCTGTTTCGCAGCGACGACGTGACCGACCCCGCCCGCTGGCGCGCCTGGGACGGCGAGACCTTCACCGCCCGCTTCCCCAACCCTTACCTGAAGGGCCGGACGCCCGTCGGCACCTGCGCCCCGGTGGCGCCGTTCCCGGCCCCGGTCGGCTCGGTGAGCCGCCATCGCGGCAGCGGCGCCTGGATCGCGGTGTTCCAGGCCGCCTCCGGCGGCGTCTTCCCGCGATCCGGGATCTACTGGAGCACGTCGCGCGACCTCCTGGCCTGGGACGCGCCGCGCCTGCTCATCGCCGGGTCCACCCTCTACGACGATCCCTGCGCGGCCGGCGGAGACCTCGTCAGCTATCCCTCGCTCATCGACCCGGCGGCGCCCGGCCGCAACTTCGACACCGTCGGCGACACGGCGACGCTCTACTACGTCACGCTCAAGACCAAGGGCTGCGAGGTCACCTCCGACCGCGACCTCGTGCGGCGGCCCGTGGCGATCAAGGTCTGGCCGTGAACGGCCGACGAGGCCCGGTTCATACGATGTCCGACTGATCGCTTCAGGCGATCCTACCGGATCGCATTTGCGATGCGGAAATCGGCTTCGCTCAGGCGCCGCGCGGGCTTGTGATACGACTGCCGGACGTGATCTTCCGGCAGTCGTATCACTCCCGCCAGGTGAGCAGGTAGGCTCCCGCCACGACCAGGCCGACCCCGAGCCAGTTCACCCCCGACAGGCGCTCGCCGAGCAGCGTCGCGCCGAACACGGCCACCAGCACGATCGACAGCTTATTGAGGGTCGCGACCTGCGCCGCCCCGCCGGCCTTCAGGGCCCGGAAGTAGCAGGCCCAGGACCCGGCGGTGGCGAGGCCCGACAGGCTGAGGAGCCCGAGATGGCGCCCGGTCAGGCCGCGCAGGGCCTGCCACTGGCCGGTGGCGAGGCAGATCGCCCCGAGCGCCAGCAGGATCACGACCGAGCGCATGAAGGCGGCGGCGTCCGATTCCGCCCCGGCGCTGCCCGCCCGGGCCAGCACCGCCGTCATCGCGGTGAACACCGCCGAGACCAGCGCCCAGACCTGCCAGGACATGCCGTTCCCCCCTCGATCGTCTCCCCCGAGCGGCATCATGAATGCGCGTCATTCGCGAATGCCGACAATGCGTTTCACTGGCGCACCGGGTTGGCCCAGCTTCCCGGGCCTGACGGACGGCGCCGGCGAGGCCGGCGCCCCATTTCCGGTGGGGAGAGCACCATGGACCAGACGCGGCGGCTGTTTCTGGGGGCGGCGGCGCTCGGCGCGGGCGGGCTGATGGCGACGAGCGCCCAGGCCCTCGAGCACGACCACGGCAATCCGGGCGATGGCGGCTTCGGCCGCCAGTCGGTCTCGCTGCCGCCGGGCGCCAAGGTCGCCTACCACGATCCCCAGGATGTCGGGGCGATGCCCGATTTCCGTTTCTCCCTCGACGGCAACCGCCCGAAGGTGACCTCCGGCGGCTGGGCCAAGGAAGCCACGGTGCACCTTTTCCCCATCAGCAAGGGGATCGCGGGCGTGCACATGTTCCTGGAGCCCGGCGCCTCGCGCGAGCTGCACTGGCACGCCATCGCGGCCGAGTGGGCCTACGTCATCGACGGGCGCTGCCAGACCGTGGTGCTCGACCCCTCCGGCGCCAGCGAGATCAACAACTACGAGCCCGGCGACCTCTGGTACTTCCCGAAGGGCCACGGCCACTCGATCCAGACCATCGGCGACAAGCCCTGCCACTTCATCCTGTCCTTCGACAACGGCGCCTTCTCGGAGCACGGCACGTTCTCGATCACCGACTGGATCGACGTGACCCCGAAGGACATGCTGGCCCTCGATTTCGGGCTGCCGAAGGACGCCTTCGACGCCTTCCCGAAGGGAGAGGCCTATATCCAGGCCGGCCCGGTGGTGCCGGTCTCCGACGCCCTCGACGCGCCCTGGCCGAAGGAATCGACCCACAAGTTCCGCCTGCTCAAGGACCCGCGGGCTTTGCGCGAGTTCGAGGGCGGCACGTTCCGCCTCGCCACCGTCGACGAATGGCCGATCCAGAAGACGATGTCGGGCGGCGTGATGATCATCAAGCCGGGGCAGATGCGTAAGCTGCACTGGAACGTCAACGCCAACGAGTGGCACTACTACCTGAAGGGCAAGGGTCAGGTGGCCCTGTTCGGCTCGGGCGGGCGCGGCAAGGTGGCCGAGTTCCAGCCCGGCGACGTCGCCTACATCCCGATGGGCTTCGGCCACGCGATCAAGAACATCGGCGACGAGGACCTCGAGATCGTCCAGACCTGGGACAACGGCAAGTTCGAGGAGATCGACCTCGACACCTGGATCAAGTCGAGTCCGCGTTATCTTCTGTCGAACAATTTTTCCGGCGTGCCGGGTGAGACGCTCACGAAGCTGAAGCGGGCGTAGGGCGACGCCCGTCGTGCCGCGCGAATGACCCCTCCCCCTCTGCGGGGGAGGGTGGCCTGCGGAGCGGGCCGGGAGAGGGGACGCCGCTTCCGGAGAGGTCGCGACCATCATGACAGGCGCCCCTGCCGGCACCGTCGCGCTGCCCCTCTCCCGGCCCCGTCCGACGCAGTGTCCCGACGGAGGGGGGCAGGCGTGTCGGGATGCTCCCGCCTATCCCCCGCCGCGCCCCTCCGCTACAACCCGCGGCCGTGAACTGGGACGCGTTCGACTTCAAGCTCCTCATCGTGTTCGACGCGATCATGCGCGAGCGCCACGTGACGCGCGCCGGGGAGCGGCTGGGCCTGAGCCAGTCGGCGGTGAGCCACGCGCTGCAGCGCCTGCGCCGGGCCCTCGGCGACGAGTTGTTCGTGCGCGGTCCGGACGGCATGGCGCCGACGCCCCGTGCCGTCGAGCTGGCCGAGCCGGTCAGGCGGGCGCTGGCCGAGATCGAGGGCGCCCTGAACCAGGACCGGTTCGACCCGGCGATCTCCACGGCGAGCTTTCGCCTGGTGCTCAACAACACCGCCGCCGTGGTGCTCGCCGCGCCGATCGCCGGGTGGATCGGGAGCCGGGCCCCCGCCTTGAGGCTACACATGAGCCCGAGCGGCACGGTACGGGTCGACGACCTTCTGGATCGCGGCGACGTCGACCTGGCGATCGTCGGCGCCGGCCGGGTCGAGGGCGAGCGCTTCGCCGCCGCCACGCTGATCCGGGACGGGTTCGCGGTCGTCGCCCGGCGCGGGCATCCGGCCCTCGCCGAGCCCCTCACCTACGAGCGCCTCGCGGGGCTGTCGCATCTCGTCGTCTCCTCCACCGGCGACGATGTCGGCTTCCTCGACGCGGCCCTGAGCCGACGGGGCCTGCCGCCGCGCCGGGTCGCGATGGCGGCCCCGTTCCTGTCGGCGGCGCCGATCCTCGCCGGCTCCGATCTGGTGGCCGTGATGGCCGAGCGGATCGCCCGCACCCTGGCAACCGTTCATCCGGTCGCCTGCCGGCCGCTGCCGCCGGATCCGGACCTGCCGGTCACCCGCTCGGTGCTGGTCTGGGCCCGTCGGGTCGAGCGCCATCCGGGCCATGCCTGGCTGCGGCGGCAGGTCGTCGACTGCGCCCGCAGCCTCGCGGGTGGTCCTTCTCTCGACATGTAATGGTCAAGTGAAGCGCCGGTAACCGAAAATTATCTCGGACTCTCGCATCAGTTGTGTGTCCGAGCAGGTGCAACTGAGTCATGAACCAGACGGTCGTCACCGCCGCGCAGAGCCGGCGCTTCGCCACCTTGGGTCTCACGGATGACGACCTTGCCCGCCTGCGCGGCCTGGCCGTCTTCGCGCGGGAGCGCCTGCCGGAATTGCTGACGGAGTGGAACGCCCGCTTCGCCGCCTGGCCGGAGATCCAGGACGCCTTGCGCGATCCGGAGGTGCATGCAGCCCGGGTGGCGCACTGGGTGCGGGTGGTCGGCGGCGATTTCGGCCCGGACTTCACGGCCTCCGCCGAGCGGCTGGCCTCGGTGTTCTACGCCCGGCGGGTGCCGGCCTACGCCGTCGCGATCTGTCACGCTACGGTGGCGGCAGGCCTCACCGAGGCGCTGGGCCTTGCCGGCCCGCGCCGCTTGTTCGGGGGCGGGGACGAGGCCGCCCTGCAGGGCGCCCTCACCCGGGCGGCCTGGCTCGACCTCGAGGTGCTGCTCGAGACCTACGCGGCGGCCGAGCAGGCGAGCCGGCGCAGCACCACCGCGGCCCTGGCCCAGGCCTTCGAGGGCCGGGTGCTGGCGGTCATCGGCGCGGTCGCCGACCAGGCCCGCGCCCTCGACGGCACCGTCGGCGTCCTGTCGCGCAACGCGGCGCGCTCGACCGAGGCGGCGACCGCGGTGGCCGCCGCGGTGATCGAGGCCTCCGCCGGGACCGGGCAGGTGGCCCGGTCCGCCGAGCAGCTCCGCTCGGCCATCGCGGAGATCGCCGGCGAGGTCGGCCGCTCGCATGCGGTGGCCGAGGAGGCGGTGGCGCAGTCCGACGTGGTGGCCTCGCGGGTCTCGTCCCTCGCCGAGGCGGTGGCCCAGGTGAGCGAGGTCGTGATGCTGATCACCGGCATCGCGGCCCAGACCAACCTGCTCGCGCTCAACGCCACGATCGAGGCCTCGCGCGCGGGTGCGGCGGGCCGCGGCTTCGCGGTGGTGGCCGCCGAGGTGAAGGCCCTGGCGCAGCAGACCGCGCGGGCCACGGGCACGATCGCCGGGCAGATCGACGCCATGCGGGCGGCGGCGGGTGGCTCGGTCGAGGCCATCGGCCATATCCGCCGGACGATCGGGCGCATCAGCGAGAGCAGCGCCATGATCAGCGCCGCGGTCGAGGAGCAGAGCGCCGCCACCGCGGAGATCGCCCGCAGCACCCGCGACGTCAGCGCCGGCACCGACGAGGTCGCCCGCCTGATCGACCGTGTGCGCGAGGATGCGACCGGCACCGCCGAGGCCGCCGCCCGCGTCACCGGCACCACCCAGGATCTCGGGCGGCAGGCGGAGGCGATGAGCGCGGCGGTGGGGACGTTCCTCGGGGAGGTCCGGGCGGCCTGAGCGCGGGCCCGGGCCGACGGGGCGGGGTCGGGAGTCCCGCCCCCGTTACGATGCAAAGGGCCCCGCCGCGGTGAAGCGGCGAGGCCCGTGATCGTCCACGACGGCCGCCCGGAGGCGAGGAGGCGCCGCGTCAGGCCGCCTGGATGTCGCGCAGGAAGCCGTCGACCTCCTGCTTGACGGTGAGCGACTGCGTGGCGAGCTCGGCGGCGGCCATCAGCACCTGCGAGGCGGCGCTGCCGGTCTCGCCGGCGGAGCCGAGGACTCCCGCCATGGCGGCGCTCACGTCCTGGGTGCCCCTGGCCGCCTGCGAGGCGTTGCGCGAGATCTCGGTCGTGGCGGCGGTCTGCTCCGTGACCGTCGCGGCGATCATGCCGCTGATCTCGTTGACCGCCGCGATCGTCTGGCCGATCTGCCCGATCGCGCCGGCCGCCTGGCCGGTGGCCGCCTGGATCGCCGTGATCTGCCCGCCGATCTCCACGGTCGCGCGGGAGGTCTGGGCGGCCAGCTCCTTCACCTCGGCCGCCACCACGGCGAAGCCGCGCCCGGCCGCGCCGGCGCGGGCCGCCTCGATGGTGGCGTTGAGCGCCAGCAGGTTGGTCTGGTCGGCGATGGCGGTGATCGTCGCGACGACGGCCCCGATCTGCGTGGCGGCCGCGCTCAGGCTCGACATGGCGGCGTCCGTCGCCGCGGCCTCGCGGGTGGCGTTTCCGGCGACCTCGTTCGAGCGCAGGACCTGCCGCTCGATCTCGTGCAGCGAGGACACCATCTCCTCGGCCGCCGCCGCGACCATCTGGACGCTGGCCGAGGTCTGCGCGGCGGTGCTGCTGGAGGCCTGCGCCTGCGCGCTGGTGGTATCGGCGATGCCCGTCATGGCGCGGGCCGTGGCGTCCAGCTCGGTCGCGGCCGAGGTGACGATCTCGAGCGAGCCCGCCACCCGCTGCTGGAAGGCCCGCACGAGCTGGTCGACCCGGTCGGCGCGGCGCTGGCGGGCGGATTGCTCGTCGCGCTGCTGCGCTTCCAGCGCGACGCGCGCGAGGGCGTTCTGGCGGAAGACCTCGACCGCCTGGGCCATCTCGCCCATCTCGTCGCGTGCATCGCGGGAGGGCACGGCGAGGTCGGTCTCGCCCGCGGCCAGCCGTTTCATCGCCGCGGTCATGCCGCCGACCGGCCGGATGATGCTGCGGGCGATCAGGAAGGCGAGCATGGCGCCGAGGGCGAGGGCGAGGGCGACGAGGCCGAACTGGATCGTCCGGGTCCGGGCCGCCGTCGCCCGCGTCTCGGCGGCGATCTCGGTGACCGCCGCCTCGATCTTGGCCCGCACGGTACCCGCCGAGGACTCGATCGCCGCCGTATGCGGCTTGATGCCGGCGGCGAAGGCCTTCTGGCTCTCGGTCGTCGACGCGCCATAGGCCCGGAAGGCGGCGTCATAGGCGGCGAGCGCCTGGTCGACGGCACGGATCGGCTGGGCGAAGGCCCCCGCAGGATCGAGCCCGCGCATGGCCTTCAGCGCCGCCTCCGCCTTGCCGACATTGGTGGCGAAGGTCGCCGGGCCGTTCGGATCCTGGGTGGCGAGGAAGCGCCAGTTGGCGACGCGGACCAGCAGCATCGCGCTCTCGGTCATGGCCGCCTGGAGGATCTGCGCGTCGCCGCCGCGGGCGCGCATCTCGGCCACGAGGGCCGAGGTCGACCGCGTCAGCTCGTCCCCGCCGGTGAACAGGGTCGCCTTCGCCTCCGTCATCACCCGGCCGGCGGCGACCAGCTTCTCGAGTTCCGGCTTCAGGTCGCGCGCATGACCCTCGATGGTGGCGTAGATCGTCCGCCGGTCCTCGGACACCGCTCTCCCGACGAGGTCGCGGCTCTCCCTCTCGATGCCCTGCCGCGCCGCCTCCATCGAGGCAATCTTCTCAGGATTGGGAGCGAGCCGGTATTGTTCGGCTTCGCCGGCCAGCCCGATCGACGCGCCCTGCACCGAGAGGATCTGGCGCGCGACCTGGTCGAGATTGCCTCGCCTCTCGTATTGTGCGCCGATCTCCGATTGTTGCTGGATGGAAAATGCGCCGATGCCGGCAGCGATCAGCATCAGTGAACCGAAACCGACATAGAGCCGGGTGCGAATCGTTGCGTTCCTGAGCATGCCGCATCCAATATTCATTGAGTCACAGTAGCATAAGTAATTAAATCTAATAATGCGTTAACGCAGCTTGTTTTGCGCACTCAGTCATTCGGAGGAACAGCGGCAGGTCGGCCGGATCCCGATGATGGCCGGCGGGCAGAAGGAATGATTTCTTCATGAGGACGAAGAACGTCCCGCAAGACATCTGAAGGCGGTCGACGACGATGGTGGCGTTCGGATCGTCCATGCCGATCCGATATCCTGCCGCGGAACCCGGGATCCATCGTGTGTCGGACAGGCGGCCCGTGACCGCCCGTCGACGCTCACGGTACCGGACCGGCCTGCGACGGCTCGGCAGCCTCGACCGGCCGGAAGCACGGCACCGGCGTGCCGTTTCGCGACTGCGCGAAGACCAGCCGCACCGGCTGGCCGATCGCCAGGGACTCGGCCTCGCAGTCGACGAGGCTCGTCAGCATCGTCGGCCCTTCCGCCAGGGTGACGTAGGCGATGGTGCGGGGCGGGTCCTCGCGGGCGAGCATTGTGTAGCTGTAGATCGTGCCCTCGCCCGAAGCCTCCTCCCAGGCCGTCTCGCCGAGGCAGAACGGGCACGAGCTGCGCGGGTACCAGTGCGCCTTGCCGCAGGCCGTGCAGCGCCGCAGCAGGAAACGCCCTTCGCGGGCGGCCTCCACGAAGGCCGCGGATTCGGGGCTCGCCGGCGGGTCGGGCCAGTCGCCGTCGCGCAGGGTGATGCGGGCCGGGGAACTCCCGGTCGAGGGATTCTCGGTCGAGGGATTCCTGGTCGAGGGATTCTTGGTCATCGTCTCACTCCCTGCCGAGAACCAGGGTGGCGGCCCCGTGGCGGCTGCCGAGCAGGCCGCCGATCCCGGTCGCGACGGCGAGGTCGCAGTTCCTCACCTGGACGGCCGGCTGGGCTTCGCCGCGCAGCTGGCGCACCGCCTCGATCACCTTGGTGATGCCGCCCCGGTTGGCCGGGTGGTTGTTGCACAGGCCGCCGCCATCGGTGTTGAACGGCAGCTTGCCGGTGCCGGAGATCAGGTTGCCGTCGGCGACGAAGCGCCCGCCCTGGCCCTTCTCGCAGAAGCCCAGATCCTCGAGCTGCATCAGGACCGTGATGGTGAAGCTGTCGTAGATCGAGGCGTACTTGATGTCGGCCGGGGTGACTCCGGCCTCCGCGAAGGCCGCCGGACCCGACTGGCGCGCGGCCGACCAGGTCAGGTCGACCTCGCCGCCGAGCTGGCCCTTGTACGCCTCGCCCGCCCCCATCACCCGTACGCGCGGTCGCTTGAGGCTCCGGGCGATCTCGGGCCGCACCACCACCAGCGCCCCGCCGCCGTCGCTGACGACGCAGCAATCGAGCCGGTGCAGCGGATCGGCGACCATCGGCGAGGCCAGCACGTCGTCCACGGTCACGACGTCGCGCAGCATCGCGTGGGGATTGGCTTGAGCATGGTGCGAGGCCGCGACCTTGATCCAGGCGAGCTGCTCCGAGGTGGTGCCGAACTCATGCATGTGGCGGCGGGCGCAGAGCGCGTAGAGGTTGACCGTGGTCGGGCCGAAGGGCGCCTCCCACGGGCTGTCCGGCGCATCGGCGATGACGGGGCGGGCCGCGGTGCCGGAATGGCCGGCGCTCCGCGGCCGGCCGGCCAGCGTGATCAGCGCGACGCTGCACTTGCCCATCGCGATGGCCTGCGCCGCATGGGCCACGTGGGCGATGTAGGAGGCGCCGCCGAGATCGGTGCTGTCGAGGTGGCGCAGGCGCAGGTTCATGTAGTCGGCCATCGCCAGCGGCCCGAGGCCCGGCGCGTCGCCGGCGCAGAAATAGCCGTCGACGTCGTCCTTCGTGAGCCCCGCATCGGCGAGCGCACCGGCGGCGGATTCGGCGTGGAGCTGGGCCACGGACTTGTCCGGGGCCTTGCGGGTCGGGTGCTCGTAGGCCCCGGCGATGCAGGCGCGTCCGTTGATCGTCATGGTCACACCGGGTCCCAGGAGAAGACGTCGGGGCTGCGGTCGAGGGGGGCGAGGTGGCCGGAGAGCGCCGGCATGCCGTGCTCGGCGATGGTCTCCGGCGTCCAGCCCTCGGAGCGCTGCACGCCGCGCACCGGGCGGGGATGGTTGAAGATGAACAATTCGTTGTGGCGGGCGGCGAAGATCTGGCCGGTGATGGGGCTCGCGGCGTCGGAGGCGAGGAAGACCGCGAGCGGCGCGTTCTTCTCCGGCCCCATCGCCTGGAGCTTGGCGACGCGGGCCTTCTGCTCCGGGGTCTCGGCGGGGATCGAGCTCGTCATCCGGCTCCAGGCGAAGGGCGCGATGCAGTTCGAGCGCACGCCGAAGCGGCCCATGTCGAGGGCGATCGATTTCGACAGGGCGGCGATCCCGAGCTTGGCCGCCGAGTAGTTCGCCTGGCCGAGATTGCCGATCAGGCCCGAGGTCGAGGTCATGTGGATGTAGGCGCCCGAGCCCTGGCGCCGGAAGGTCTCGGCGGCGGCGCGGGAGACGAAGAAGCTGCCGTTGAGGTGGACGTTGATGACCGACAGCCACTCCTCGGGCGTCATCTTGTGGAAGATCTGGTCGCGCAGGATGCCGGCATTGTTGACCACGATGTCGAGGCGGCCGAAGGCGTCGAGCGCCGTCGCCACCATGCGTCGCGCCGCCTCCCACTCGGCCACCGTGTCGGCGCTGACCACCGCCTGCCCGCCGCGCTGCTCGATGATGGCGCGGGTCTGCTCGCCCGGCGTCGCCGAGGTCTCGCCGACGCCGCTCAAGGTGGCGCCGACATCGTTGACCACCACCTTGGCGCCGGCGAGCGCCATGGCGAGGGCGATTTCCCGCCCGATGCCGCCCCCGGCCCCGGTGACGAGCGCGACCTTGCCGTCCAGCATGCCCATGGGGCTCCTCCTCTCGAAAACCTCGTCGATCGACGCGGCAAGTCGAACCGACACACCGATCGATGACGCATTCCGTCATCCCGAGTTCTCGGCTGCGCCGAGCCCCGGGTGACGGCGATGCGGGCGGGATCGGTCACGGGATGGCTGTCCCTCGACGGCCGCACCGCCGCCCATAACCCGCTCCCCTCTCCCACCCCGCGCACGGGTGCTTCGCCCTCGCGGCGGGGTCCCCTCCCCCGCAGAAAGGGGGGAGAGGACCCCGTCCCGCAACCGCTCACCCGGCCTCCCCCACCTCGATCACCGCATCCGCCGCGAAGGCTCCCTCCGGCAGGGCGAAGACCGGGTTGAGGTCGATGGAGCGCAACCGCGGCCCCGCCGCCACCGCGAGGACCGAGAGGCGGGACAGCATCCGGGCGAGAGACGCGACATCGCAGGGCGGCCGGCCTCGGGCCCCGGTGAGCAGGGGCGCCGCCTTGATCGAGCGGATCATCGCCGCGGCGACGTCCTCGCCGAACGGGCAGCGCCGGAAGACCACGTCGCGCATGATCTCGACGAAGACCCCGCCGAGGCCGACCATCGCCACCGGGCCGAAGACCGGGTCGCGCTGGATGCCCATGATGCACTCGACCCCGCCCTTGACCTGGCGCGCCACCAGCACGCCCTCGATCCGGGCCGTCGGCGCGTGGCGGGCGGCCCGCTCCAGGAGGGTGGCGTAGCCGCGCCGGACCGCCTCGGCGTCGGCGACGTCGAGGAGCACGCCGCCGATCTCGGTCTTGTGCAGGATGTCCGGCGACAGGATCTTCATCACGACGGGGAAGCCGAAGGAGTCGGCCGCCGCGACCGCCGCCGCCTCGTCGGTGCACACGGCCTCCGGCACCGTCGCGATGCCGGCCGCGGCGAGCAGGCGTTTGGCCTCGGCCTCGCTCGGGGTGGCCTCCGGCAGCACGACGGCCTCCCCCACCGGGGGCGCGACCGGCTCGGCGGCCGCGAAGCTCGCGCCCAGGCGCCCCATCGCGTCGAGGGCCACCACCGCCCGGGCCGGGTCCTCGTAGAGCAGGTAGCCGTCGGCCTCGTATTCGCGGTTGCGCTCCGGCGAGGCGAGAACCGAGAGGGCGTAGAGCCGGTCCGGGTGGCGCGCCTTGACGGCGTTGAGCTGGGCGCGGATCGCCGGGGCCATGCTGGGGGCGCCGCCGATCTGGGTGAAGAAGGCGAGGATCGAGGAATAGCCGCCGTCGGCGATCATCGATTCGGTGAAGCGGCCGATCAGCGACAGGTCGTTGAAGGCCTGTGCGGTGCAGTCGACCGGGTTGCGCGGCGCGGCGATCGGCAGGATCGCCTTCAGCCGGTCTTGCGCCTCCTCCGGCATCGGGGGCATCGGCAGGCCCACGGCCTCGGCGGCATCCGAGATCAGGACGCCGGCCCCGCCCGAGATGGTGATGACGCCCAGGCTGTTCGGCACCGGGTAGATCCGCCGCGTCGCCGCATAGGCGATGTCGATCAGCTCCTCGGTCGAGCGGGCCCGGATCGCGCCGTGCTCGGCCAGCACCGCGGAGACGACCGCGTCGTTGCCGGCGATCGAGGCGGTGTGCGACTGCGCCGCCGCGCTGCCGATCGCGCTGCGGCCGACCTTCATCACGATCACGGGCTTTCGCGCCCGCCGGGCCGCCGCCAGGGCGGCCGCGAAGGCCGGCCCGTCCGAGACGCCCTCCGCATAGGCCATGATGACGTCGAGGTCGTCGTCCCGCGCCATCCAGCCGATCGCGTCGGCGACCGAGAGGTCGGCCTCGTTGCCGGTGGTGACCAGCATCGCGGTGCCGATGTGGCGGTTGCGGCAGGCGGTGAAGAGGTGGGTGCCGTAGGCGCCCGACTGGCTGGCGATGCCGATCCGCCCGGGCAGCGGCAGGCCGCCTTCCAGGGAGGCGGAGAAGATCGGGTAGAAGCCGGTGGCGGCGTTGAACAGGCCGAGGCAGTTGGGACCGAGGAGCCGCATCCCGTGCCGCCGCGCCGCCGCGACGAGCGCTCCCTGCGCCTCCGCCCCGGCCTCGCCGGTCTCGGCGTAGCCCGCCGTGAACATCACGGCGAAGCGCGTGCCGCGCGCGCCCAGCTCCTCGACCGCCCGGAGCGCCGCCGCGCCCGGCACCGCGATCACGGCGACGTCGGGGGCCTGCGGCAGGTCCGCGACGGAGGGGTAGCAGGCCAGTCCCTGCACCTCGGCCCGGTTCGGGTTCACCGGCAGGATCGCGCCCTGGAAGCCGGCGCGCAACATGTAGGCGATCGGCCGGCCGCCGATGCGGGTCGGGTCGGCGGAGGCGCCGACGATCGCGACCGCGCCGGGCCGGACCAGCGCGGCGAGATCGGCAGCGCGCTCAGTTCCGGACATAGGGGCATCCGCCTTCGCCGAGCGGCCGGAACGCCTCATCGCCCGGAACCGTGGTGACGAGTTCGTAGAGGTCCCACTTGCCCGTCGACTGGGACGGCTTCTTGAAGCGCATCAGGTACATGTCGTGGACCATGCGGCCATCGGCCCGGACCTTGCCGCCTTGCGCGAAGAAGTCGTTCACCGGCGTCTCGCGCATCTTCGCCATCACGGCGGCGGCCTCGGTGGTGCCGGCGGCCTTCACCGCCCCGAGATAATGGGTGATCGCCGAGGTCACGCCGGCCTGGTAGGCGGTCGGCATCGCCTTGCGGCGGGCATGGAACCGCTCGGCATAGGCCCGGGTCTCCGGGGTGCGGTCCCAGTAGAAGCTGTCGGTGAACAGCGCGCCCTGCACCACGTCGAGGCCGAGGGAGGCGACGTCGGTCAGGGTCACCTGCAACGCCGCGATGGTCTTGTCCGACTGGGTCAGGCCGAATTCGTGCGCCTGCTTGACCGCGTTGGCGAAGTCGCTGCCCGCATTGGCCAGCGCGATCACCTGGGCGGGCGAACTCTGCGCCTGGAGCAGGAAGGACGAGAAGTCGGGATTGTTGAACGGGTGGCGGACCTTGCCGAGAACCTGCCCGCCCGCGGCCTCGACCGCGCGGGCCGCGTCGCGCTCCAGCGCGTGGCCGAAGGCGTAGTCGGCGGTGAGGAAATACCAGGATTTCTCGCCGCGGGCGACCAGCGTCTTCGCAGTGGCGTTCGACGAGGCGTAGGTGTCGTAGGTCCATTGCACGCTGGTCGGCGAGCACGACTTGCCGGTGAGGTCGGACGAGCCGGCGCCCGAGATCAGGAAGATCTTGTTGCGCTCGCGCGTCACCGCCTGGACCGCGAGCGCGACCGCGGAGTTCACGCCCTCCGCCACCACGTCGACGCCCTTTGTGTCGATCCAGTTGCGCACGATGGTAGAGGCGATGTCGGGCTTGTTCTGGTGGTCGGCCGAGATGATCTCGATCCGCTTGCCGAGCACGGTCGGGCCGAAATCCTCGACGGCGATCTGGGCGGCGGCGACCGAGCCCTCGCCGTTGCCCTCGCTGTACTGGCCGCTCATGTCGGTGATGATGCCGATCCGCAGCACGTCGCCATCGGCGCGGGCCGCGGAGGCGGCGAAGAGCGCGGTCGCGGCGCAGAGCGCCCGCAGCGTCGCACCGGCGCAGGGCGCCGTCCGGGCCCGTCGGGTCCGTGCCATCCTGGTCCTCCCATGATGTCCGACCCGTTGCCCCGGGCCGTGCGCGGATCGTCGTTTTCATTCCGTCCGCTGAACGATATTCTGTACCGTAAACGAAGGGCGCGGCAAGGGGGCGGCGTGGTGGAGCGCGGCGAGGCGGGCGTGGACCGGGCGGCGGTGATGGAGGTCGGCCGCGAGGTCGGGGCCGTGACGCAGGCCGCGGCGATCCTGCGGGCGGTCGCGGGCGCGCGCGAGGCGCTCGGCGTCACGGCGATCGCCCGGGCCGCGGGGGTCAGCCCCTCGACGACGCTCAACATCCTGCGCACCCTGGTGGGCGAGGGCTTCGTCGCGCTGGTGCCGGACACCAAGACCTACCGGCTCGGCCTCGGCCTGCTGGAGGTGGCGCGCCCGCTCCTCAACCGCTCGGACGTGGAGCTGCTGCAACCGGGGCTGCAGCAGGTCGCGACGGAGTTCGAGGCGACGACGAGCGTCTGGCAGGTGGCGCCCGACGACAAGGCGCTGCTCCTCGGGCGGATCGTGCCGGCGAGCGGCATCCACATCGAGTTCCGCCTCGCCACCCGAATCCCGGCCTATGCGGGCGCGATCGGCCGCGCCGTGGCGGCGGCGGGCCAGGCTGCCGGCGGGTTGCCGCGCGCCACCCTGCGGGCCCGCTTCGGGGCGATCCGCTGGCACGTGCCGGTGCCGTTCGAGACCTTCCTGGAGGAGGTCGAGGCCTCCGCAGCCCGGGGCTACGCCGTCGATGCCGGCCATCTCATCCGCGGCGTCACCTCCGTCGCCGCCGCCCTGTGCGACCGTCACCAGCGGCCGCGCCTCGTCGTGGCGGCGCACCTGTTCCAGGGGCAATTGACGGAGGAGCGGCTTCAGGCGCTGGGCTCGGCCTTGCGCGGGCTGGTCGCGGCGGCACAGCCGGCGATGTTCGGGGTGGTGGAAGCGGGCGGGGCCGCGGCGGCGCGGCGTCGGGCGATGAACGCGGCAGCACCGTCGCCTCGTGCCGCCGACGGACCGCCTCGATCGGCGCCGTGACGCTGTCGACGGTCTCGGTGAAGCCCGCGCGGCGGATCATGCCCATGTCGGACGATAGGTCGACCGCCACCGCCACCGCCCCGGCCGAGCCGTGCGGGTGGCGGGACAGGGCGCGGGCGCGCCAGCCGGGCGCCGCGGCGAGCGCCTCCATCGGCGCCTTGCCGATGATGCCGCTGGCTCCGCCGACCAGGGCCGTTCGGGCCTCGGTCATCGTATGCTGCACCTGCCTGCGGGACCGGTCGACCGGAAGGCAACTTTCCCCGGCTGGCCCGGATCCCGTCGACCGCGTTGACGGGAGATGAGGAGATGTCCCCGCCGCGAGACCGCGTCCCGAAAACCTTCGGTCTGGTTCGAGGTCGCCCGCCGGGCGGCGGCCACCCTGCCGGGTGTCACGGAGCACGCGGGCGCGGCCGGGCCGGTCTTCCGGATCGGCCGGCGGCGGCTCGCCTGGCTGGCGGAGGACGGGGTATCGCTGGTGGTGGGAATCGAGGAGGACGAGCGGGCGATGCTCGTCGCGGCCGAGCCCCGGACCTTCGCGGCAGCGAAGGCCGCGGGCGGGCGCCCGATGGTGCGCATCCATCTCGCCTATGCCGATCCCGGCACCCTGGCGCGCCTCCTCGCGCAAGCGGCCCTCACCCTGACCGGGACCGGAGCCGACACGATGCGCGAACGATGCGCCGTGACCACCCGGGACGGCGCGGACTGAACCGGCATCGAGGCGCCGGCCGAGCTGCCGGAGGCGGCGAAGGCGGGCTCGCCGGCGAGGACCGCCGGCCTGTTCGAACCGCCGCTCGGCCCGATCCTCGGCCGCCTCATGTGCCACGGTGGGACAGCGTGGGTGAGGCGAGGATCGATCCCCCGTGACACCCCGGAGCCGTGTCGAAGGGGCTCTCACGCCGCCGGCGGCTCGGGCAGGTAGCCGGCCGCGCGCAAAGCCGCCTCCACGGCATCGCACAAGGCCACTTCGGGGTCGTCGTTGACCGCCTGCGGGGGGACGAGCGGGACCATCGGGGGAAACCGCACTACCGCCTCCGGCGGAGCGGCCAGGACCGTCTCCTCCGGCACGGCATCGCTGCCGTCGGGCAGCTTGGGCGGACGCAGGGTGGAGATCAGCCGGCCGATCATGCGGGTCCCTCACGTCCTCCGGTGTATCAACGCCCGATGATGCAGGCTAGGCGTGCAAGGCCAGTCCCTGCAAGAACGCCGGGCGAGCGTGCAAGGAACGTGCATGGAGGCGGTTGCGATCCCCGCCCGCCCTCTTCCCGCCGGCGATCATGCCCCCATCTTGGGCTCTCCCGAGAGCGAAGGAGCGCGCGGATGCCCTGGACCACCGCCCTGATCCCGCCGCAGGCCGGGCGCCGCGCCATCGTCACCGGCGCGACGAGCGGCATCGGCTACGAGGCGGCCCTGGCGCTCGCCGGCGCCGGAGCCGAGATCGTGATCGCCGCCCGGGACTTGGGGAAGGCCGAGGCGGCCGCGGCGGCGATCCGCCGGACGCATCCGGCGGCGCTTGTCGAGACCCGTCCCCTCGACACCGCGCGCCTCGCCTCGGTGCGGGCCTTCGCGTCGGCCTGGCGGGCCGAGGGCCGGCCGATCGACATCCTGCTCCTGAATGCCGGCATCGCCGCGGTGCCGCGGCGCGAGGAGACCGAGGACGGGTTCGAGCGCCAGCTCGCCACCAACTATCTCGGTCACTTCGCCCTCACCGGCCTGCTCTGGCCGAGCCTGCGGCAAGGAGACGGCACCCGCATCGTGGCGGTGGCGAGCATCGCTCATCGCTCCGGCACCATCGCCTTCGACGACCTGCAGCTGCGCCGCGCCTACGGGCCGCAGAGCGCCTACCGCCAGACCAAGCTCGCGATGCTGATCTTCGCCCTCGCGCTCGACCGGCGGCTGCGCGCCGCCGGGTCGCCCATCCGGTCGGTCGCCGCCCATCCCGGGGTCGCGGCGACCGCCATCGCCCGGCGCGGCGACCGGGCCGGGCCCCTGGCGGAGCGCGTCGGGGCCGGCCTGCTCGGGCTGATCGGCCAGTCGGCGGCGCGCGGCGCCCTGCCCCTGCTCTACGCCGCCACGGCGCCGGAGGCGGAAGGCGGGCGCTATTACGGACCGGACGGCGTGTGGGAGATCCGCGGCCACCCGGCGCCGGCGAAGGTCGAACCCCATGCCGCCGATCCCGAGGCGGCGGCGCGGCTCTGGGCCCTGTCCGAGGCGCTGACGGACGTGACCTATCCGCTCTGACGGCGCTACTCGTCGTCCTCGTCGATCGACGGGGCCGGGTCCGTGTGCCCGATCGGCCTCAGGGCCGGGGCCGCGATGGACGGAGCCGCCGCCACCTGCGAGCGCGACGGGATCATGCCGGCCGCGAAGGCGACGAAGCCCGCCGCGTCGCGCAGGTCCGCGGGCTGGTGCGGGTCGCGGGAGATCAGCTCGGCCTCGCGCTGCAGGCGGGCGTTGCAGGCCGCCGAGGGCAGCCCGCCGCGGGGCGTGCAGGCATCGTGCCGGGCGCAGGCCGCGTCGAGGGCGTCGATCGGCGGCAGGGGCGCGTTGTTGCCCGGGCCGCAGTAATTGCCGTGGATGAGGAGCGCCGGCGGACGGCCGGATTGCGCCAGGGCGGGCGCAGCGAGGCCGCAGGCGAGGACGAGCGGAACGGTGAATCGCATCAAACTGATCCCTCCGGTTGCGCCGGCCAACGGTAGCGCACACCGGGGGTTCCTGTCTTGCGTCCAACGGTCTCGCTTCGGGGCCGGCGTCGTCGGATTGCAGGCTTGGAGCGGGTGAAGGCTTGCCGGCCGCCCCCGCGTGCCAAATGTAGGGCCGATGATCGCATTCGAATCCGATACGCCCAGGTCCGACCCATACGGGTCCCGCGAGCCGTCGGACGGCGGGCCGACTCTCGACGCGGCGAGCCGGGAGCGGCTCGGCCGCTACCTCCAGGCCCTGTACGAACCCGTGCTCGACGAGGGGCTCGACCCGCGCCTCGCCGAGCTGCTCCACCAGCTCGACCGCGACCGGGCCGAGCGGGAGGGCGATGCCTCGCCCGAAAGGCCTGACCATTGACGACGACCCGCACCGGTCCCGTCGCATCGGCACGGCTGCTCTGGAGCATCGTCCGACGCGGTGGATCCCGGTTCGTCGTGGACAAGGCGGCACGATCGAGGACGTGGAGCGGCGCGCGAGCACAACGCGATCGGGCGCCGCTCCGGATTCTCCGGCTGGGGATCGCGGGAGATCCCGCACGGACGAGGGCAGATGGGCCGCTGGGCATGGATCGGTAGGCGGGTCGTCCGGCAGGTCTGGTTCCGGGCGGCGCTGATCAGCCTGTTCGGCGTCGGCCTCGCGGTCGTGGCGGCCTTCGTCGGGCCGCTCCTGCCGGCGGATATGCACGGCCAGCTCGGGCAGGACGCGGTCGGGACGATCCTCCAGATCATGGCCTCGAGCATGCTGGCGGTGACGACCTTCTCGCTCACGGCGATGGTCAGCGCCTACGGCTCGGCGACCCAGCTCGCGACGCCGCGGGCGACGCAGCTCCTGATCGGCGATCCGACCTCGCAGAACGCGCTCTCGACCTTTCTCGGCGCCTTCGTGTTCTCGGTGGTCGGCATCATCGGACTGCAGTCGAGCGCCTACGGCGACAGCGGGCGCGTGGTCCTGTTCTCGGGCACCGTGCTGATCGTCGCGGTGGTGGTCGTCACGCTCCTGCGCTGGATCGGCCACATCACCGGGTTCGGGCGGATGGGCGACGTGATCGACCGCGTCGAGGATGCCGCCGTCGCGGCGATGCAGGCCTTCGCCGCCGACCCGCGGCTCGGCGGCCGGCCGGCGGTCGCGGTGTCGGCCGGCGCGAAACCGGTCTTCGCGAAGGCGACCGGCTACGTCACCCATATCGACGTGGCCTCCCTCGGGGTGCGCGCGGAGCAGCACGGCCTCGTCGTCCACGTTGCAGCCCTGCCGGGCACCCTCGTCCACCCGACCCGGCCGCTGCTATACGTCGAGGGCGACCTCGGAGAAGAGGGCGGGACCCTGGCCACGACCCTGGCAAAGGCCTTCGCGATCGAGCGGCACCGGCGCTTCGAGCAGGATCCGCGCCTCGGCCTGGTCGCCCTGTCCGAGATCGCGAGCCGCGCGCTGGCGCCGGCCACCAACGATCCCGGCACTGCGATCGAGGTGCTGAACGCCCTTCTGCGCGTGCTGCTGCACCTGCCGCCCGACGAGCCGGAAGGCGAGGAGCTGGCCGGGCGGCCCCCCGTCCGCGTGCCCCGCCCGACACTCGACGACATGCTGACCGATGCCTTCCGGCCGCTGATCCGCGAGGGCATGGCGGAGATCGAGGTGACGATCCGCCTCGCCAAGACGCTTCGGGCCTTGCGCGCCGCGCGCCCCTACGCGGCGCCGTCCATCGCCCGTATCGTCGAGCGCCTGGACCGGGCCGCCCGCGAGCAGATCACCGATGCGGCCGACCTCGCGGATTACGAGGCGGCTCAGCGGTAGCCGGCGGCCTGAAGCTCGAACAGCTCGGCGTAGCGGCCTCCCCGCGCCACCAGCGCCGCGTGGGTCCCCTCCTCCAGCACCGTCCCGCCGGCCAGCACCACGATCCGGTCGGCCCGGCGCACCGTGGAGAAGCGGTGCGAGATGAGGAGCGCGGTGCGCCCGGCCGCGAGGTCGGCGAAACGGCGAAACACCTCGGCCTCGGCCCCGGCATCGAGGGCCGCCGTCGGTTCGTCGAGGACCAGGAAAGCCGCGTCGCGCCGGTAGGCCCGGGCGATCGCCACCTTCTGCCACTCGCCGCCGGACAGCTCGACCCCGTCCTCGAAGCGACGGCCGAGGCGCTGGTCGTAAGCCGCCGGCAGCCGCTCGATCACCGCATCGGCGAGCGCCCGCCGGGCCGCCGCCGCGATGCCGTCCCGGTCCGCCCGCGCCTCGATGCGCCCGACCGCGATGTTGTCGCCCGCCGTGAAGTCGAACCGCATGAAGTCCTGAAAGATCACGCCGATCCTGGCCCGCAGGGAGTCGATGTCGTACTCGGCGAGGTCGTGGCCATCGAGCAGGATGCGCCCCTCCGTCGGGGCGTAGAGGCGGGCGAGCAGCTTGACGACCGTGGTCTTGCCGGCGCCGTTCTCGCCCACCAGCGCCACCACCTCGCCGGCCCGGATGCGCAGGCACAGGTTCCGCACCGCCCAGCGGCTCTCGCCCGGATAGCGGTAGCCGACATCCTCGAACACGAAGCCCTCGCGCAGGCGCTCCGGCACCGGCCGCGACCCGGAGCGGATCGTCGGCGCGATGGTGAAGAACGAGAACAGGTCGTCGAGATACTGCGCCTGGCCGAGGAGCTGCGAGGCGCCGAGCAGCAGCCCCTCGACGAGGCCGCGCAGGCGCAGGAATGCGCCGCCCAGGAAGGTGAGGTCGCCGACGGTGAGCGTGCCGGAGAGCGCCTCCCCGGCGATGACGAGGTAGGCGGCGTAGTAGGCGAGGGTGCCGAGCGTCGCGAAGGCGCCGCCGGCGAGCGCCCGGTGCCGGGCCAGGTCCCGGTTCTCGGCGAGCAGCCGGCCGGCGAGATCGCGGAAGCGCTCGGCGAGGTGGGAGGCCAAGCCGAACAGCTTCACCTCCTTGGCGCTGTGCGCGTCGGCGCCGAGATAGCGCAGGTAATCGGTCTCGCGCCGGTCCGGGCTGCGGCGCCAGGCGAGGCGGTAGCCGCGGGCGTTGAAGTGCAGCTCGTTGAGGAAGGCCGGGATCAGGGCCAGCACCAGGAGCAGCACCAGCCCCGGCAGCATCGTGCCGACCGCGACGGCCAGCGTGACGGCGGTGACGAGGTCCTGGAATTGGCCGAGCAGCTGGCCGATGAGGTTCGAGCGCCAGGCGACCTGGCGCCGGGCCCGCTCCAGCTGGTCCTGCACCGCGCTGTCCTCGAACTGCTCGAGGTCGAGGGCGGCCGCATGGGCCATCAGCCGCAACGTCGTGGCGTTGCCGACCTTCTCGGCCAGCACCCCGTCGACGTAGGAGGTCGCCCGCCCGAGCAGGTCCGAGGCGACCGCCAGGCCGAGCTCGATCCCGACGAGGAGCCCGATGTGGTGCAGCCGCGGATCGGCGAGCCAGCCGTCCGGGGGCGGTGGCGCGGCGCGTCCGGCCACCACGGCATCGACCACGAGCTTGGCGACGTAGAGCATCAGGGCCGGCAGCCCGGCGCGCAGGAGGCGTAAGGCCAGGCTGGCGAGGGTGAGCCGCGGATCGGTCGCGACGGCGAGGCGGAACAGGGCGGGCAGGTGGCGCAAGGGCCCGAGACGGGCGGCGGCGGCGCGGCGCCAGGCGGAGAAGCGGCTGTTGGGGAAGCGGCTGTCGGCGGGGGTGTCCATGGGGCGGATATAGGCGCCCGGCGGCGTGCGGGCTGAACCCTCCCCCGCAGAGAGGGGAGGGTTCGCGTGCGAAACTTCCATGGGCTCCGCTTGCATGGGCTCCGCTTGGACGACGCGTGACCACATCCCGGGAACTTCGCCGCGCGCTCCGCGTCGACTCGGTCGGAGCTTCACAAGGACGAACACCATGCCGGCCCGCCTCCTCACTCCCGTCCTGGCCCTCGCCTTGCTCACCCCCCTCCCCGCCCTCGCGCAGAATGCGGTCAGCGAGACCGGCACCGGCGGCGGCCCGGCCTCGACGATCCGCGCGCCCAATACCAGCGCCGTCGGCCAGACCGTGCCGAAGCCCGGCGCCCTCGGGCCCGACGAGACCGGCACGGTCACCCCGCGCAACCGCCAGGAGGAGAAGCGCGAGGACGCGATCATGAAGGGCATCTGCATCGGCTGCTCGAAGTAGCGGCCTCCGCGGGCCTGATCTGCATTCAGGGACTTGCGGCGGGCGGGGTCGCGGCGGCATGACGCGGGGTGATCGAACCTCGAAGAGTTCCAATGCCCGCCTATCGCTCCCGCACCACCACCCATGGCCGCAACATGGCCGGCGCCCGCGGCCTGTGGCGCGCCACCGGCATGACCGACGCCGATTTCGGCAAGCCGATCATCGCGGTGGTGAACTCGTTCACGCAGTTCGTGCCCGGCCATGTCCACCTGAAGGATCTCGGCCAGCTCGTCGCGCGGGAGATCGAGGCGGCCGGCGGCGTCGCCAAGGAGTTCAACACCATCGCGGTCGATGACGGCATCGCGATGGGCCATGACGGCATGCTCTATTCGCTGCCGTCCCGCGACCTGATCGCCGATTCGGTCGAGTACATGGTCAACGCGCATTGCGCCGACGCCATGGTGTGCATCTCGAACTGCGACAAGATCACCCCCGGCATGCTGATGGCGGCGCTCCGCCTCAACATCCCGGTGGTCTTCGTCTCCGGCGGGCCGATGGAGGCCGGCAAGGTCAACCTCTCGACCGGGATCAAGAAGGTCGACCTCGTCGACGCGATGATCGCCGCCGCCGACGACCGCGTCACCGACGCGGACGTGCAGGTGATCGAGCGCTCGGCCTGCCCGACCTGCGGCTCGTGCTCAGGGATGTTCACCGCCAACTCGATGAACTGCCTCACCGAGGCGCTCGGCCTGTCGCTGCCCGGCAACGGCTCGGTGCTGGCGACCCATGCCGACCGCAAGCGCCTCTTCGTGGAGGCCGGCCACCTCGTCGTCGACCTCGCCAAGCGCTACTACGAGCAGGACGACGCCTCGGTCCTGCCGCGCGCGATCGCCTCGATGACGGCGTTCGAGAACGCCATGACCCTCGACATCGCCATGGGCGGCTCGACCAACACGGTGCTGCACCTGCTGGCCGCCGCCTATGAGGGCGAGGTGCCGTTCACCATGGCCGATATCGACCGGCTGTCGCGCCGGGTGCCGGTCCTGTGCAAGGTCGCCCCGGCCGTCGCCAACGTCCACATGGAGGACGTGCACCGCGCCGGCGGCATCATGGCGATCCTCGGCGAGCTCGACCGGGCCGGCCTGATCGACACGAATGTCGGCAATGTCGGCTCCGGCACCCTCAAGGAGGCGCTGGCGCGCTGGGATGTGCAGCGCACCACGAGCGAGAGCGTGCGCGAGTTCTACCGCGCGGCGCCCGGCGGCGTGCCGACCCAGGTCGCCTTCAGCCAGGCCTCGCGCTGGGACGAGCTCGACCTCGACCGCGAGACGGGCGTGGTGCGCGATGCCGCCCACGCCTATTCGCAGGATGGTGGCCTCGCGGTGCTGTACGGCAACCTCGCCGAGGATGGCTGCATCGTGAAGACCGCGGGCGTGGATGCCAGCATCCTCACCTTCTCCGGCCCCGCCCACGTCTTCGAGAGCCAGGACGCGGCGGTGGAGGGCATCCTGGGCGGCAAGGTCCAGGCGGGCGAGGTGGTGCTGATCCGCTACGAAGGCCCCCGCGGCGGCCCCGGCATGCAGGAGATGCTGTATCCGACGAGCTACCTGAAGTCGAAGGGCCTCGGGAAGGCCTGCGCCCTCGTCACCGACGGGCGCTTCTCGGGCGGCTCCTCGGGCCTGTCGATCGGCCACGTCTCGCCGGAAGCCGCGGAGGGCGGGTTGATCGGCCTCGTCGAGCAGGGCGACCGGATCGAGATCGACATCCCGAACCGGCGCATCCACCTCGCGGTCGATCCCGCCGAGATCGAGCGCCGGCGCGCGGCGCAAAGTGCCAAGGGCTGGCAGCCCGCGGCGCCGCGCAAGCGCAAGGTGAGCGCCGCGCTCCGGGCCTTCGCCAGCATGACCACCAGCGCCGCCCACGGGGCCGTGCGGAAGATCTGATCCGGTGGGGATCGTGCGGCTGACGCCTGTCGAAGCCCGCCGGGTCGCCCTGGCGGCGCAAGGGTTCCATGCCGCACGACCGGCCACGGTCGGTCCCCGCCACCTCGCCGCCACGCTCGACCGCCTCGGCCTGCACCAGATCGACAGCGTCAACGTCCTGGTGCGGGCCCACTACCTGCCGGCCTTCTCGCGGCTCGGCGCCTACGACACGGCCCTCCTCGACCGACGGGCCTGGGGCTCGCGCCGCGACCGGCGGCTGTTCGAGTACTGGGCTCACGAATGCTCGCTGCTGCCGCTGGCGCTGCACCCGCTGCTGCGCTGGCGCATGGAACGGGCCGACCGGGGTGGGGCCGGCTATGCCGGCATGCGGGTCTTCGCGGGCGAGCGCCGCGCGGAGGCGATGGCGCTCCTCGCCCGCTTGCGCGACGAGGGCCCGATGGCGGCCTCCGACGTTCAGACCGGCCGGGCCGGCTGGTGGGAATGGAGCGAGCCCAAGCGCATGCTCGAATGGCTGTTCTACGCCGGCCACGTCACCACCGCGACGAGGCGGCGGCATCGGACGCGTCGAGGCGGAAATAGTCGCGCAGTTCCGCGGCCGTGGCGATCCCGAGCGCCCGGGCGGAGAGGTCGACGAGCTGGGCCTGCGCCTGCGCCTCCGGCACGTCGGGCAGGGAAAGAATGTCCGGCGGAATCACCCGCTCGGTGAGGTCGTAGACCCGCTCGAAGCTGCGCCGCCTCGTCGCGGTGGTGACGTGGCCGGCGTA
>NZ_LABZ01000062.1 GCF_001043955.1 Methylobacterium tarhaniae | reverse complement strand
GACCTTGCCCCCCTCCCCTCCCATCCCCGTCCTCCGGCTGACCGACGTCGCCGCCCTGCGGGCGCAGGTGCGGGCCTGGCGGGCGGGCGGCGAGGGCGTGGCCCTGGTGCCGACCATGGGGGCGCTGCATGAGGGGCATCTGTCCCTGGTGCGGCAGGCGCAGGCGAACTGCCGGCGGGTTGTGGTCAGCATCTTCGTCAACCCGACGCAGTTCGGTCCGAACGAGGATTTTTCGCGCTACCCGCGGGTCCTGGACGCCGACCTCGCCCTCCTCGCCGCGGTCGGGGCCGACGCCGCCTTCCTGCCCGACGTGGCGACCATGTACCCGCCCGGCTTCTCCACCACCGTGACGGTGGCGGGACTGACGGAGGTCCTGTGCGGCCCCCTTCGCCCCGGGCATTTCGCCGGCGTCGCCACCGTGGTGACGAAGCTGCTGCTGCAATGCCTGCCCGACCGGGCGATCTTCGGCGAGAAGGACTTCCAGCAGCTCCAGGTGATCCGGCGCGCCGCCCGCGACCTCGACATCCCGGTCGCGATCGAGGGCGCGCCGACCCTGCGCGAGCCCGACGGCCTCGCGCTGTCGTCGCGCAACCGCTACCTCTCGGACGAGGAGCGGCGGACGGCGCCCGCCCTGCATGCCGTGCTGCAACGGGTGGCCGAGGCCGTGCGCGGCGGAGGCGCGACGGCGCCCGCCCTGGCGGAGGGCCGGGGGCTCCTCGCGGCGGCCGGGTTCGCGCCGGTGCAGTACCTGTCGGTGAACGATGCCGACACCCTGGCGCCGCTCGAGCGGGTCGAGGGTCCGGCCCGGGTGCTGGCGGCCGCCTGTCTCGGCCGCACGCGCCTCATCGACAACGTCGCGGTCTGAAGGGACCGCGACGCCGGGAACCGTTCAGTCCCGCAGGAGCTCGTTGATGCCGGTCTTGGCCCGGGTGCCGGCATCGACGCGCTTGACGATGACGGCGCAGTAGAGCGACGGGCCGGGGGTGCCATCCGGCAGCGCCTTGCCGGGTTGCGTGCCCGACACCACCACCGAGTAGGGCGGCACGCGGCCGTAAGAGACCTCGCCGGTGGCCCGGTCGATGATCTTGGTCGAGGCGCCGATATAGACGCCCATCGAGAGCACGCTGCCCTCGCCGACGATCACGCCCTCGGCCACCTCGGCGCGGGCGCCGATGAAGCAATTGTCCTCGATGATGACCGGGTTGGCCTGGAGCGGCTCGAGCACGCCGGCGATGCCGGCGCCGCCGGAGATGTGGCAGTTCTTGCCGACCTGGGCGCAGGAGCCGATCGTGGCCCAGGTGTCGACCATCGTGCCCTCGCCGACATAGGCGCCGAGATTGACGAAGGACGGCATCAGCACCGCGCCCGGGGCGATGTGGGCGCCCCGGCGCACCACGGCGCCCGGCACCGCCCGGAAGCCCGCGGCGCGGAAGCGCGCGGCGTCCCAGCCCTCGAACTTCGACGGCACCTTGTCCCACCAGCCGCCGTTGCCGGGGCCGCCCGGGATCAGCGACATGTCGTTGAGGCGGAACGAGAGCAGCACCGCCTTCTTGAGCCACTGGTTGACGTGCCAGTCGTCGTTGCCGGACTTCTCGGCGACCCGGGCCTCGCCGGAATCGAGCAGCGCCAGGGCGGCCTCGACCGCCTCGCGCACCTGTCCGCGCGTGTCGGCGCCGACGCCCGCGCGGTCCTCCCAGGCGGCTTCGATGGTCCGGGCGAGATCGGCGTGCGACATGGGAAGGCGTCCAGGCGGAAGAGAATGGGCGTCCCCTCTACCAAAGCCCCTGCCGTGCTGTCACGTCGGGTCGGCGGCCCGGCTGTCGGCAAAGGCGCGGGTCAGGGCGACGAGCTCGTCGGCGAGCGCGTCGTGGATCACCGCGGCAGCGTCCGGAAACACTTCGAGCATCCGGCGCATCACCGCCTGGGTGACGACCATGACCTCGACCGGGCCGTCGCCGGCCCGCGCGGTGGTCGGCCGTTCCAGGGGAAAGAACAGGGCAGCCTGGCCGATCAGCGCCGAGGGACCGGCCTCGACCGGGGCACCGCGGGGGGAGCGGGGCTCCAGCACCACCGTGCCTCGGGTCACCACGAAGCCGCCCTCGGCGGTCTCGCCCCGGGCGAACAGCACGGCGCCCGGCTCGAGCCGGCGGCGCTCGGCCGCGAACGAGATCAGCCGCAGGGCATCCCGGTTCATCAGGCCGAACAGCGGCGCCGCCTCTAGAATCGCGATGTCGTCGTCGAGCGCCAACGGCCTCGCTCTCCCCTGCCGCGCCCACGCGGTCCGCCTCGCCGGCGCCGCCTGAATCGCCCGGGCGGCTCGGCCAAGCTCTAGAGCATTTCCGGCCGGGATGGACACCGGTTCGTCGCAGAAAATGCGGCGGGCGCGACACCGCCTGCCGGCCCTGCCCCCCGGCGGGCTCAGGCGATCCGCGCTCCTTCCGCGCTGCCCGGCCGGACCATCACGCGGTTGCGCCCCTGGCGCTTGGCTTCGTAGAGCGCCGCGTCGGCGGCCGAGAAGGCCTGCCCGGCCGTCTCGTCCCGGAAAACCTCCGCGACCCCGAGGCTCAACGTCACGATGCCGCCCCCGTTGCCGATATGCGGGATCCGCAGGCGCGCCAGCGCCCGGCGGATGCACTCGGCCCGGGCGGCGGCGTCCGGGCCGGAGATGCCCGGCAGCAGCACGGCGAATTCCTCGCCGCCGATCCGGCAGGCGCTCTCCTCCGGCTCCCGGACCTGGCGCTGAAGCACCCGGGCGACGGCGCGCAGCACCTCGTCGCCCGCGAGGTGCCCGTAGGTGTCGTTGTAGCGCTTGAACCGGTCGGCATCGAGGAGGAGGAGGGACAAGGGCGCGCCGGTGCGCACCGCCTCGCCGCGCGCACGCGCGAAGGCCTCGTCGAACTGGCGCCGGTTCGGCAGCCCGGTGAGCCCGTCGGTATGGGCGAGGCGGGCGAGGTCGCGGTTGGCCGCGAGCGCCCGCTCCTCGGCCTTGCCGCGCCGCTCGAGCTCGCGCTGCAACGCCAGGGTCAGCCCGATCATGCCGCCGCACAGGACCATCACCAGACCGACGATCGCCATGGCCTTCGGCCGCCACAGGGCCGCGATCACCGTCGTCGGCACCCCCACCGTGGCGATGAGGGAATGGTCGCCGATCCGGCCGTAGCTGATCAGGACCTCGGCGGGATCGATGTGGCTGACCGCGACGAACTGTCCCGAGCGATGTTCGAGGTAGCGCGGGAAATGCGCGGCCGTCGTCAGGCTCTGGCCGATGACGCTCTCCCGCCTCGGGGTGCGGACGAGAAGCTCGCCGCTCTCGCGGAAGACGGCGATGCGGCTCTGGTCGCCGAGGCTGAAATGGCTGAACAGCGCGTCGAAATAGCCGATGTCGATCGTGCCGACGACGACGCCGGCAAAGGCCCCGTCGGCATAGGTGAGGCGCCGGCTGAGCGGGATCACCCAGCGTCCGTCCGGTGCCATCCTGAGCGGCTTGCCGATATAGAGCCCGGCATCCTCCCGCTCCTTGTGGATCCGGAAGAAATCCGCGTCGGGAAAGCGCAACGGACGCGGGACCTCCGCCGTCGAATCGGCGAAGGCGGCGCCTTGCGGGTCGAGGGCGAGGATCGCCCCCAGCCCGGTCGCGCTGGCGGCCCGGTCGAACAGCACTAGCTGGCGCAGGCTCGGGGCGAGGCCATCGACCTCCGGGTTGCGCAGGCCCTCGACGACGGCCTGGAGCGACAGGTCGTAGAGCTCGACGTTGCGGTCGACCAAGTGCTCGACCGATTCCAGCAGGTTCCGCGACACATGGCCGACTTGGTCCCAGGCACTGCGGCGCATCTGCATGATCATCAGGCCGGAGGTCGCTCCGATCACCAGGGTGGCGGCGACGATGGATGCGGCCAGCGTGCGGGACGCGGCCGATGGTCGCCTGCGGGGTCCGGGGTGCATCGACGCTCCGTTGCGCGGTGCCAGGGATCCTCACGCTTTAGAAGCGGAAGTCTAAGATTGGGTTGCGGGCCCATAGGGCACGTCTGCCCTAGGGGCAAGGGGGCGGCGTGCCCGATTTTCGGCTACGATCCGGGGCGGAGTCGATCCGCAGGAGGGACCACGATGCGCCTCAACATGATTCCGGACAGGGCCGACGGGAACGCGCCGCGATGATCGCCCCCGCGCTCCGCGAGGAGATCGCCCGCCGCTACGGCACGCCGGCGGTCGTCGTCGACCTCGACCGGGTGGCCCGCAACATCGCCCGGCTCCAGGCCGCCTGCGATGCGGCCGGCCTCGCCAACCGCCCGCACATCAAGACCCACAAGAGCCCGGTCCTCGCCCGGATGCAGATCGAGGCCGGGGCGCGCGGCGTCACCTGCCAGAAGATCGGCGAGGCCGAGGTGATGGCCCGGGCCGGGATCGACGACATCCTGGTGAGCTACAACCTGATCGGCCCGCACGCGGTCGGGCGCCTCGGCCGGCTCCTGCGCGAGAGCCCCGCCCGGATCACCGTCGCGGCCGACAACCCGGTGACGGTGGCGGGCCTGCCCGAGGCCGCGCAAGCGGGCGGGCGGAGTCTCGACGTGGTGGTGGAATGCGACACCGGCCGCAAGCGCGCCGGCGTCGAGACCCCGGGCGAGGCGGTGGCGCTCGCCCGCGACATCGCGGGGCGGCCCGGCCTCGCCTTCGCGGGCCTGCTGATGTACCCGCCGGCCGGCGGCGTCGCCGAGGCTCAACGCTTCCTCGACCAGGCGAAAGCCGGGCTGGCCGAGCACGGCCTGCATGCCCGCATCGTCTCGACCGGCGGCACGCCGAACCTGCCGGAGCTGGGCCAAGTCCACGGCGCCACCGAGCACCGGGCCGGCACCGTGATCTTCAACGACCGCATGATGATGGCGGCGGGCGTCGCGACGCTGGACGATTGCGCGCTCGCGGTGCTCTCCCGGGTGGTGAGCCGGGCAGGCCCCGAACGCGGCATCCTGGATGCCGGCTCGAAGACGCTCACCAGCGATTCCGGCGGCGGCCTCGACGGCTTCGGGCTGATGCCCGATCATCCGGGCGCCCGCATCCAGGCCTTCGCCGAGGAGCACGGCTTCCTGGACCTCTCGGCCTGCGCCGAGCGGCCGCCGGTCGGCACCCTGGTCGAGGTGGTGCCCAATCACGTCTGCGTCGTCGTCAACATGGTCGACGCGCTGGTGACGGTGCGGGACGGGGCGATCGTCGGCACGCTGCCCGTGGAGGCGCGGGGGCTGATCGCGTGAGGGCCGGCGCCCGGCCGGCGGCCGGGCGCGTTACGGCAGCAGCTTGTACCCGCCCCCCTCGGTCACCAGGATCGAGGCGGTGGCGGGGTTCGGCTCGATCTTCTGGCGCAGGCGATAGATATGGGTCTCGAGGGTGTGGGTGGTGACCTGCGCGTTGTAGCCCCACACCTCGGCGAGCAGCGTGTCGCGCCCCACCACCTGCCGTCCGGCGCGGTAGAGGAAGCGCAGGATCGCGGTCTCCTTCTCGGTGAGCTTGAGCTTCGAGCCGCGCTCGCCGACGAGGAGCTTGGCACCCGGGCGGAAGGTGTAGGGGCCGATCTGGAACACCGCGTCCTCGCTCGCCTCGTACTGGCGCAGCTGGGCGCGGATGCGCGCGAGCAGCACCGCGAGCTTGAACGGCTTCGTCACGTAGTCGTTGGCGCCCGCATCCAGCCCCTGCACGGTGTCGGAATCCGAGGTCTGGCCGGTCAGCATGATCACCGGGCCGCGAAAGCCGCCCTGGCGCATCTGCCGCACCGCCTCCCGCCCGTCGAGATCGGGCAGGCCGACATCCATCACCACGAGGTCGACCCGCTCGGCCGCGACCCGCTCCATCGCCGCGCGCGCGGTCTCGGCCGTCACCACCTCGAAGGCGTCCGAGAGGGCGAGCTGCTCGGTCAGGGTGTCGCGCAGGGTCGGATCGTCGTCGACGACGAGCAGGCGGTGGGCGTTCGACATCGAACCGACACTCTCGAGGAAGGCGGGCGCGGGTCGCGCCGCCGGCCGGCGCTGCGATCCCGGACGGACCGCAGCCTGGCAGCATGGAGGGGCAGAGTAGCGGAGCGTCCCGCCGCGGCAAGGGCCGCGCCCCGGCCTGTCCACGGCGCCGGCCTTACGGCCGTCGCGGCAGCGGGCCTTCCGGGCAGGGCGGCGGGACGCGCAGGTTGCTGGGCGGGGCGAGGCGAGGGCGCGCCACCGCCACCGGGCAGGCCTGGAGCCAGAGATAGGCCCGGAGCGCCAGCCAGGCATCCTCCAGCGCGCCGTGGCGGGCGCCCACCCGGGCGATGCCGATGCGCCGGCACACCGCGTCGAGGGCGGCCCGGCCCTTCTCGCCCCGGCGGCGATAGGCCTCCATGGTGCAGTAGACCTTGGCGGATACCGGCGGCAGCCCGGCTGCGGCGAGTTCCCGGTTGAGGAAGCCGAGATCGAAGGCGGCGTTGTGGGCCACGATCAGGTCGGCCCCCGCGAGCAGGTCGGCCAGAGTTCCCGCATGTGCGCCGGCCGGGTCCTGGTGGCGCAGGAGCCAGTCGTCGTAGCCGTGCACCGCCTCGGCCATCGGGTGGCTCGCCCGGCCGGGATCGAAGATCAGGTGGTGGCAGGCGAGATCCGGCCGGCCGGCGGCGAGGGACGCGGTGGTGAGCGCCACGGCGCCGAAACTCACCACCCGGTCGGTCTCGGCCAGCCCCGTCGTCTCGACATCGACCGCGATGAGGCGCGGCGGCAGCCAGCCGAGCCAGTCCGGCGCGGGCTCGGGAGCGGAGGTCGGCTCGGGCATAGTGGTCGCAACGGTTCGAATGCGGGGGGCTCGCGCCATTCTCCGCCGGACGGGACGCCCTGTCACGCTCCCCTCGACGGCTCCGGAGCCGGCACCGTAAGACAGGACTCATGAAGCGCACCACCCTCCCGCATCTGCGGGTCCGCCCGAATCCCCTCGACCGCCGCCGCGGCACGCTGATCGCCGGCCCGGTCCTGATTCCCTGCGCCCTCGGCAAGGGCGGCCAGACGCGCCGGAAGCGCGAGGGCGACGGCGCCTCGCCCCGCGGCGTGTTTCGCCTGCGCGGCGGCTTCTACCGTCCGGACCGGCTCGCGATGCGGCCCGCGACCCCCCTCCCCTTGCGCCGCATCCGCCCGGACGACGGCTGGTGCGACGACCCCCGCGACCGGCGCTACAACCGCCCCATTCCCCTGCCCGCCGCAGGCGTCAGCGCCGAGCGGCTCTGGCGCGACGACGGGCTCTACGATCTCGTGATCGATCTCGACTACAACCGCGGCCCGATCCGTCCCGGCCGCGGCAGCGCGATCTTCCTGCACGTCGCCCGCCCGGGATTCCGGCCGACCGAGGGCTGCGTCGCGCTCCGCCGCCCAGACCTGATCCGGCTGCTGCGCCGCCTCGGCCCCGGCACCCGCCTCACGATCTGAAGAGCGATGTTCTCCGAAATCCCGGGTATTTCGAAACAAATTTCTCGATGAGGCATGCTGCGCAGCACAACGACATCTTTCAAATTGGTAACGCTGCCACACTCGCGCGCCGTGAAAACATCCTGTAGGGTCCGGCTGCCACACAAAAGCCTTATCGGACGCAGGGAGAGACGCATGCTCGACGCCTACACCGCGACCGAGATCGTTCGGGCCCGACAGATCCATGCGGCGGAGGGCGCACGCGGCACCCTCTGGGACAGCTCGGCCCGCTATCGCGACGGATTGCCGAATTCCCCCGTTCTGCTCACGGACGAGGATCGCGTCCGCTTCCTGGAGCAGGCGCGGGAGGAAATCCGCTGCCTGCACGCGAATTGACGCCTTGACGCGCGCGCGTCAGCCTTTCGGCTGGCGCGCCCCGAAGATCGCGCTGCCGACCCGCACATGGGTCGCCCCCATCTGGATGGCGGCCGGGTAATCGGCGCTCATTCCCATCGACAGGACCGACAGGGCGTGGCGGCGAGCGATCGCCGCCAGCAGGCCGAAATGCGCCGAAGGCGGATCCTCCGCCGGCGGGATGCACATCAGCCCCGAGACCGTGAGGCCATGCGTCTCGCGGCACTCGGCCAGGAACGCGTCGACTGCGCCCGGCGCCACCCCGCCCTTCTGCGGCTCCTCGCCGGTATTGACCTGAACCAGCAGGGTCGGATGCCGGCCGCTGCGCTGGATCTCCTTCGCCAGGGCGGCGGCGAGGGACGTCCGGTCGAGGGTGTGGATCACGTCGAACAGTTCCACCGCCTCGCGGGCCTTGTTCGATTGGAGCGGGCCGATCAGGTGCAACTCGGCGTCGGGATACGCCTCGCGCAAGGCCGGCCACTTGGACTTGGCTTCCTGGACGTAGTTTTCACCGAAGAGACGCTGGCCCGCCGCGAGGGCCGGCTGGATCCCCTCGGCGGGAATCGTCTTCGACACGGCGATGAGCGCGACGCCCGCCGGATCGCGCTCGCCATCATGCGCGGCGCGGGCGATCTCGTCCCGCACCTCGGCCAGGTTCGCGACGACGGTCTGCGGGTCGATCATGACCGGTTTCCTTTCCGGCGGCGCGCCGCCCGTCCTTGATTGTTGACCCTCGGGACCAAACCGTGTCCTAGTCCGCCGGCGCCGCGCCGAGCAAGCTCAACCGTTTGCGGCCGTGACGTTTTCCCTTCATCCCTGCCGCCGGTGCTCTCGGCGCCGGCGCCGACCGGTCGCAAAGACGCCGCCATGGCCGAACGTTACAACGCGAAGGATTCCGAGCCCCACTGGCAGCAGGTGTGGGCCGAGCGGGAGATTTTTCGCACCCGCAACGACGATCCGCGCCCGAAATACTACGTGCTGGAGATGTTCCCCTACCCGTCGGGGCGCATCCATATGGGCCACGTGCGCAATTACGCGATGGGTGACGTCGTGGCCCGCTACAAGCGCGCCAAGGGCTTCAACGTCCTGCACCCGATGGGCTGGGACGCCTTCGGCCTTCCGGCCGAGAACGCCGCGATGCAGAACAAGGTCAACCCCCGGGATTGGACCTACGCCAACATCGCGACGATGCGGGCGCAGCTGCAATCGATGGGCCTGTCGCTGGACTGGAGCCGCGAGATCGCGACCTGCGATCCCGATTACTACAAGCACCAGCAGCGGATGTTCCTGGACTTCCTCAAGGCCGGGCTGGTCTCGCGCCGTACCGCGAAGGTGAACTGGGATCCCGTCGACCACACCGTGCTTGCCAACGAGCAGGTGATCGACGGGCGCGGCTGGCGCTCCGGCGCGCTCGTCGAGCAGCGCGAGCTGACCCAGTGGTTCTTCAAGATCACCGATTTCGCCCAGGATCTCGACGACCGGCTCGACACGCTGGAGCGTTGGCCGGAGAAGGTCCGGCTGATGCAGCGCAACTGGATCGGCCGCTCGGAAGGGCTGGAGCTGCGCTTCGCCCTCGAGAGCGCGCCCGAGGGCGCGGCACGCGAAGTCACGGTCTACACGACGCGCCCCGACACGCTGTTCGGCGCCAAGTTCCTGGCGGTTGCCGCCGACCATCCCCTCGCCGCCGCGGTGGCGAAGGATGACCCGGCGCTGCAGGACTTCATCGCCGAGTGCCGGCGCATGGGGACTGCGCAGGCCGCGATCGACACCGCGGAGAAGCTCGGCTTCGACACGGGCTTACGGGTGCGCCACCCCCTCGACCCTTCCTGGACCCTGCCGGTCTACGTCGCGAATTTCGTGCTGATGGAATACGGCACCGGGGCGGTGTTCGGCTGCCCGGCGCACGACCAGCGCGACCTCGACTTCGCCAACAAGTACGATCTCGGCAACACCCCCGTCGTCTGCCCGCCGGACCAGGACCCGGCCGCCTTCGTGATCACCGACACCGCCTATGACGGCGACGGCCGGATGATCAACTCGCGCTTCCTCGATGGGATGAGCACCGACGAGGCGTTCAAGACCGTCGCCGACCGCCTGGAGGCCGAGACCCTCGACGGCGCCTCGGTCGGCAAGCGCCGGGTCCAGTTCCGCCTGCGCGACTGGGGCGTCTCGCGCCAGCGCTACTGGGGCTGCCCGATCCCGGTGATCCATTGCGAATCCTGCGGCGTCGTGCCGGTCCCGGTCGCGGACCTGCCGGTGCGCCTGCCGGAGGAGGTGTCGTTCGACGTGCCGGGTAACCCGCTGGAGCGGGATACGGCCTGGCGCAACGTGCCGTGCCCGTCTTGCGGCGCGCCGGCCCGGCGCGAGACCGACACGATGGACACCTTCGTCGATTCGTCCTGGTACTTCGCCCGCTTCACCGCGCCCTGGCTGGAGGACGCACCGACCGACAAGGCGGTTGCCGACCACTGGCTGCCCGTCGACCAGTATATCGGCGGCATCGAGCACGCGATCCTGCACCTGCTCTATTCCCGCTTCTTCATGCGGGCGATGCGCCAGACCGGCTGGGCCGGGCTCGACGAGCCCTTTGCCGGCCTGTTCACGCAGGGGATGGTCGTCCACGAGACCTATCGCGATGAGGCCGGTGCCTGGGTGCAGCCGGTCGACGTCAAGGTCGTGACCGAGGATGGCGCCCGCAAAGCGTTTCACGTGAAAACCGACGCGCCGATCGCCATCGGGGCGATCGAGAAGATGTCGAAGTCGAAGAAGAACGTCGTCGACCCCGACGACATCATCGCCTCCTACGGCGCCGACACCGCTCGCTGGTTCATGCTCTCCGACTCGCCGCCGGAGCGCGACGTGATCTGGACCGAGGACGGCGTGCAGGGAGCCTCGCGCTTCGTGCAGCGCGTCTGGCGCATGGTGAGCGAAGTCGCCGAGGGTGGCATTGCGACGGCGGGCGCCGGCAGTGAGACCGCGCTGAAAGCGGCGCACAAGGCGCTCGCAGCGGTCGGCGACGACATCGAGCGCCTGCGCTTCAACCGCTGCGTCGCGCATATCTACGAGCTGGCGAACAGCTTGCAGGAGGCGGTCAACGCCGAGCGCGGCCACGCCCCCTCCCCTGCTCTGCGGGAAGCGACGCTGATCCTGGTGCAGCTCATCGCCCCGATGATGCCGCACCTCGCCGAGACCTGCTGGACGGCGCTCAAGCAGGACGGCCTGGTAGCGGAAGCGGCCTGGCCAGCGGTCCGTCACGACCTCCTGGTCGAGGACAGCGTGACGCTGCCGGTGCAGATCAACGGTCGCAAGCGCGCCGATGTCACCGTGCCGCGTGACGCCGACCAGGCCGCCGTCCAGGCCGCGGTGCTCGCCCTCGAGGCGGTGCAGCGGGCCCTGGAGGGCAAGCCGCCCCGCAAGGTGATCGTGGTGCCGCTGCGCATCGTCAACATCGTGGTCTGAACGACCACGCCTTCCGTTGAGGTCAGGGCTCGACGATCGCAGGATCGCCGGGCCCTTCCTTTATCCGCGACATCCCCGATTTCCCGCCCACGACTCAGGCACGGCCCCGCTGTCGCCGCAGAGACTCTTTAGATCCCCTCCCCTATTCTGAGGCGGGCCGGACGCGCCCGAAAGGTGTCCCTTGGCAGAACCTCGACGCCACGGTAACGGCGTCAGCGTAGCGGTAACGAAGTCGATGGCGGCAGGACGGACCTTCATGGCAGGCAGCACGGCGAAGACGACGCGGAACCTCACTCTCGTCGCCACCCTGGCGCTCGGCCTCTCGGCCTGCTTCCGGCCGCTCTACGGACCGACCGCCTCCGGCGCCCCCTTGAGCGCCGTGCTCGCCTCGATCCAGGTCGAGCCGGCCAGGACCGCACAGGGGCAGGAGCGCCTCGGCCATTACCTGCGCAGCGAGCTGGTCTTCGACCTCGACGGGTCGGGCACGCCGGCGGAGAAGAAGTACCGCCTGACCCTCATCGCGAGCGAGTCGGTGCAGACGCCGATCGTCAGCTCGGTCACCGGCCGGGCCGAGTCGGCGACGCTCGTCGGCACCGCATCCTACAAGGTCCAGACCCTCGCCGGCGATCGGACCATTACCGAAGGCGTCGCCCAGGGCACCGCCACCTACGACCGCTCGGCCCAGCGTTTCGCCAGCCTGCGCGCCGCCCGCGACGCCGAGATCCGGCTGGCCAAGCTCCTGTCCGACCAGATCAAGACCCGCGTTGCCGCGATCTTGGCGACCCAGCCCTGAGCCCGTCATGATTGCCGGAGGCGTTTCGTGACCGCCGTCAAGGCCGGCGAGGTCGAAGGGCTGCTGCGCCGTGGCCCCGACCCTCGCATCGCCGTGATCCTGGTCTATGGCCCGGATACCGGCCTCGTCGCCGAGCGTGCCCGCCTGCTCGCCGAGAAGGCCGTCGATGATCCCGCCGATCCTTTCGCGCTGGTCAAGCTCGACGGCGACGTGTTGGCGAGCGATCCCGGCCGTCTCGTCGACGAAGCCGGTACGGTAGGGCTGTTCGGTGGAAAGCGCGCGGTCTGGGTTCGGCCCGGCAGCCGCAACTATGCACCGGCGGTGGAGGCCGCCTTGAAGCAGGACGGCGCCGACACGCGGATCGTGGTCGAGGCCGGCGACCTTGCCAAATCGGCGCCACTCCGCGTCGTCTGCGAGCGCTCGCCCCGGGCATTGGCCATTCCCTGCTACCCGGACGATCTCGGCACCCTCGCCGACCTGATCGAGCGCACCTTGCGGGCCGACTCGTTACGCATCACGCGAGAGGCCCGCGATCTCTTGGCCAGCAGCCTCGGCGGCGACCGGCGCGCGAGTCTCGGCGAGATCGAGAAGCTGGCGCTCTATGCCCGCGGCCAGGGCGAGGTCGGCATCGACGACGTCGAGGCGATCGGCAGCGACGTCTCGGGATCGATGCTCAACGCCTTGATCGACGCTGCCTTCGCGGGGCGCGTCTCCGAGACCGAGCGCAGCTACCGCCGCTTCCAGATCGAGGGCATGGACGCCTCAGTGATGCTGGGGGGCGCCCTGCGCCATGCGCTCACGCTCCTCGCCACGCGCCTCGACGGTGACGGCAAGAGCCCGAGTGCGATGGTGGCGGGCTGGCGCGGCCTGCATTTCCGCCGCCAGAAGATCGTCGAGACGCAGCTCGCCCGCTGGAGCCCGGCCTCGTTGCGCCGGGCGGTGTCGCTGCTGCAGGACGCGGTGCTCGGAGCCCGCCGGGCCGGCGGCGACTTCTCGCACGCCATCGCCGCCGACCTGTTCCTGAGGCTCGCCAGCCAGGCGGCGCGGCGGGGCTGACGAGCCCCCCTGCCCTGCTCCGGGAGGCCGGGCCGCGGTCCGGCCTCTCCGGCCATCACATCTCCAGGCGCCGGCACAGCCCGTCGAGCTGATCGAGGCTGGCGTAGCGCAGGCGCACCTCCCCGCCCGCTCCCTTGGCCTCGATCGACACCACGACCCCCAGGGCGTCCTCCAAGCGCCGTTCGAGGGCGCGCGTATCGGCATCCTTCTCCAACGCCGCCTTGCGCGGGCGACCGGGGCGCGGGCCGGTGCCCGTCTGCTCACCGGCGGCCAAGGCCTCGACCTCGCGCACCGTCATGCCATCCTCGATCACCCGGCGAGCGACGCCCTCCGGATCCTTGACGGCGAGGAGCGCCCGCGCGTGGCCCGCCGTGAGCGTGCCCGCGATGACGTGCTCCTGCACGCCGGGCGGCAATTGCAGCAGGCGCAGGGTGTTGGCGAGGTGGCTGCGGCTCTTGCCGATGATCTCCGCAAGCTCGGTCTGGGTGTAGCGGAACTCGCTCATCAGCCGCTCGTAGCCCGCTGCCTCCTCGATGGCGTTGAGGTCGGCACGCTGGACGTTCTCCAGGATCGCGTATTCGAGCGAGGTCCGATCGTCGATCTCGACCGTGACGACCGGCACGTCGTGCAGGCCTGCCCGCTGTGCCGCCCGCCAGCGCCGCTCACCGGCCACGATCTCGAACGCGTCCGGCACGTTGGCGAGCGCCCGGACCACGATCGGCTGGATCACTCCGCGGGTGCGGATCGAGGCCGACAGTTCCTCGAGCTCGGTCTCGGCGAAGTAGCGGCGCGGGTTACGCGGGTTCGGTCGCAGGAACTCGATCGGCACACGCCGCTGGCCAGCCTTCGGCTTCTCGGGCGCCGCAGGAGCCTCCTCGCCGAAGTCACCGATCAGCGCCGCGAGGCCCCGCCCGAGGCGCGGCCGCGCTCCCTCCTCCGCCATACCCTTCATCCTCTCATCGACTCCGTTACGCTGGTTCAGGCGGCGGCCGGAAGACGGCCTTCCCGTTGGATGACCTCGGAGGCGAGCCGCAGATAGGCCTGCGAGCCCGCACATTTGAGGTCGTAGAGCAGCACCGGCTTGCCGTGGGACGGCGCCTCGGAGACGCGCACGTTGCGGGGGATCATGGTCTCGTAGACCTTGTCGCCCATGAACTCGCGCACGTCGGCCACCACCTGGGCCGACAGATTGTTGCGCGGGTCGAACATCGTCAGCACCACGCCCTGGATCGCCAGACGCGGATTGAGGGCGCTCTTCACCTGCTCCACGGTGCGCAGGAGCTGGCTCAAGCCCTCCAGGGCAAAGAACTCGCATTGCAGCGGCACCAGGACCGCGTGCGCCGCTGCGAGGGCATTGAGGGTGAGCAGGTTGAGCGAGGGCGGACAGTCGATCAGCACGTAGGTGAAGCGCTGGTCATCCGGAACATCGCCGAGATCGAGGGGTTCCAGCGCCCGGCGCAGACGCTGCGCGCGGTCCGGCGCGCTCGCCATCGCCATCTCGAGGCCGAGAAGGTCCATCGTGGACGGGATCAGCGACAGGCGCGGCACGGCAGTCACCTGTACCGCTTCGGCCAGGGCCGCCTCTCCGGCGAGCACGTCATAGGTCGAGAGGCGGCGCTGCCGCCGATCGATACCGAGACCCGTCGAGGCGTTGCCCTGCGGGTCGAGATCGACGATCAGCACGTGCTCGCCGATCGCCGCGAGCGCGGTGCCGAGATTGATCGCCGTCGTAGTCTTGCCGACGCCGCCCTTCTGGTTGGCAAGCGCGATGATGCGCAGGGGCCGCGGGCTGCCGCTCGCCTGCGCCTCGGGGGTTTCCGCGATCATGGGAGAAGGCCGCTCACGCTGGAGACGCGAACGATTCTGGCATCAGAATCGGTCCGGCTCGGGATCAGATCCACGTCAAATCTCCACCTTTCCTCCGCCTCGGTCAATTCGGTTAAGACATCACGCCCTTTCGGAAAAAGTCCGGTGGCGCTGTTTTTCAACAGCGGCTCGGTCCAGGTGAGCAGCTGCGAGAGCGGTGCGAGGGCCCGGGCGGTGACGATCTGCGAATCAGTAAAGCTGTCGATCACCGTCTCGATGCGGGCGACGTGGATTTTGGCCGGCGCGCCGGTCAGCCGCGCCGTCTCCTGCAGGAAGGCGCCCTTGCGGCCGTTGCTCTCGACGAGATCGACGTGGAAACCCGGCCGTTCGCGGCCGGCGATCGCCAGGATCAAACCCGGAATTCCTGCACCGCTGCCGAGGTCGAGCCACCGCGTCGCCTCGGGTGCGAGGGCCAGGAGCTGGAGCGAATCAGCGATGTGGCGAGTCCAGACCTCGGCGAGGGTCGAGGGACCGACGAGGTTCTTGATCGATTGCCAGCGGGTGAGCTGGGCGACGTAGAGGTCGAGGGACGCCGCTGTTTCACGTGAAACGCCGGCTTCACGCAACACGGAGTCGCGGCCGAGAGGAGCCTTGGTCATTCGGCCGGAACCTGAGCGGCTGCGCCGCGGCGCGCGTGGGCGGCGAGCAGGGTGAGGGCGGCGGGCGTCACGCCTTCGATGCGAGCAGCCTGGCCGAGAGTGAGTGGCCGGACCTTGTCGAGCTTCAGGCGCAACTCGTTCGAGAGACCGGCGATGCTGCCGTAATCGAGCAAGGCCGGAAGCGCCACGGATTCGTCGCGCCGAAAGGCCGCGATGTCGGCACGCTGCCGGTCGAGATAGACTGCATAGGTCGCGTCCGTGCAGAGCCGGTCGGCGAGGGCAAGGGAGATCGCCCTCAGTTGCGGCCACACGGCGGCGAGACGGTCCCAGGAGATCTCCGGATAGGACAGGAGCTGGAACGCCGAGCGGCGGATGCCGTCGCGGTTGAGTGCAATGCCGTGCCGCTGCGCTTCCGTCGGCGTGAGGCTGAGATCGTCCAGCATCCGGCGCGCGCCGTGCAACGCCTCGCGGCGGGCGGCATCATGCCGTGCGCGCGCGGAGGACACGCAACCGAGGGAGAGGCCACGGCCGGTCAGGCGCTCGTCGGCATTGTCGACCCGCAGGCTGAGCCGGTATTCCGAGCGGGAGGTGAACATGCGGTAGGGCTCGCTGACCCCATGGGTCACGAGGTCGTCGATCATCACGCCGATATAGGACTCGGCCCGGTCGAACACCGCGAGTTCGGCCGCACCGGCGAGACGAGCCGCATTGATCCCCGCCACTAGGCCCTGTCCAGCCGCTTCCTCGTAGCCGGTGGTTCCGTTGATCTGGCCGGCCAGGAAGAGGCCGGTGATGCGGCGGGTCTGGAGCGTCGGGTCGAGTTCGCGCGGATCGACGTAATCGTACTCGATCGCGTAGCCGGGGCGCAGGATCACCGCATGCTCACAGCCCGGCAGCAGGCGGACGATGCCGTGCTGCACGTCCTCGGGGAGGGAGGTGGAAATCCCGTTCGGGTAGACCGTTGGGTCGTCGAGCCCCTCCGGTTCGAGAAAGATCTGATGCCCGTCGCGGTCGCCGAAGCGCACCACCTTGTCTTCGATCGACGGGCAATAACGGGGGCCACGGCTGGTGATGCCGCCGGAATACATCGCCGACCGGTGAAGGTTGGCGCGGATCAGGTCGTGCACCGCCGGGCCCGTCCGGGTGACCCCGCACTCGATCTGGGGCGTGGTAATGCGCTCGGTCAGGGTCGAGAACGGGACCGGCTCGTCGTCGGCAGCCTGCTTGTCGATGCCGTGCCAATCGATGGTACGGCCATCGAGGCGGGGCGGCGTGCCGGTCTTCAGGCGCCCGAGGGTGAAGCCGTGCCGGTCGAGGGTCGCCGACAGGCCCAGCGCCGGGCCTTCACCGATCCGGCCAGCCGGAATCGTGACGTCGCCGATATGGATCAGCCCGCGCAGGAAGGTCCCGGTCGTGAGCACCACGGCGCGGCAGGGGAGGGCACGGCCATCGGCCAGCACCGCGCCGGTGACCCGGCCATTGATGACTCCGAGATCCGCGACCTCACCCTCGATGATCGTCAGATTGGGTGTCTCGCTCAGGAAGGCCTGCATGGCCCGAGCATAGAGCTTGCGGTCGGCCTGGCTGCGCGGCCCGCGTACGGCCGGCCCCTTGCGGCGGTTGAGCAGGCGAAACTGGATCCCTGCGCGATCCGCCACCCGGCCCATCAAGCCGTCGAGGGCATCGACCTCGCGCACGAGGTGGCCTTTGCCGAGGCCGCCAATAGCAGGATTGCAGGACATCGCCCCGAGCGTGTCGCGGCGATGGGTGACGAGGGCGGTGCGGGCACCGTAGCGCGCGGCGGCCGCGGCCGCCTCGGCGCCTGCGTGCCCGCCGCCGACGACGATCACGTCGAAGGTGGGAGAATCGTCAGAGAGCATGAGGTGATTAGGCAGCGGCCGGCAGCGGCGTCAATCACGCTCTCGGCTCGGCCGGCGTTTCACGTGAAAACATGCGGGACCGAGCCTATTTGCCGATGCAGAAGCTGCTGAAGAGGCGATCCAGCAGCTCGTCGACCCCAACCCGACCGGCCACTTCGCCGAGGGCCCGGACCGCAAGACGCAGATCCTCCGCCACCAGCTCCGCCGGCAGCGCAGCGCCGTGAGTGGCCGCACGGTCGAGGTGGTGAAGGCAGCGCTCGAGAGCGAGCCTCTGCCGCTCACGAGTGACAAGGGCGTCGCCGCTGCCGAGGGAGGACCCCGCCATGTGCTCGATCTCGGCGAGCAGCCGGTCGAGGCCCTCGCCCGTCCGTGCCGAGATCAGGATCTCGCCATCGGAGACCGAGCGCGACACGTCACCCTTGGTCGCGACCACGCGCAAGGGGCCTGACAGGGGAGGGGGACCCTCGCCGCCGGGCTCGCGCAACCACAGCACCAAGTCGGCTTGATCGATGCGGCGGCGGCTCCGCGCCACGCCTTCCACTTCGATCGCGTCGGCGCTGTCGCGCAGACCCGCTGTATCCACCAGCAGGACCGGCAGGCCGCCGAGGTCGCAGCGCACCTCGATCGCGTCCCTCGTCGTCCCAGGGACCTCCGAGACGATCGCGACGTCACGCCGGGCGAGTGCGTTCAGGAGGCTCGACTTGCCCGCGTTGGGGGCGCCGGCAAGCACCACCGTGAAGCCGTCCCGCAGGCGCTCACCCCGGCGACCATCGGCGAGGGCAGCCCGGATCGCCTCGCGCACCCCGGCGGCGACAGCGCGCCCTGACGCGGTCAAGGCTTCATCGTCGACATCGCCCTCATCGGCGAAATCGAGCGCCGCCTCGGTCCCGGCGAGCACATCGAGGAGGGCAGCCCGCCAGCCTTCGACGGCCCGACCAAGGGCACCGTCGAGCTGGCGCACGGCCTGGCGCCGCTGCGCCTCGGTTTCGGCATCGATCAGGTCGGCCAGCCCTTCGACGGCAGTCAGGTCCATGCGGCCGTTGAGGAAGGCGCGGCGGGTGAAAGCGCCGGGCTCAGCCGGCGCGAGTCCCGGAATCCGGCCGAGGCTGCCCAGGACCGCCGCCCGCACCGCCGGGCCGCCATGGAGGTGCAGTTCCACCATATCCTCGCCGGTGGCGGTGCCGGGGCCGGGTAGCCAGGCGACCAGGGCGTGATCCAGCAGTTCGCCGGTCGCGGGCTCGCGAAGAACGCGCAGCGACAGCCGCCGCACCGGCGGCAGCCCGGCCCGGATCAGGGCCACGAGGGCCGGTCCCGCCTGCGGACCGCTGATCCGCACGACCGCAACGGCAGTGCGGCCATAGCCCGTGGCGGGAGCGAAGATAGTGTCGGAGGGGAGCATGGAATGGTGTCGCGGGGCAGGGGACAGGGCCGGGGTTCGGAGCCAGGGAAGGCATCACGGCGCCGTGGCTAGCACGATCCGGCGGTACTGCCGATCCGGGTTGAGGTTGCTCCGGCCGATGGTCGACGCCTGAACATCCGGGGCAGAGGATCGGGGAGGCAGCGCTCCCGCACCTCATTGTGCATCGCTCGCGAAAGAGCTCGGCCCATGCTCGATCTGCGCGGTGATCTCGATCGCAGAAGCACCCCGGCTGGCCGATGCGCAACGGCCGCCGGGCCTCAAGGATGGCCCCATCAAGCCTCGGCGATCCCAGGAGATCTTCCTCGGGGCTCCCCATGGCCGCAATCTAGCATGAGGTCGGGGATTGAGCGCCGAGCATCCCAGCGAGCGAAAATGGAGGCGTCGGTCCGCGTCGCGTGATCATCGGCGAGACGGGACGATGCCGGGACGACCCCTCCGCCCGGGTCTTTCGCGCTCTGCCTGAAATGAGAACGGCGCCCCTTTCGGAGCGCCGCGGGAAGGCTCGGCTGACTGCGACAGCGGGCCGGATCAGGTGTTCATCGAGTCGAAGAAGTCGCTGTTGCTCTTGGTCTGGCGCAGCTTGTCGAGCAGGAACTCGATCGCGTCGGTGACGCCCATCGGGTTGAGGATGCGGCGCAGCACGTAGGTCTTCTTGAGCGAGTCCGGCGGGACCAGCAACTCCTCCTTGCGGGTACCGGAGCGGGTGATGTCGATCGCCGGGAAGATGCGCTTGTCGGAGACCTTGCGGTCCAGGATGATCTCGGAGTTGCCGGTGCCCTTGAACTCCTCGAAGATCACCTCGTCCATCCGCGAGCCGGTATCGATCAGCGCGGTGGCGATGATGGTGAGGGAGCCGCCCTCCTCGATGTTGCGGGCGGCGCCGAAGAAGCGCTTCGGCCGCTGCAGGGCGTTGGCGTCGACACCGCCGGTCAGCACCTTGCCGGAGGACGGCACCACGGTGTTGTAGGCGCGGCCCAGCCGGGTGATCGAGTCGAGGAGGATGACCACGTCGCGGCCATGCTCGACCAGGCGCTTGGCCTTCTCGATCACCATCTCGGCGACCTGGACGTGGCGGGTCGCCGGCTCGTCGAAGGTCGAGGCGATCACCTCGCCCTTCACCGAGCGCTGCATGTCGGTGACCTCTTCCGGCCGCTCGTCGATGAGCAGGACGATGAGGTAGCACTCGGGATGGTTCAGGGTGATCGACTGGGCGATGTTCTGCATCAGCACCGTCTTGCCGGTGCGCGGCGGCGCCACGATCAGGGCGCGCTGGCCCTTGCCGATCGGCGCGACGATGTCGATGATCCGGGGCGAGAAATCCTTGCGGGTCGGCTCCGACAGTTCGAGCTTGAAGCGCTGCGTGGGAAATAGCGGCGTCAGGTTGTCGAAGTGGACCTTGTGCTTGATCTTGTCCGGGTTCTCGAAATTGATGGTGTTGACCTTGAGCAGCGCGAAGTAGCGCTCGCCGTCCTTCGGGCCGCGGATCGGGCCCTCGACGGTGTCGCCGGTGCGCAGGCCGAAGCGGCGGATCTGCGTCGGCGAGATGTAGATGTCGTCCGGGCCCGGCAGGTAGTTCGAGTCGGAGGAGCGCAGGAAGCCGAAGCCGTCCTGCAGCACCTCGACGGTGCCGGCACCGATGATCTCGACGTCCTTGGCAGCGAGCTGCTTCAGGATCGCGAACATCAATTCCTGCTTGCGCATGGTCGAGGCGTTCTCGACCTCGACCTCCTCGGCGAAGGTCAGGAGCTCGGTCGGCGTCTTGGACTTGAGATCCTGCAGCTTCACCTCGCGCATGGCGGGAGCGGCCGGGGTCTCGATCGGGGCGAGAGTATCTTCGATCATGGGATATCAGGGTGCGGGGGCGAAGCAGGGAAGCGTCATGTCAGGACAAGTCCGGCCGCCGCAGGGCGCGGCGTTGAGCGGGAGCAACGGGGTGGCCGAGAGAGGCACCGGTCGCGAAGTCGTCGCCTGATTGTCCCGGAGGTCGCGAGGAGGAGCCGGGCGGCTCTGGATGCGACGTGACGTGACGATGGAGGAGGGAACGACTTTATGTAACGGGTCCTCGTCGTCGACTCAAGTCCCCAGAGGGGAAAAGTGGGGCGAGGCGCGGTGCGGCGTTGTCGGGAGAGCGGCGAGCCCGAGGCCGATGCTCCGGCCGCGCCCAAAGCACTTCCGAACTATCGATGCAGTCATCACTGCGGGCATTAACATTTGGAAGCTTCGCCCTCGAAGACACAACCTGTGATCATCGCCGTGACGGTCGAGCCCATGCAACGTTCAGGCATTTTCGACCTGTTCGGGCAGCAGACCACAGTATCCCGTAACCGTGACATCGCGGGCGGACCGGCAGCCTCGTGCGGATCGCCCGGCGATGCTCCGGGTCTTCGAGGCCGCCGCCTCGTCGTCGACGGACCAATCTCCGCGTCGCCGATGCTCTAGCGCCGGCGCAGGCGAATATAGAGCGCGCCGCCGCCGCCGTGGTGATGGGCGGCCTCCTCGAAGCCGAGAACGAGCGGACGCAGTTCCGGCAGGCGCAGCCAATGCGGCACGCTGCGGCGCAGCACGCCGCGCTCGGCATACGGATCGCCGCTCCCCCCCTTTCCGGTGACGACCAGCACCACCGCGTGGCCGGAGGCCCGGGAGCGGTGCAGGAAACCGATCAGGGCGGCATGCGCCTCGGCTTGGCGCATCCCGTGCAGATCGATCGAGGCATCGACGCTGCGAGAGCCGCGGCGCAGGCCGGTGCGCACCCGCCGCTCGAGGGGCGCGAGCGGCGGCAGCGCCGGCACGGGGGGAGGCGGGGTCGGCGCCGGGCTCTTCGAGATGCTGCGCGGGGCCGGCCGGGCGGGCCGCAGCATCGGGACCGGCGGTGCCGGCGCCGGCGCGGGCTCTGGCGG
>NZ_LABZ01000061.1 GCF_001043955.1 Methylobacterium tarhaniae | reverse complement strand
GTCGCCGTGGTACTCCCGGACGACGGACGGGACGGGGGTGTGCCAGCTGCCCGAGGGCACCGAGATGGTGATGCCGGGCGACAACGTGACGATGGACGTGACGCTGATCGTGCCGGTCGCGATGGAGGAGAAGCTGCGCTTCGCCATCCGCGAGGGCGGCCGCACCGTCGGCGCCGGCGTCGTCGCCTCCATCACCGAGTAAGTCGGGACGAACGGGTCCGGAGCCGCCTTCGGTTCCGGACATAAGGAAAAGGGGCGGGTGCCGCGCGGCGCCCGCCCCTTTTTCGTTGGATCGGATCGGCTAGAGCGGTGCCCGCTCATGGAGCGACGGCCAAGTCGGTATTCGTAGCCGGTGCGGCGAGGCATGTGCGGCATTCGCCGGCCTTGAAGCGGGCGAGAGCCTGCCGGCTGGTGTGCCACAGGTCTTGGAGGTTGCGGGCCGCCGCGATTCGCAGCAGACCCTTCAACTTGGCGAAGATCTGCTGATCGGATTGGCGCGGCATCAGTCCCGGTTCACAGCGACTTGGGATAGCCAGGATCGATCCGATCGGCTGCGATGTCGTAGACGATGAAGCGCCCATCGGTGAGAAAGATGACCGCTTTCTTGTTCTCCAGATTCACCATGCACCCGAACAGGCGCTTGTAGGCCGCGAGGCCGGGCCAGGAGCTGTCGTCGACCGGCTGCGGATAGCCGGGGTCGGCGCGGTCCTTCGCAACGTCGTAGCGGATGTAGCGGCCGTCCTTGAGAAAGATCTGCAGCTTGTCGCCCGGCCAGTTCAGCGTGGCGGCGATCTGCCTGGCATCAGGCGCGAGCCCCGGCCAGCTCTCGTCCGTGATGGGGCGAGGGTAGCCCGGGTCGGCGCGGTCTTTCGCGACGTCGTAGCGGATGTAGCGGCCGTCCTTGAGGAAGATCTGCAGCTTGTCGCCCGGCCAGGTGCAGGCGGCGACGATGTCGCCAGCATAGGGTGCAAGGCCTGGCCAAGTCTCGTCATTGATCGGCTTGGGGTAGCCTTCGTCGACCTTCCCCGTCGCCACATCGAACCGTGTGTAGGTGCCGTTGCTGAAGAAGATCTGCACCTTGGACCCGCGCCATCCGATACCGGCGACGATACGAGGCGGATCTTCCGCCCTGACGGATGTGACAAACAGTGTTGCGCCGAATGCAAGCAGGATGTCCCGGCGGGCGAGTAGCATGGCGATCCTCAGTCTTGGCACCCCGGCCGGGACGCAGTGCCGCCCAGCCTTGTTGATGGACGCCAGTCCCGCGGATTATGGTCGATGACGCTGCGCCTGTCTGCGACAATAACGATGGCGGCGTTGACCAAACGTCCCGAAACTCTGGGTCCGGCGGTCCCGGCCCGCAGCGGTGACGGTCGCCTATGATCGGGAAGGTCGAACAGCCGGTTTCGTCACTGATCTCCGGACCAGATACGCACCCGGCTGCCGCCTGGTGACAGGACGCCCCTCCAAGACAGCAGAGACGACACGCTCGTGCTTGGCATGGATCGAGGGCCCGTTCTGCATCATAATGCAGCCTTGAGCATCATTTGAAACATAGTTCAATATTTCGAATATTGGTCCTTTCGCACTTAAAGCTTGGCTGAGAGGTATGAACGGGCGTGATCCGCCGGACCGCCTGCACGGAAAGGCCGCCGCCTGGGCGAGCGCTACGGGAAGGAACGTGCGGCATCGACGCCGCGGCGGGGAAGGCCGCTCGTCCCACCCCAACCGCTTTTCGCGACATTCCGCTTGCATCCCGGCCGAGGATCCGGCTACAGAGCGGTCGCGCCGCGGCGCTGCAGGAGTGTAGCTCAACTGGTCAGAGCACCGGTCTCCAAAACCGGGGGTTGGGGGTTCGAGTCCCTCCACTCCTGCCAGGAACCGCGAGCCGACCGGAGCTTCCGTCCTCACCGGCAGATCTCCGATAACAATCCGTCCGGGCCAGTCGACAAGCGCACGCAACTGCGCTAGACGCTGCGCCCATCCCAGATCGAACAGACGGCTATGCGGGCCGGGGGTGATCCTTCAGCCCGCCGCCGTCGTTGGTTTCGAGCGCATCGGTTGTCCGAGCCATGGCATCGAACGAAGCGACGAAGAAGATGGACCTCGGGCGCAACGCCTCCCGCAGCACCCCGCCGACGCCGCCGGTGCGTCCGGCGCAGAAGCGCGTCGGCCCGTTCGAGTTCCTGCAGCAGGTGCGCGACGAGGGCCGGAAGGTCACCTGGCCGACCCGCAAGGAGACCCTGGTCACCACCCTGATGGTGTTCGTCATGGTGGTGGTGGCGAGCGTGTTCTTCACCGTCGTCGACCAGGTCCTGCGCTACGCGGTGACGCTGGTGCTGGGCATCGGGGCCTGAACGAGCAGAGATGACCCGGCAGATGCCGGCCCGCGACGGGGCCGCCGCCGGACTGGAGTGAACGCCGTGTCGAAGCGCTGGTACATCGTCCACGCCTACTCGAACTTCGAGAACAAGGTCGCGCAGTCGATCAAGGACCAGGCGGCGCAGCGCGGCCTGACGGAGAAGTTCGACGAGGTCATGGTCCCGACCGAGAAGGTCGTGGAGGTGCGCCGCGGCCGCAAGGTCGATGCCGAGCGCAAGTTCTTCCCCGGCTACGTGCTGGTGAAGTGCGACCTCACCGACGAGGTCTACCACCTCATCAAGAACACCCCGAAGGTCACGGGCTTCCTGGGGGCCGACAAGTCGAAGCCGGTGCCGATCCCGGACGCCGAGGCCGAGCGCATCAAGGGCCAGGTCCAGGAAGGCACCGACCGCCCGAAGGCCTCGATCGCCTACGAGGTCGGCGAGCAGGTCCGCGTCGCGGACGGCCCCTTCGCCTCCTTCAACGGCATCGTCGAGGAAGTCGACGAGAGCCGCTCCCGCCTCAAGGTGGCGGTCTCCATCTTCGGCCGGGCGACCCCGGTCGAGCTCGAATACGGTCAGGTCGAGAAGCTCTGATCGTAACCGGCGGATTGTTTCGGGAACCGTACGGGGCGCGGCAGCGCGCCTCGTCTTTTTCGTTCCCGAACGATCCGTCCCTCACCCGCGGAAGGCCCGCCCGGCAACGCCTCCGGGAGCCCGGGCCGCACCGCGACCTGCAACCGCCCTCCATCGACAGGGCTATTCTGGGAGCAGTCCCATGGCGAAGAAGATCACGGGCTACGTGAAGCTTCAGGTCCCGGCCGGCGCCGCCAACCCGTCGCCGCCGATCGGCCCCGCGCTCGGTCAGCGCGGCCTCAACATCATGGAATTCTGCAAGGCCTTCAACGCGAAGACCGCGCAGATCGAGAAGGGCACCCCGATCCCGGTGATCATCACCGCGTATCAGGACCGCTCCTTCACCTTCGAGATGAAGCAGCCCCCGGTCTCCTTCTTCCTGAAGAAGGCCGCCGGCCTGAAGATCGGCAAGAAGCCGGCCTCCGGCTCGAAGACCCCCGGCAAGGGCGCGCCCGCCGGCAAGGTCTCCGAGGCGCAGATCCGCGAGATCGCCGAGAAGAAGATGCCCGACCTGAACTGCGATTCGGTCGATTCCGCCGTCGCCATGATCCGCGGCTCCGCCCGCGCCATGGGTCTCGAGATCACCGCGTAAGGGGAGGGCGACATGGCAAAGACAGGCAAGCGCATCCGCTCCGCCCGCGAGGGCATCGAGGTCACCAAGCTCTATCCGCTCGCCGACGCGGTGAAGCTGATCAAGGAGCGGTCCACCGCCAAGTTCGACGAGACCTTCGAGGTCTCGATGAATCTCGGCGTCGACCCCCGCCACGCCGACCAGATGGTCCGCGGCGTCTGCAACCTGCCGAACGGCTCCGGCCGGACCGTGCGGGTGGCGGTGTTCGCCCGCGGCCCGAAGGCCGACGAGGCGCGGGCTGCCGGTGCCGACATCGTCGGCGCCGAGGACCTGCTCGAGACGATCCAGGGCGGCACGATCGACTTCGATCGCTGCATCGCCACTCCGGACATGATGCCGCTGGTCGGCCGCCTCGGTAAGGTGCTGGGCCCGCGCGGCCTGATGCCGAACCCGAAGGTCGGCACCGTCACCATGGACGTGAAGGGCGCCGTCGCCGGCGCCAAGGGCGGCTCGGTCGAGTTCCGCGTCGAGAAGGCGGGCATCGTCCACGCCGGCATCGGCAAGGTCTCGTTCGACGAGCAGAAGATCGTCGAGAACATCCGCGCCTTCGCCGACGCCGTCGCCAAGGCGAAGCCCGCCGGCGCCAAGGGCACCTACATCCAGCGCATCGCCGTCTCCTCGACGATGGGCCCGGGCGTGAAGGTCGATCCGTCGAGCGTGCTGGTCGCCGCCGGCGCCTGACGCCGACGCGACTGTCACGATGACGCAATGAGGCGCCCGGTCCGGCCACGGACCGGGCGTTTCGCATTTCGGCGAAGGACGGCTCCTGACGCGGCGGTCCCGTGGCTTTCGGTAGCGTCCCGCAGCGCGGCGAAAACCTGGCCCGGCGGGGCAGCCTTCCGGCGACGCTGTGCTAGATATGGCGTCATGCGCAGCACCGTCCCGGTCTCCTCCTCGCGACGCATCCTCTGCGTCTTCCCCGCCTACACGCCGTCCTTCGGCACCTTCTCGCACGCCTATCCGCTGATGGGCGGCGTGAAGGCCTTCATGCCGCCGCAAGGGCTCCTGGTGATCGCCGCCTACATGCCTGAGGCATGGGAGGTGCGTTTCATCGACGAGAACATCGCTCGGGCCAGCCCCGAGGACTTCGCCTGGGCCGACGCGGTGTTCGTGTCGGGGATGCACATCCAGGAGGGCCAGATCCACGAGATCGGCCGGCGGGCGCATGCCGCCGGCAAGGTCGCGGTCCTGGGAGGCCCCTCGGTCTCCGGCGCGCCGGAGAAGTACCCGGACTTCGACTACCTCCATCTCGGCGAGATCGGCGACGCCACCGACGCGCTGATCCGGCGCCTCGACGAGACGGTCGCGGTGCCATCCGAGCCGGAGCGGTTCGAGACCAAGGACCGGCTCGGCCTCTCCGACTTCCCGGCCCCGGCCTACGAGCGGGTGCCGCTGAAGCGCTACCTCATCGGCTCGCTGCAATTCTCCTCCGGCTGCCCCTATCGCTGCGAGTTCTGCGATATCCCGCAGCTCTACGGCCGCCAGCCGCGGCTCAAGACCCCCGAGCAGCTCTGTGCCGAGCTCGACGCCATCGTCGCCCAGCCGGCCCATCCCGCGGTGGTCTACTTCGTCGACGACAACTTCATCGGCAACCGCAAGGCGACCCGCGAGATGCTGCCCCACCTCGTGGAGTGGCAGAAGCGGAACAACTTTCCGCTCCAATTCGCCTGCGAGGCGACGCTGAACATGGCCAAGCAGCCCGAGATCCTCGAGCTGATGCGCCAGGCCAACTTCATGACCGTGTTCGTCGGCATCGAGACCCCGGAGGCCGAGGCGCTCAAGGGCATCGACAAGACCCACAACGCCGCCGTGCCGATGTACGAGGCGATCGAGACCCTGAATTCGTACGGGCTGGAGGTCACCTCGGGCATCATCCTGGGCCTCGACACCGATACCGACCGCTCCGAGCAGAACCTGATCGACTTCATCGACAAGTCGGGGATCCCGGTCCTCACCATCAACCTGCTCCAGGCCCTGCCCAAGACCCCGCTCTGGGACCGGCTCGAGCGGGAGGGGCGCCTCGTCCACGACGCCAGCCTCGAATCGAACGTGCTGTTCAAGCGCCCGCACGACGACGTGGTGCGGTCCTGGCGCCGGGCCATCGCGCATGCCTACTCGCCCGAGCAGCTGTTCGAGCGCTTCAAGCGCCAGTGCGACGTCACCTATCCGCACCGGATCACCACGCCGACCGCCGGCAAGCTGACGCTGACCAACCTGCGCCGCGGGCTCATCCTCGGCTTCAACATCCTCACCCGGGTCGGCCTGTTCTCGGATTACCGCCGGCCGTTCTGGCGCGCCGCCGGCTACGCCCTCAGGCGCGGGCAGATCGAGGCGGTGTTCAACATGGGCTTCGTCGCCCACCACCTGATCCGCTTCACCCGCGAGGCGCTGCGCGGCGAGCACAATGCCTCGTTCTACGCCGCCCAGGACAAGGCGAAGGCGGAGGCCGCCGCGAGGGCAGGGGCCCAGCAGGCGGCGTGACCGGGAGGCTCTGACGGAAAATCCGGCCCTGCGACCGAATTTCCTGGTGCCGGGCTCTTGGCAGGCCGCTTGCACGCCGCTATAGACCCGGCTCCACGTTTCCGAGATCGAAAGGATGCGGCCGACCGGCTGGTCCTTGAGAGAGGTCCCCGGGCGACTGGGTGACCGAAGTGGCCGGAAGGGTTCAGGGGGCAACCCCTTGCGCCCCGTCCGGCCATGTCCTGTCCGAGACTGCAGGCGCCGGCATCCGCCGGCTTAAACCGCCAGCCTGCACAGACGGGGAAGACCGAGTTTCACCGCCCCAAGGCCTCCCCGAGGCCGCCGGGGCGTCGGTTTGAACCATCTCACCCGAGGCGAGGGGCCGTCAGGTCCTTGGCATCGGGGGCAGGGCCGTGAAGCGTCGTTCAGGACGTCGCGGTCTTCCCGTGAAGGCCCCGGCTCATCCTGGGCGGCAACTGCAACCGGCGGGGCCCATCCGGGTTCCGCCAACCGGAGAGAGCCAAAGTGGACAGAGCAGCAAAAGCTGATCTCGTCGCGACGCTCAACGGGGTGTTCGCCAACACCTCCGTCGTCGTCGTGGCCCACTACAAGGGCCTCACGGTCGCCGACATGCAGAAGCTGCGCTCGCAGATGAAGCAGGCCGGCGCCACCGTGAAGGTCGCGAAGAACCGCCTCGCCAATATCGCTCTCGAAGGCACGGACGTCGCCTCCATCCAGCCCCTCCTGAAGGGCCCGACCCTGCTCGCCTATTCGAGCGATCCGGTCGCGGCCGCGAAGGTGGCGGTGGACTTCGCCAAGGCCAACGAGAAGCTGGTCATCCTCGGCGGAGCCATGGGGACGACCGCCCTGAACCCGGACGGCGTGAAGGCCCTGGCCTCGCTGCCGTCCCTCGATGAGCTGCGCGCCAAGCTCGTGGGCCTTGTCCAGGCTCCCGCGACCAAGATCGCTCAGGTCGTCAACGCGCCGGCCGCCAAGCTCGCGCGCGTGTTCGGGGCCTATGCCAAGACCGGCGACGACCAGACCGACGAAGCGGCCTAACGGGCTGTTCGAGACCCTACCGTTCAAACCGACAACATCAGGAAGTGAAAAATGGCTGATCTTGCCAAGCTCGTCGACGACCTGTCCTCGCTGACCGTTCTCGAGGCCGCTGAGCTCGCGAAGCTGCTCGAGGAGAAGTGGGGCGTCTCGGCGGCTGCCGCCGTCGCCGTCGCCGCTGGCCCGGCCGCTGGCGCCGCCGCCCCGGCCGCCGAGGAGCAGACCGAGTTCACGGTCGTGCTCGCCTCGGCCGGCGACAAGAAGATCGAGGTCATCAAGGAGGTCCGCGCGATCACCGGCCTCGGCCTCAAGGAGGCCAAGGACCTGGTCGAGGGCGCTCCGAAGCCGGTCAAGGAGGGCGTGTCCAAGGACGATGCCGCCAAGCTCAAGGCCCAGCTCGAGAAGGCCGGCGCCAAGGTCGAGCTCAAGTAAGACGATGGCGGGCCTCCCGGCCCGCCGCGCGCCCCGGACGGCCTCCTGGCCGGTCGGGGCCACCAGCCCGCGGGCCTCGCGCCCGCGGGCTAAGGTCGCTTCGGCGCACCCCCTCGGGATCCAGGGCAAGGATCCCCATATGTTTCGAGGATCGCGGGCGGCCGGTGCACGGGCGGCCCGCGCGGTCACGGCAGGTCTGATGCGGGCTCGATTCGGCCAGCGTCCCACCGGGGCCGTATAAGCGGTGGATGAGGAGCGAGGTCAACCCATGGCCAACACGCTGGTCGGTCGCAAGCGCATTCGCAAGTTCTTCGGCAAGATTCGGGAAGTCGCCGAGATGCCGAACCTCATCGAGGTCCAGAAGGCGTCCTACGACCAGTTCTTGATGGTGGACGAGCCCGAAGGTGGCCGTGCCGACGAGGGCCTGCAATCGGTCTTCAAGTCCGTTTTCCCGATCTCCGACTTCTCCTCGACCGCGCTCCTCGAGTTCGTCAAGTACACCTTCGAGCAGCCGAAATACGACGTCGACGAGTGCCGTCAGCGCGGCATCACTTTCGCCGCGCCGCTGAAGGTGACCCTACGGCTGATCGTGTTCGATGTCGATCCCGATACCGGCGCCAAGTCGGTCAAGGACATCAAGGAGCAGGACGTCTACATGGGCGACATGCCCCTGATGACGGAGAACGGCACCTTCATCGTCAACGGCACCGAGCGCGTCATCGTCTCGCAGATGCACCGCTCGCCGGGCGTGTTCTTCGACCACGACAAGGGCAAGACCCACTCCTCGGGCAAGCTCCTGTTCGCCGCGCGCATCATCCCCTATCGCGGCTCCTGGCTCGACGTCGAGTTCGACGCCAAGGACATCGTGCATGCGCGCATCGACCGCAAGCGCAAGATCCCCGTCACCTCGCTGCTCTTCGCCCTCGGCCTCGACGGCGAGGAGATCCTCTCGACCTTCTACAACCGCGTCACCTATGTGCGTGACGGGCGCGACTGGCGCGTGCCTTACGACGCCGAGCGGCTGAAGGGCTTCAAGGCCTCCACGGACCTGATCGACGCCGATTCGGGCGAGGTGGTGCTCGAGGCCGGCAAGAAGCTGACCGCCCGCGCCGCCCGCCAGATCGCCGAGAAGGGCGTGAAGGCCCTGCGCGCCACGGACGACGACCTGATCGGCCAGTACATCGCCGAGGACATGGTCAACTACAAGACCGGCGAGATCTACGCCGAGGCCGGCGACGAGATCAGCGAGAAGGTCCTCAAGGGCCTGACCGATGTCGGCATAGAGGAGATCCCCGTCCTCGACATCGACCACGTCAACGTCGGCCCGTACATCCGCAACACCCTGGCGGTCGACAAGAACTCGGCCCGCGAAGGCGCGCTGTTCGACATCTACCGGGTGATGCGCCCGGGCGAGCCGCCGACCCTCGAGACCGCCGAGGCGATGTTCCATTCGCTGTTCTTCGACGCGGAGCGCTACGACCTCTCGGCCGTCGGCCGCGTGAAGATGAACATGCGTCTCGACCTCGACGCCGCCGACACCGTGCGCACCCTGCGCAAGGAGGACATGCTGGCGGTCGTCAAGGCGCTGGTGGACCTGCGCGACGGCAAGGGCGAGATCGACGACATCGACCATCTCGGCAACCGCCGGGTGCGCTCGGTCGGCGAGCTGATGGAGAACCAGTACCGGCTGGGCCTCCTGCGCATGGAGCGCGCCATCAAGGAGCGGATGTCGTCCGTCGACATCGACACCGTGATGCCGCAGGACCTGATCAACGCGAAGCCCGCGGCGGCCGCGGTGCGCGAGTTCTTCGGCTCGTCGCAGCTGTCGCAGTTCATGGACCAGACCAACCCGCTCTCCGAGGTGACGCACAAGCGCCGCCTCTCGGCCCTCGGCCCGGGCGGCCTGACCCGCGAGCGCGCCGGCTTCGAGGTGCGCGACGTGCACCCGACCCATTACGGCCGGATCTGCCCGATCGAGACGCCGGAAGGCCCGAATATCGGCCTGATCAACTCGCTCGCCACCTTCGCCCGGGTGAACAAGTACGGCTTCATCGAGACCCCGTTCCGCCGCGTGCGCGACGGCGTGGTCACGGACGAGGTCGCCTACCTGTCGGCGATGGAGGAGGCGAAGTACTACGTCGCCCAGGCCAACGCGGTGATGGACGAGAACCGCAAGCTCACCGAAGACCTGGTGGTCTGCCGGCGGGCGGGCGAGGTGATCGTCGTCGGGCCCGAGCGCGTCGACCTGATGGACGTGTCGCCGAAGCAGCTGGTCTCGGTCGCCGCGGCGCTGATCCCGTTCCTCGAGAACGACGACGCCAACCGCGCGCTGATGGGCTCGAACATGCAGCGCCAGGCGGTGCCGCTGGTCCGCGCCGACGCGCCCTTCGTCGGCACCGGCATGGAGGCGGTGGTCGCGCGCGATTCCGGCGCCGCCATCGGCGCCCGGCGCGCGGGCATCGTCGACCAGGTCGACGCCACCCGTATCGTCATCCGCGCCACCGACGAGGCCGACGCCTCCAAGCCCGGCGTCGACATCTACCGGCTGCAGAAGTTCCAGCGCTCGAACCAGTCGACCTGCATCACCCAGAAGCCGCTCGTGCGCGTCGGCGACGTGGTGAAGAAGGGCGACATCATCGCCGACGGTCCCTCGACCGAGTTCGGCGAGCTGGCGCTCGGCCGCAACGTGCTCGTCGCGTTCATGCCGTGGAACGGCTACAACTTCGAGGACTCGATCCTGCTCTCCGAGCGGATCGTGAAGGATGACGTGTTCACCTCGATCCACATCGAGGAATTCGAGGTGATGGCCCGCGACACCAAGCTCGGGCCGGAGGAGATCACCCGCGACATCCCGAACGTCTCGGAGGAGGCGCTCAAGAACCTCGACGAGGCCGGCATCGTCTATATCGGCGCCGAGGTCCACGCGGGCGACATCCTGGTCGGCAAGATCACCCCGAAGGGCGAGAGCCCGATGACGCCGGAGGAGAAGCTCCTGCGCGCCATCTTCGGCGAGAAGGCCTCGGACGTGCGCGACACCAGCTTGCGGGTGCCGCCGGGCGTCACCGGCACGATCGTCGAGGTCCGGGTGTTCAACCGCCACGGCGTCGACAAGGACGAGCGCGCGCAAGCCATCGAGCGCGAGGAGATCGAGCGTCTCGCCAAGGACCGCGACGACGAGCAGGCGATCCTCGACCGCAACACCTATGCGCGTCTGGGCGACCTCCTGGTCGGCCAGTCGCCGGTCGCGGGCCCGAAGGGCTTCAAGAAGGAGACCCTGCTGACCCGCGAGCTGCTGGCGGATTATCCCCGCTCGCAGTGGTGGCAATTCGCCGTCGTCGACGACCGTCTCATGACCGAGATGGAGGCGATGCAGAAGCAGTACGACGAGTCGAAGAAGCGCCTCGAGCAGCGCTTCCTCGACAAGGTCGAGAAGCTGCAGCGCGGCGACGAACTGCCCCCGGGCGTCATGAAGATGGTCAAGGTCTTCGTGGCGGTGAAGCGCAAGATCCAGCCCGGCGACAAGATGGCGGGCCGGCACGGCAACAAGGGCGTCGTGTCGCGCATCGTGCCGATCGAGGACATGCCGTTCCTGGAGGACGGCACCCATGCCGACATCGTGCTCAACCCGCTCGGCGTGCCGAGCCGGATGAATGTCGGCCAGATCCTCGAGACGCATCTGGGCTGGGCCGCCGCCGGCCTCGGCCGGCAGGTCTCGCAGGCCGTGGACGCTTACTTGCGCACCCACGACATCGAGCCCCTGCGCGAGCGGATGAAGGCGATCTACAGCGAGACCGAGCTGGCCGGCCTGACCGACCAGGATCTCGCCGAGGTCGGCAACAATCTGCGCCGCGGCGTCCCGATGGCCACCCCGGTGTTCAACGGCGCCAAGGAAGCCGACATCGAGACGATGCTGGAGATGGCGGGTCTCGACCGCTCGGGCCAGTCGACGCTCTATGACGGGCGCACCGGCGAGCCCTTCGACCGCAAGGTCACGGTCGGCTACATCTACATGCTGAAGCTGCACCACCTGGTGGACGACAAGATCCACGCGCGCTCGATCGGTCCGTACTCGCTCGTCACCCAGCAGCCCCTGGGCGGCAAGGCGCAGTTCGGCGGCCAGCGCTTCGGCGAGATGGAGGTGTGGGCCCTCGAGGCCTACGGTGCCGCCTACACGCTGCAGGAGATGCTGACGGTGAAGTCCGACGACGTCGCCGGCCGCACCAAGGTCTACGAGGCCATCGTGCGCGGCGACGACACCTTCGAGGCGGGCATCCCGGAGAGCTTCAACGTGCTGGTGAAGGAGATGCGGTCGCTCGGCCTCAACGTCGAGTTGCTGTCCTCCAAGCGCGCCGCCAACGACCAGCTCGAGGCGCCCCCCGAGGCGGCCGAGTAAGCTCGTCCCGACCCCATCCTGACAACGGCGGCGGGGCCCTCACAGCGAGGGCCCCGGCCGCCGAAACCCGTTTCCCTCAGACGGTGGCCGCTGACTTGGCCCTTCGCCCGGCCCTTCGCGGCGCCCCGTCAGCCAAGGAGCAGATCATGAACCAAGAGGTCATGAATCTTTTCAACCAGCAGGCTCAGCCTCAGAGCTTCGACCAGATCAAGATCTCGATCTCGTCGCCTGAGAAGATCCTGTCCTGGTCCTACGGCGAGATCAAGAAGCCCGAGACCATCAACTATCGCACGTTCAAGCCCGAGCGTGACGGCCTGTTCTGCGCCCGGATCTTCGGGCCGATCAAGGATTACGAGTGCTTGTGCGGTAAGTACAAGCGCATGAAGTACAAGGGCGTGATCTGCGAGAAGTGCGGCGTCGAGGTCACCCTCGCGCGCGTCCGTCGCGATCGCATGGGCCATATCGAGCTCGCCGCGCCCGTCGCCCATATCTGGTTCCTGAAGTCGCTGCCGAGCCGCATCGGCCTGCTGCTCGACATGGCGCTCAAGGATCTCGAGCGCATCCTGTACTTCGAGTCCTACGTCGTCATCGAGCCGGGCCTCACCCCACTGAAGGAGCGTCAGCTCCTCTCGGAGGAGGAGTACCTGCGCGCTCAGGAAGAATACGGCGAAGACTCCTTCACCGCCATGATCGGCGCGGAGGCGATCCGGCGCATCCTGCAGGAGCTCGACCTCGACAAGATCGCGGCCGACCTGCGCGAGGAGATCGCCACCACCACCTCCGAGCTGAAGCCCAAGAAGCTGCTCAAGCGCCTCAAGATCATCGAGGCGTTCCAGCTCTCGGGCAACCGTCCCGAGTGGATGATCCTGACCGTCGTCCCGGTGATCCCGCCGGACCTGCGCCCGCTGGTCCCGCTGGACGGCGGCCGCTTCGCGACCTCGGACCTCAACGACCTCTACCGCCGCGTCATCAACCGCAACAACCGCCTCAAGCGGCTGATCGAGCTGCGCGCGCCGGACATCATCATCCGCAACGAGAAGCGGATGCTGCAGGAGGCGGTCGACGCGCTGTTCGACAACGGCCGCCGCGGCCGCGTCATCACGGGTGCCAACAAGCGTCCGCTGAAGTCGCTCGCCGACATGCTGAAGGGCAAGCAGGGCCGGTTCCGCCAGAACCTGCTCGGCAAGCGCGTGGACTATTCCGGCCGCTCGGTCATCGTGGTCGGCCCGGAGCTGAAGCTGCATCAGTGCGGGCTGCCGAAGAAGATGGCACTTGAGCTGTTCAAGCCCTTCATCTACGCGCGCCTCGACGCCAAGGGCTTCTCGGCCACGGTGAAGCAGGCCAAGAAGCTCGTCGAGAAGGAGAAGCCGGAGGTCTGGGACATCCTGGACGAGGTGATCCGCGAGCATCCGGTGATGCTGAACCGGGCGCCGACGCTGCACCGCCTCGGCATCCAGGCCTTCGAGCCGAAGCTGATCGAGGGCAAGGCGATCCAGCTGCACCCGCTGGTCTGCGCCGCGTTCAACGCCGACTTCGACGGCGACCAGATGGCCGTGCACGTCCCGCTGTCGCTCGAGGCGCAGCTGGAAGCGCGCGTCCTGATGATGTCGACGAACAACATCCTGCACCCGGCGAACGGCGCGCCGATCATCGTGCCGTCGCAGGACATCGTGCTCGGCCTGTACTACCTGTCGATCGTCGCCGACGGCTCGCCGGGTGAGCACAAGCCCAACGACCCGAAGAACCCGATGAAGGGCGTGTTCGGCGATTTCGGCGAGCTCGAGCACGCGCTCGCGGCCCGCACCGTCACGCTGCACACCAAGATCAAGTGGCGCTGGAAGGGCCTCGATTCGGAAGGAAACGAGGTCACCCGGATCTACGACACCACGCCGGGCCGGGTGATCCTGTCCAGCGTGCTGCCGCGCCACAAGCGCGTTCCCTTCGACGTCGTCAACAAGCTGATGACGAAGAAGGAGATCTCGGCGATGATCGACACCGTCTACCGCCATTGCGGTCAGAAGGAGTCGGTGATCTTCTGCGACCGGATCATGGGTCTCGGCTTCATCCACGCCTTCCGCGCCGGCATCTCGTTCGGCAAGGACGACATGGTGGTGCCGGACAACAAGTGGTCCATCGTCGACGAGACCCGCGCGCTCGTGAAGGACTACGAGCAGCAGTACCAGGACGGCCTGATCACCCAGGGCGAGAAGTACAACAAGGTCGTGGACGCCTGGGCCAAGTGCTCCGACCGTCTCGCCGGCGAGATGATGAACCGCATCTCGTCCGTGCAGAAGGACGAGCACGGCGCCGACAAGCAGGTCAACTCGATCTACATGATGAGCCACTCGGGCGCCCGCGGCTCGCCGGCGCAGATGAAGCAGCTCGCGGCGATGCGCGGTCTGATGGCCAAGCCCTCGGGCGAGATCATCGAGACCCCGATCATCTCGAACTTCAAGGAAGGCCTGGACGTGCTCGAGTACTTCAACTCGACGCACGGCGCCCGCAAGGGCCTCGCCGACACCGCGCTCAAGACCGCCAATTCCGGTTACCTGACCCGCCGCCTCGTCGACGTGGCGCAGGACGCGGTGATCCGCGAAACCGATTGCGGCACCGAGAGCGGCATCCGGATGCGCGCGATCATCGATGCCGGCCAGGTCGTGGCCTCGCTGGCGACCCGCATCCTCGGCCGCGCCACGGCCGAGGACCTGGTCGCCAATGACGGCTCGATCATCGTCGCCAAGGGCGAAACCATCGAGGAGAAGCACCTCGATGCGATCACCAAGGCCGGCATCCAGGAGGTGAAGATCCGCTCGGTCCTGGTCTGCGCGACCCGGAACGGCGTCTGCGCCACCTGCTACGGGCGCGACCTCGCCCGTGGCACGCCCGTCAACATGGGCGAGGCCGTCGGCGTCATCGCGGCGCAGTCGATCGGCGAGCCGGGCACCCAGCTCACGATGCGCACCTTCCACATCGGCGGCGCGGCCCAGATCGCCGACTCGTCCTTCATCGAGTCGAGCTTCGAGGGCACGGTGCGGATCCGCAACCGCGGCCTCGCCCGGAACTCGGACGGCGACCTGATCGCCACAGGCCGCAACGTGGCGGTGGTGATCGTCGGGCCGGACGGCGCCGAGCGGGCGGTCCACCGCCTGCAATACGGCGCCCGCGTCCGCGTGGACGAGGGCGACGCGATCAAGCGCGGCCAGCGGATCGCCGAGTGGGATCCCTACACCCGGCCGATCCTGACCGAGATCGACGGCATCGTGGCATACGAGGATCTGATCGACGGCCAGTCGATCACCGAGACGACCGACGAGTCGACGGGCATCGCCAAGCGCGTCGTCATCGACTGGCGCGGTTCGGCGCGGACGGCGGACCTGCGTCCGGCGATCGCGGTCCACGACCAGAACGGCCGGGTGCAGAAGCTGCCGCGCGGCTCGGACGCGCGCTCGCTCCTGCCGGTCGAGGCGATCATCGGCGTCGATCCGGGCACCCGGGTCAAGGCCGGCGACATCCTCGCCCGCGTCTCGACCGAGAGCGCCAAGACCCGCGACATCACCGGCGGTCTGCCGCGGGTGGCGGAGCTGTTCGAGGCGCGCCGGCCGAAGGACGCGGCGATCATCGCCGAGAAGTCCGGCACGATCTCGTTCGGGCGCGACTACAAGAACAAGCGCCGCCTGAGCCTGACGCCGCATGACGGCTCCGAGCCGGTGGAGTACCTGATCCCGAAGGGCAAGCACATCCACCTGCAGGACGGCGACGTGGTCGAGCTCGGCGACTTCATCGTCGACGGCAACCCGGCGCCGCACGACATCCTGGCGATCAAGGGCGTGGAGGAGCTCGCCGCCTACCTCGTCAACGAGATCCAGGAGGTCTACCGGCTGCAGGGCGTGTCGATCAACGACAAGCACATCGAGGTCATCGTCCGGCAGATGCTGCAGAAGGTGGAGATCACCGACGGCGGCGATTCCGAGATCCTGACCGGCGACCAGATCGACAGGATGGAGCTGGCGGAGATCAACGAGCAGCTGCTCGCCGAGGGCAAGAAGCCGGTCCAGGGCGTCCCCGTCCTGCTCGGCATCACCAAGGCCTCGCTGCAGACCCGCTCGTTCATCTCGGCGGCCTCGTTCCAGGAGACCACCCGCGTCCTCACCGAGGCGGCGGTCAACGGCAAGGTCGACAACCTCGAGGGCCTGAAGGAAAACGTCATCGTCGGCTCGCTGATCCCGGCGGGCACCGGCGCGATGATCGCCGACATCAAGTCGATCGCGCGCCGGCGCGACGGCCTGATCATGGCCCAGAAGTCCGCCGAGAGCGGCGCGGCCGTGGCCGAGCAGCTCCCCGCCGCCGAGTAGGGCAGGGGACTTCGAGACCGGCGGGCATCCGAGCCCGCCGGACCCGTGAGAAAAGGCCGGCGCTCCCTCGCGGGACGCCGGCCTTTTCGCGTAAGCAGCCAAGCTTTAAGGGAAAGTTTCCGCTTGACGGCCCGGCGCTCAGCCCGTAATAGCCCCTCCTACTGAACGGCTGGCCGTAGGCGACAGCTGATCGACGTGCCCCTCGTGCCTCGATCCAAGTCTCCTAAACGCGACCGAACTTCAACCGACTGACACGTGTCAGACCGGCATGATCGCTGGGGCTTGTCCTCCGGTGGTCCTCTGCTCGCATGGCGCGCCAAAGGCTGGTTTCAGCCTGGGGCGCGATTTGCGTTGCGCTTCTCACCGAAGCGACGGTCGTTCAGACGAGATTTTGGGAAACGACGATCGCCAGGACGGCGATACGTTGCGAGAGGAATGGCATGCCGACGATCAACCAGCTGATCGCCAATCCGCGGAAGGCGCAGAAGGCCCGCAACAAGGTGCCGGCTCTCGATGCCTGCCCGCAGAAGCGCGGCGTCTGCACCCGCGTCTACACCACGACCCCGAAGAAGCCGAACTCGGCGCTTCGTAAGGTCGCCAAGGTGCGCCTGACCAACGGCTTCGAGGTCATCGGCTACATCCCGGGCGAGGGTCACAACCTTCAGGAGCACTCCGTGGTGATGATCCGCGGCGGCCGCGTGAAGGATCTTCCGGGCGTGCGCTACCACATTCTGCGTGGCGTGCTCGATACCCAGGGCGTCAAGAACCGCAAGCAGCGTCGCTCGAAGTACGGCGCCAAGCGTCCGAAGTAAGTCGAGACGCGGACCGGTACCTATCGCCTGTCCCGCAAGGATGTCGCCGGCCCGAGTGGCTTCAGGCGGCCTGCGTGGGACACAACAGTTGATTTTTAGAGCTTAACGAACGGAGCGAGCGATGTCCCGCCGCCACAGCGCCGAGAAGCGCGAGATCATCCCGGACGCCAAGTACGGCGACGTCGTCCTCACCAAGTTCATGAACTCGGTGATGTACGAGGGCAAGAAGTCGGTCGCCGAGAGCATCGTCTACGGCGCGTTCGACATCATCGAGGCCCGCGCGAAGGCCAACCCGATCGAGGTGTTCCGCGCCGCGCTCGACAACGTCGCCCCGGCGATCGAGGTCCGCTCCCGCCGCGTCGGCGGCGCGACCTACCAGGTCCCGGTCGAGGTCCGCACCGAGCGCCGCCAGGCGCTGGCGATCCGCTGGCTGATCCAGGCCGCCCGCTCGCGCAACGACCGCACCATGGTCGAGCGCCTCTCGGCCGAGCTGCTCGACGCCGCCAACAACCGCGGCAACGCCGTGAAGAAGCGCGAGGACACCCACCGGATGGCCGAGGCCAACCGCGCGTTCTCGCACTATCGCTGGTAAACGCTGCCTCGCCGCCGCCCTCCTGGTGCGGCGGCCCCCTTCTTCAGGAGCCCCCCGATGCCCCGCACGCACGCGATCGAGGACTACCGCAACTTCGGCATCATGGCCCACATCGATGCCGGCAAGACCACGACGACCGAGCGGATCCTCTACTACACCGGCAAGTCCCACAAGATCGGCGAGGTCCACGAGGGCGCCGCCACCATGGACTGGATGGAGCAGGAGCAGGAGCGTGGCATCACGATCACCTCGGCTGCGACGACCTGCTTCTGGCGCGACAAGCGCCTGAACATCATCGACACCCCCGGCCACGTCGACTTCACCATCGAAGTGGAGCGCTCGCTCCGCGTGCTCGACGGCGCCGTCTGCGTGCTCGACGGCAACCAGGGCGTCGAGCCGCAGACCGAGACCGTGTGGCGTCAGGCCGACAAGTACGACGTGCCGCGCGTCGTGTTCGTCAACAAGATGGACAAGATCGGCGCCGACTTCTTCAAGTGCGTCGCCGACATCATCGACCGCGTGGCCGGCAAGCCGGTCTGCCTCCAGCTGCCGATCGGCGCCGAGAGCTCCTTCAAGGGCGTCATCGACCTGATCAAGATGAAGGCGATCGTGTGGTCGGGTGAGGCGCTCGGCGCCAACTACGCCGAGGAGGAAATCCCGGCCGACCTCGCCGACCAGGCTGCGGAGTACCGCACCAAGCTGGTCGAGGCCTGCGTCGAGATGGACGACGACGCGATGACGGCCTACCTCGAGGGTGCCGAGCCCGACGAGGACACCATGCGCAAGCTGGTGCGGACGGCGGTGCAGCGCCGCGCCTTCCACCCGGTGCTGTGCGGTTCGGCGTTCAAGAACAAGGGCGTGCAGCCCCTGCTCGACGCCGTCGTCGACTACCTGCCGTCTCCCGCCGATCGCGGCGAGATCAAGGGCATCGACTTCAAGACCGAGGAAGAGGTCGTCCGCCGTCCGACCGACACCGATCCCTTCTCCATGCTCGCCTTCAAGATCATGGACGATCCCCACGTCGGCACGATCACCTTCTGCCGCGTGTATTCCGGCAAGGTCGAGTCGGGCGCGAACGTCATCAACTCGACCCGCGACAAGAAGGAGCGGGTCGGCCGCATGCTCCTGATGCACGCGAACAACCGCGAGGACATCAAGGAGGCGTTCGCCGGTGACATCGTGGCGCTCGCGGGTCTCAAGGACACCCGCACCGGCGACACGCTGTGCGACCCGAACAAGGCCGTGATCCTCGAGAAGATGGAGTTCCCGGAGCCGGTCATCGAGATCGCCGTCGAGCCCAAGTCCAAGGCGGACCAGGAGAAGCTCGGCATCGCTCTCTCGAAGCTCGCCGCCGAGGATCCGTCCTTCCGGGTCTCCACGGACCAGGAGTCGGGCCAGACCATCCTGAAGGGGATGGGCGAGCTCCACCTCGACATCAAGGTCGACATCCTGAAGCGCACCTACAAGGTCGAAGCGAATATCGGCCAGCCGCAGGTCGCGTACCGGGAGAAGCTGACCAAGCGTACCGAGATCGACTACACCCACAAGAAGCAGACCGGTGGTACCGGCCAGTTCGCGCGGGTGAAGTTCGTGGTCGAGCCGAACGAGCCGGGTGCCGGTTACGCGTTCGAGTCGAAGATCGTCGGTGGCTCGGTGCCGAAGGAGTACATCCCGGGCGTCGAGAAGGGTCTCAACAGCGTGCTGACCGCCGGTATCCTGGCGGGCTTCCCGGTGGTCGACATCAAGGTGGAGCTGATCGACGGCGCCTACCACGAGGTCGACTCCTCGGCGCTGGCCTTCGAGATCGCCTCGCGGGCGGCGCTCCGCGAGGCCCTGCAGAAGGGCGGCTCGGTCCTGCTCGAGCCGGTGATGAAGGTCGAGGTCGTGACCCCGGAGGATTACACCGGTTCGGTCATCGGCGACCTGAACTCCCGGCGCGGCCAGATCCAGGGCCAGGACATGCGCGGCAACGCGAACGTCATCAACGCCATGGTGCCGCTCGCCAACATGTTCGGCTACGTGAACCAGCTGCGCTCCTTCACCCAGGGTCGCGCGAACTTCACGATGCAGTTCGACCACTACGAAGAGGTCCCGCGCGGCGAGGCCGAGAAGGTGGTTGCCAAGTACGCCTGATGAGCCCGGCCTGACCTCAGGCCTGCTCGCAGCTTCGGTGCCCGCCACGGCGGGCATCATTCAAAACTATCTCGCAAGCATTCGATCGACGGAGTTTGGCGATGGCCAAGGAAAAGTTTTCG
>NZ_LABZ01000060.1 GCF_001043955.1 Methylobacterium tarhaniae | reverse complement strand
CCAGACCTGCCAAGCACGCCGCATTCCCTCCTCACGACCCTCACGACGAAGCCCGCCAGAACCTTCTGGCGGGCTTCGTCGCGTTCAGGCTTCACGGCTTCAGTAGGCACCGGTTCATGGCCTCGCTCGCCGGCAAGACATCCAGATGGTCGCCCTCGTTTCAGGGTTCATCCCTCCTGTGACCCGGGCCGCCGATACTGCCCCCGCGAGCCTGTGGCTGCCCGCGGTGGAACGGCGACGGGCGGCCTCGCGTCCGGAAGCCCCGATTCTGGAGTAGAAAGAGCCTCCCACGGATATGTCGATCATCACCCCCTGCCCCATCCTCGATCGTCTTCTCGCCTTCGCGGAGGAGGCCGGCGCCCTTGCGCTCACCCATCAGGACCGGGGGGTTCAGGTCACCCATAAGGACGGAGACCTCGGCCAGGCTCTCACCGAGGCCGACCTCGCGATCAGCCGGCTGCTGCACGCGCATTTCGGCCCGCGCCTGATCGAGGAGGAGAGCGCGGACGATCTCGGCCATGACGCAGCGCGGGCGCTTCTGAGCGAGGAATCCTGGACGTTCATCGGCGACCCGGTCGATGGGACGAAGCCGTATGCCGGTGGCCTGGCGAGCTGGGGAACGATGGTGGCCGCTTGCCGCGCCGGCTGGCCGCGGGCCGGCGTCATCAGCCTGCCGGCCTGGTTCGACGACCGGACGGATCCCTTCGCGGTCCGGCGCTCGGCCGACCAGCGGGGCCTGATCCTGGCGGCAGCGGGGGGCGTGGCGTACTGGGCGCCGACGCGCGCAGGCAGGCGGGTCGGGGAGTTGCAACCCCTCCGGCGCCCGGACCGGCGGACCCATCATGTCGGCTGGCTGCCGATCCCGGCCCAGCTTTACACGCTCGATTACGAGCAGGGCTTCTTTCCCTGGAGCGAGAGCAGCGCGGCCGCCGATGCCGCGCTCCTCGCCCTCGGCCGGCTCGACGCCACCTGCGTGAACTACAAGATCTGGGACGCGGCGGCCGGCCTCGCCATCCTGGAAGCCCTCGGGTTCAGGCTCTACCGATGGCCGGACCTGGCCCAGCCGCCCGCCGCGTTGATCGACCTGTTCGACCGGCAGTTCTCGGCGCGCGAAGCTCTGTGGCTCCTCTGCCGCGACGAGACGATGGCGGAGCGACTCGCCCGGGCCATCCATCGCAGGGCGTAACCTGCCTCCGTCTTGCGCCCCGCCATCGATACGACGGCAACACGTCTCCTCCGGCCGAGGAAAGCCGGGGTGGGGCGCGACGGTTCAGCATGAAGCCCACAGCGCCGCGCTGCCAGCACGCCATCCGAGGCCCGACCCTGAAGCCTCCTCCCTTCGCGCGATCTTTCCGATGCGGGAGAGCAGGATCCTGCATCTCTGCTTTCCGATTCACACCAAAAGATGTCGATAGACAGTCCTTGAACGCCCAAGCGATCGATGGCGTTCAGAAGTCGAACGAAATGGCACGTATAAATTTTAATATCCAATAAACCATTTTTATTATCAATGATCCGTAAATGATTTGATGGTAAATACACAATACGCGCGTCACTTAAGATGTTATTTAAAGACCGGTCCTAGAGTTGACGGCACGAGCGGCACCACGACGAGCCCGATCGCGCGACGCGACGGTGGCAGCCCGTGCAGGAGCGACCATGTCGGTGACAAGCAGTGGCGGCAGCCGGGCGGACGGGCTGCCAGCGGGGGCCTCCGAGCTGGGAACGGCACTCGGCCGCTTCCGTGCGAGCTTCATCGGCGTGGGGTTGGTGAGCGGGCTGGTCAACGTGCTGTGCCTGACGGGCTCGTTGTTCATGCTCGAGGTCTATGACCGGGTCATCCCGAGCCGCAGCGTCCCCACCCTCGTCGGCCTCTCGGTCCTCGCGCTCGCCCTGTTCGTCTTCCAGGGCGCGCTCGAAACGCTGCGGTCGCGAATCCTCGCCCGCATCGGCGTCGCCCTCGATGCGGCCCTCTCCGGCCGGGTCTTCGACGTCCTCGTGCGGGCCCCCATCCGGTCGGAACAGCCCGAGGGGACGATGCCGGTGCGCGACCTCGACAGCGTACGGGCCTTCCTGGCGGGATCCGGGCCGTGTGCCCTCTTCGACCTGCCGTGGCTGCCGGTCTATGTCGCGATCTGCTTCCTGTTCCATCCGATGATCGGGGTCGCCGCGCTCGTCGGCGCCTGCGTGCTGGCGCTCCTGACCCTCTGCACCGAGGTCGCGACGCGTCGGCCCGCCCGCTCCGCGACCCGGCACGGCGCCCAGCGCCACATCCTGGCCGAAACCAGCCGGCGCAACGCGGAGGTGATCGCGGCGCTCGGCATGCAGGCCCGGTTCAACGCGCGCTGGGGCGCGGTCAACCGGGACTACATGGCGGCGCAGACCCGCGTCGCCGACGTATCGGCCGGCTTCGGCACGCTCTCCAAGCTCTTCCGGGTGGCGCTGCAATCGGGCGTGCTGGCGCTCGGGGCCTGGCTCGTGATCCACAACCAGGCGACGGGCGGGGTCATCATCGCCTCGTCGATCCTGGTCTCCCGCGCCCTCGCGCCGGCGGAGCTCGCCATCGCCAACTGGAAGAGCTTCGTGCAAGCGCGGCAATCCTGGGCGCGGCTGACCCAGGCGCTGGCGCGTCATCCGGCCGACCGGGTCGTCCACGCCCTGCCGGCGCCGGTCGCCTCCCTCGCCGTCGAGAACCTGTTCGTCGCCCCTCCCGGCGCGCCGCGCCTCGTGGTGCAGGACGTGTCCTTCGGACTCTCCGCCGGCCAGGGCCTCGGGATCATCGGTGCCTCGGCCTCCGGCAAGTCCTCGCTCGTGCGCGCCCTCGTGGGGGTCTGGCCGGCCTTCCGCGGCGCGGTGCGGCTCGACGGGGCCGCCCTCGACCAGTGGCAGGGCGACGCGCTCGGGAGGCATCTCGGCTTCCTGCCGCAGGAAGTCGAGCTGTTCGCCGGCACGGTCGCGGAGAACATCAGCCGCTTCGAGCCCGGGGCCGATCCCGCCCTGGCGATCGCCGCCGCCAAGGCCGCGGGGGTGCACGAGCTGATCCTGCGCCTGCCGGAGGGCTACGACACGCAGATCGGCGAGGGCGGCGCGATGCTGTCGGCCGGCCAGCGCCAGCGCCTCGGCCTCGCCCGCGCCCTCTACCGCGATCCGTTCCTGGTCGTGCTCGACGAGCCCAACTCGAACCTCGACGGCGAGGGCGAGGCCGCCCTGACCGAGGCGATCCAGTCGGTGCGCCGCCGCGGCGGGATCTGCGTCGTCGTCGCCCACCGCCCGAGCGCGCTCTCGGCCGTCGACACCGTGCTGGTGATGGCCGGCGGCCGCGTCCAGGCGATCGGTCCGAAGGATGAGATCTTCAAGCACGTCCTGCGCGCGCCCACCGCCCCCGTGCCCGCCGTCGCGCAGGACAACGCCGTGCGCCGGCTCCAAGCCAGCCTGCAGGAGATCGCCTGATGGCCGCGAGCCTCAATCCGACCGCCCCCCTCCTGCTGCCCGCCACCCCGGCGGATGGTCAGGCCCGGGCCTCGATCCGACGTCACCTCGCCCTCTCGCTCGGGCTCTCCGTCGCCCTCGTGGTGGGTGTCGGCGGCTGGGCCGCCACGACCCAGATTGCCGGCGCGGTCATCGCGCCCGGCCAGCTGGTGGTCGAATCGAACGTCAAGAAGGTGCAGCATCCCACCGGCGGCGTCGTCGGCGAGTTGCGGGTGCGCGAGGGCGACCGGGTGCGCCTCGGCGACGTGCTGATCCGCCTCGACGACACCCAGACCCGCGCCAATCTCGAGATCGTGCTGAAGGCCCTCGACGAGCTTTCGGCCCGGCGGGCCCGGGACGAAGCGGAGCGGGACGGCGCGGCGCGGGTGCGGTTTCCCGACGAGCTCGTGGCCCGGGCGGGCGATCCGGCGGTCGCCCGCCTCCTGAGCGGCGAGGAGACCCTGTTCGCCGCCCGCGTGGCGAGCCGCGAGGGGCAGAAGGCGCAGCTGCGCGAGCGCGTCGCCCAGCTGCGCCAGGAGATCGCCGGCCTCACCGAGCAGGCGGCCGCCAAGGAACGCGAGATCGCGCTCATCGGCACCGAGCTCGTCGGCGTGCGCGAGCTCTTCGCCAAGAACCTGGTGCCGTTCGGCCGCGTGACCGCGCTGGAGCGCGACGCCGCCCGGCTCCAGGGCGAGCGCGGGCAGCTCGTCGCCGCGATGGCCTCGGCGCGCGGCAAGATCACCGAGACCGAGCTGCAGATCCTCCAGGTCGACGGCGACATGCGCACCGAGGTGGGCAAGGAGCTGGCGGAGATCCGCGGGCGCTGGTCGGAGCTGATCGAGAAGCGCGTCGCGGCCGAGGACCAGCTCAAGCGCGTCGACTTGCGTGCGCCCCAGGACGGCGTGGTGCACCAGCTGGCGGTGCACACCGTCGGCGGCCTCGTCACGCCGGCCGAGCCCGCGATGCTGATCGTGCCGACGAGCGACCAGCTCGCCGTCGAGGTCCGGGTGCAGCCCCAGGACATCGACAGCGTGCGGCAGGGGCAGCACGCGCTCTTGCGGTTCCCGGCCTTCAACCAGCGCACCACCCCCGAGATCGACGGCGCCGTCGAGCGCGTCTCCGCCGACGTCACGACCGATCAGAAGACCGGCGCCAGCCACTACACCCTGCGAATCCTCGTGCCGCAGGCCGAGAAGGATCGCCTCGGCGGCGCCCGCCTCGTGCCGGGCATGCCGGTCGAGGCGTTCCTGCAGATCGGCGAGCGATCGGTGCTGAGCTACCTCGTCAAGCCCCTGAGCGACCAGATCGCCAAGGCGTGGCGCGAGAAGTAGGCGCTGGATGAGCGGGCCGGCGGTCGAGGCCGGCCCGTGGCATGGTAGGCGGGCCCCTCCGCCGGAGACGGGTCTCCCTTCCGCGAAGGGAGCCGGAATCAGGCGAGGCGCCAGCCGGTCTCGATGTCGGCGGCGTGATACAGGGTGGCCTCGAGGCTCTCGGTGATCGCGACGGTCACGCTCGCGCGGGACACCCCGCCGTCGAGATGGCCGGTCCAGGTGGCGAGGCCGCCGGCCTCGGCGTGCCGGCCGAGCGCATTGACGTAGATCGCATCGACGAACTGCGCGTTGCTCAATCCCCCGACCTTGGCCTGGACCTCCGAGGCCTGCAGGAAGGAGCCGGCGACGAGTTCGAGCGAGGTGCCGTGATCGACCGCCTTCGTCCAGTCCGCGAGGCCGCCCGAATCGGGCGCGCGGCCGAGGACGCCGTAATAGAGCCGCGCGACCTCCGCGGCTTCCGGGTTCGGCACGTAGACCCCGGCATCGAAGGTGCGCTTCAGGTTCGCCACGTGCTCGGGCGAGAGGGCGAAGCCCAAAGCCACCTCGGCCCGGCTCATGCCGGCGTCGAGGGCGGCCGTCCAGGCCGCGAGGCCGCCGGAATCGGACGGGCGATCGAGGGCGGTGCGGTAGAGCTGCTCGACGAAACCGGCATTGCCGAGCGCGCCGGTCCGGGCCTGTCCCTCCGGCGACGCGAGGAAGGCCTGGGCGATGTCGCGCAGGGAGGTGCCGTCCTGCACCGCGTCGATCCAGGACCCGAAGCCGAGCGGGTCGGGAGCGCGGCCGAGCAGCGCGTCGTAGAGCAGGTAGATCTGCCCGCCCACGCCCTGCGCGTCGTGCACGATCGTCCCGAACTGGAGCCTGTCGACGGTCGCGACGGTGAGGCCGAGATCCCGCAGGATCGCCAGGTCGAGGGGTGAGATCGACCGGGATTCACCCGCCATGAGGCCGGTGCCGCCCAGGAGATCCTTGCTCAGCGGATCGGAGGCGCTGTTGGCGAGGTGATAGTACTGCTCGCCGTTCTTGATCGTCGTCACCGGGACGGGGCCGCCATGGATGGCCGTCGCGTTCGCTCCGGTGAAATACGCGGTCCCGTCGGACTGCAGCGCGACCAGCCGGTCCCAGGTGGTCTCGGTATTGGCCGGCAGCGCCCCGGTGGACGGATCGCGGGCGCCGGAGACGCCGAAGGCGTGGGCGAGCTCGTGGGTCAGGATCGTGACCGCATCGTACTTGCCGCGCGGCACGACGGCGCCCGGGGACGGCGCAGGATTGAGGTAGAGGCTCGAGAGCAGGTCGGCATTGACGTTGATGGTCAGGTCGGCGGCGGCGCCGTTCGCGTCGAGGCCGGTGAGAAGCTCGGTGACGACGTTGCTCTGGGTCACGGTGCGCGCACCGTCCCTGTCGACCGCGATCTCGAGCGCCGGGCCGGCATCGGCCAGGTAGCCCCCGGCCAGCGACGTCACGTTGAGCTGGACGTCGACCGAGCCTTTGCCGGTGATGTAGCGGGACCAGGCGTCGAGCGCGGCCCGCATGTTGCTCAGGAGCGTCGCGTCCTCGGGACGCTTCTGCGAATCGTTGAGGGCGATGGTGTAGGAGAAAGGCATGCCGACCGAGGACCCGAAGCGCTCACTTGTCCCCAGGGGTCGCATTCCTCGACACGGCTGTCAAAGCACGTGTCGACTTGTCCTCGGCTGACCGGATCAAAAAGATTCATGTTGCCTTAACGACATAGGTGAGCCTCATCACGGTCGCACTGCGACAGGTTACATGGCGGCCGCCCTCAGCGCGCCAGGATGGTGCGGTAGAGGGCGGCGAACTCGTCGTTCATCGCCTCGATGCTGCGCGGCGTCTCGACCTGCGCCTGGAGGGTGCGCCACAATCCGGCCTCCTGCGTGCAGCGGGCGAAGGTCCGCGCCAGGTCCATCCAGTCGTTGGGCCGCACGTGCAGGCCGTCGCGTCCGTGGGTCACCGCCTCCCGCAGGCCGCCGATTCCCGAGACGATCACCGGCCGTCGGGCGAGGAAGGCTTCCTGGACGACGACCGGGGCGTTCTCCCACCAGATCGACGGCACCACGATGAAGCCCCAGGCGCGCATATGCGCGACGACGGCCTCCGGGTCGTAGACGCCGTGGAAGAGCAGGCTGCCGGTCCAGCGGTCGAGGCCGGGCAGCAGGTCCTGGCACTCGGGCATCGCGCGCACGCGCGCCGCGTCGCAGCCGAAGACGGCGAAGCGCGCCGCCGCGCCCTCCCGCTCGAGGAAGGCCAGCGCCGCCCTGAGGAAGACGTCGATGCCCTTGTAGGGCGTGGGCTGGCCGAAGAACGCGAAGCTGCGGGGGAGGTCCTGCGGCAGATCCCCCGCGGGATCGTGGTCGCCCGCTCCGAACGCCTCGGGCCCGGGATCCGAGGTCCCGTTGCGAATCACCCGGACCGCCTCGGACAGCCCGGCCGCGGAGACCCGCTCGGCCAGGAACGCGCTCGGGGCGGTCACGGCGTCGAAGGTCGCGAGCATCTGGCGCATCAGGGCGGCCCGCAGGGCGAATTCCTCCCGGGCGTGCTCGGGAAAGCAGACGTGGCAATCGACCGGCGCGGCGCGGGAGCAGAGCTGGCGGGAGTTCCGCTTCACCATCTGGCCGTGCTGGTGGCAGATCGCCAGGTACTCGTGCAGCGTGAGCACGAAGGCCGCGCGGGGGAAGCGCCGGCGCAGGGCGGCCGCCGCATTCGTGCCGAGCCCGAAGAAGTGGTGGAAGTGGAAGACGTTGACGTCGCGCTCGGCGCACAGGTCGGCGATGGCGTCGAACAAGGCCTCGTCGCTGCCCGTGCCCAGGAAGGGATCGTAGCCCTGCGCGTTGAGGAGGAACTCGTCGCGGTCGTAGGGAACGATCCTCTCGTCCCGGGAGAACAGCGAGACGGCGGCCGGCACGTGGCGAGGCAGGGCGGCGAGCAAGGTCGCCCGGCCGAAGCGCTCGCGCAGCTGCGCGAACGAGCGCTGCGCCAGGATCTCGCCGCCCCCCTTGCTGAAGGCCGGGTGGGCATGGGCCAGGATGGCGATGCGCAGATCGGTCATGCCGTCGCCTTCCGGCCGGCCGGGACGATCGCCTCGAGGCAGTCGCGCACCAGGGCGATCGCCTCGCGCGCATGGAGCGGGACGGGAGGCGGGGCGATCTGCACGATCCCGTCCGCGGCCTCGGCGGGGGTCTCCAGCACCTCGAAGCTCCGGAACAGGTCGAAGACGAGCCCGAGGGCGGAGGCGTAGCAGCGCCGGCCTGCCAGCACCGTGCGGATATCCGCGGCACGCGCGAGGACCGGGTAGAAGGCGGTGAGCGGGAAGTCGCGCGGGCGCATCGCGGGGCCGTCCATGAGGGCGAGGGCGTCGAGGCGGCGGGCCTCCCCGCCGGTACGGATCTGCACCACCGTGCCGGGCTCGAAATGCTCCAGGATCTCGCCGAGAAGCCCGTCGGCGGCCGGGGCGAGGAGCGCGCCGGCGGGCAACAGCAGCACGACGTCGTGCGCGGACAGGAACGTCCCCTCCAGCTCGTAGATCGAGGTGCAGGCGGCCTCGCCCCGCTCCGGCGGCCGGCCGTCTCCGACGTGAAGGTCGCCCAGGAGCGCGACATCGCCGCGGGCGAGCGCCGCCCCGGCGGCGATGCGCGAGGCCTCGCGGAACGGCGTGTCGCCGCCGCAGACGAGGGTGCCGACGGAGCCGGGCCGCGCCTTGCCGGACGGGTCCGGGGCGCCGGCGCCCCGGCGCCGGAGGCCGCCCGTCTTGTCGGCCCGCACCAGGCCGGCGGCGGCGTCGAGGCTGGTCTCGGTCGCCCGCCAGAACAGCTCGGCCAGCGCGGCGTCGAAGCGCGGCTTGGCGAGGAGCGTCGGCGCGACGAGGAAGCGCTCGCGGCGGCCGGACGCGTCCCCGAGGATCAACGGGACCGTGCCGCCGTCCGCTTTCGGCCCGCTGAGAAGGAAGCTCGCCTTGAGCGGACCGCCCGGCGCGCCGGCACCGGCATCGAGCCGGGAGCGCGCGGCCTCGGGCAGGTCGACCTCGACGCTCTCGCCCGCACCGTGGACGACCTCGATCAGGACCGAGCCGAAGCCGTCCGCGACGGCGACGTGCAGCACGCCCCCGGACGCGGTGCGAAAGCCGGGTCGAATCGTGAGCGGATCCCGGGACGGGTCTTGAGGCAGGTCTCGGTGCGGGTCGTGACGCGGATCATGGCGCGGATTTCGAAAATCAGTCATCTCTCGTGCCGGAAGGCCCCGCCCGACGGACCGCACGCGCGTCCATGGCTGCGACATTGCCATCCCGGGTGTTAACCGGCCTTGTGCGTCAAGGCGAGCCGGTACTGGCGCGGCATCGTTCCGGCCGGATCCTGCCCGGAAGGCGTCCCGGCGATCCCGGGCGAGGCTCGCGCGGGCCTCCAAGATCTGACAAACTGCCGAGATCGAACAGCCGCCCACGATCGGACGACCTCCATCGAACGATCACCGCGGGGGCCCCGAGCAGGCCAGGGATGCCGACGATCCACCCCCCTTCCCCCGAGACCCCTTTCGAATCCGGCTTCGCGGCCCATCTCGCCGTCGCGACGCGATCCGCGCAACTCCTCGGCTCCCCGATGGCGGCCGTCACCGCCGCCTGCCTGCGGGCCTTGCGCGGCGGCGGCAAGCTCCTGCTGTTCGGCAATGGCGGCAGCGCCGCGGATGCCCAGCACATCGCGAGCGAGCTCACGATCGGGTTCGGCCGGCGCCGGGGCGGGATCGCCGCCCTGGCGCTGACCACCGATGCCTCGGCGCTGACCGCGGCCGGCAACGACCTCGGCTTCGACGAGATCTTCGCCCGTCAGATCGAGGCGCTCGGGCGGCCGGGCGACGTCGCCGTCGGTCTCACCACCTCCGGCCGCAGCCCGAACGTGATCGCCGGCCTGCGCACGGCCCGGCGGGCCGGCCTCGCGACCATCGGCTTCACGGGCGAGGCCGGGACGGAGCTTCGCGCCCTGTGCGACGTCGTCGTGGCGGTTCCGAGCTGCGAGACGCCCCGCATCCAGGAGGTCCACCTGCTCCTCGGGCACATCCTCTGCGAGGTGATCGCGCAGGAGCTCGACGATGACCGCGCGCGCTGAGGCGGATCCGCCCGCGTCGGGCCCGCTCGTCTTCCTGGACCGGGACGGCACCCTGATCGTCGAGCGGCATTATCTCGGGGATCCGGCGGGGGTGAGGCTCGAGGACGGCGTGGTCGAGGGGCTGCGGCACCTGCGCGGGGCCTCCGCCCGCCTCGTCGTGGTCACGAACCAGTCCGGCATCGCGCGGGGCTACTTCACGCGGGATGCCGTCGCGGCGGTCCATGCCGCGATCGACCGGCAGCTCGCCCGCAAGGGGCTGCATCTCGACGGCTGGTACGTCTGCCCGCATGGGCCGCAGGAGGGCTGCCTCTGCCGCAAGCCGGCCCCCGGCCTGGTCGAGGCCGCCTGCCGCGACCAAGCCTGCGCGGCGGCGGGCTGCTTCGTCATCGGCGACAAGGCATCGGATGTCGACCTCGCGACCCGGGTCGGCGGCACCGGCATCCTCGTGTCCGGGACGGGCGAGGCCGCGCGCGCCGGCGACCTCGTCGTGCCGTCCTTCCTGGACGCCGCCAGGACGGTGACGCGGCTCTGGCGGGAGCGCCGGCACGCAGGCAGCGACGTGGGGAGATGCGCGTGACCGACCAATCCGGAGGCGGACTCGCCGGGCTGCTCGGTCGCCTGGCCGGCCGACGCGTCGTGGTGCTCGGCGACGCGATGCTCGATCACCTCGTCGGCGGCGAGGTCGCGCGGCTCTCGCCGGAAGCGCCGGTGCCGGTGCTCGCCCTGCGCCGGACCGTCTCGGCCCTGGGTGGCGCCGCCAACGTGGCGCGCAACGCCGCGAGCCTCGGCGGCCGGGCGGTGCTGGTGAGCGTCGTCGGCGACGACGCGGCCGGGCGCCTGCTCGCCGAGCGCGCGGCGCGCGAGATCGGGCCGGATTGCGCCCTGGTGGTCGATCGCGGGCGCCGCACCACCGAGAAGACCCGCTTCGTCGCCGGCGCCCAGCACCTCCTGCGCGTCGATGCCGAAGACGTGCATCCCATGCCGGAGACGGTCGCCGCCGCGCTCCTCGGGCGGCTCGGCACCGCCCTGGCGCGGGCCGACGCCCTGGTGCTCAGCGACTACGCCAAGGGCGTGCTGAGCCCCGCGGTGATCCGCGAGGCCTGTGCCCTCGCCCGCCGCCGCGGCGCCATGGTCGTCGCCGATCCCAAGCCCGCGACCCTGGCGCTCTATGCCGGCGTCGACCTGATCACCCCGAACGCCGCCGAGGCCGCCGCCGTCACGGGTCTTGCCGTCGGCAGCGACGCCGAGGTGGAGGCGGCGGCGCGGGCGCTCGGGCGGCTGACCGGCGGGGCGGCGGTCGTCCTGACCCGCGGCGCGGCGGGCATGACCGTGCTCGACCGATCCGGCCGCGCGACGCATCTGCCGACCGAGGCCCGGGAGGTCTACGACGTGTCGGGCGCCGGCGACACGGTGGTGGCCGTGCTGGCGCTCGCCGGAGGCGACGACCTCGTCGCGGCGGCGCGCCTCGCCAACCGGGCGGCGGGCCTCGCGGTCGCGCGGGTCGGGACGACGGCGGTGGGAGCGGACGCTCTCCGGCTGGCGCTCGCCCCGCCGCCTGCCGCGGGCGGGCAGGTGATGACCCTCACCGAGGCCGCCGCCGCGGCGGAGGATTGGCGCGGACAGGGCGCACGGGTCGTCCTCACCAATGGCTGCTTCGATCTCCTGCATCCCGGCCATCTGCACCTCGTCGCGCAGGCGCGGGCGCGGGGCGACCGGCTGATCGTGGCGGTGAACGACGACGCGTCGGTGCGCCGCCTCAAGGGCCCGTCGCGGCCGGTCCAGCCCATCGGCGACCGGGCGCGCCTCCTCGCCGGCCTCGCGGGGGTCGATGCCGTCGTGCCGTTCTCCGAGGACACGCCGCTCGCCGTGGTCGAGGCGATCCGCCCCGACATCCTGGTCAAGGGCGCCGATTACCGCCTGGAGGCCGTCGTCGGCGGCGACCTCGTGCGCGCCCGCGGCGGCGAGGTCGTGCTGGTGCCGCTCCTCGACGGGTTCTCCACGACGGCGACGCTCGGGCGGCTCGCCGGCCGGACGGGGCCGGCGTGACCGGGACGGAGGAGGCCGAGGCCTGGCTGCGGCGCGGCGCCGACCTCGTGCGGGCCGGTCGGCCGGGCGAGGCCGAAGGCTGCTTTCGCGCCGCCCTGGCCCTCGCGCCCGGCGATGGCCGGGCGAGCGCGGCCCTCGCCGGCACCCTGGTGGCCACTGGCCGCCTCGGCGAGGCCGAGCCCCTGCTGCGCGCGGCCATCGCCCAGAAACCCCTCGCCGCGCCGCTTCATGCCGAGCTCGGTGGGCTGCTGCTCCGGCTCGCCCGCCCGGACGAGGCGGCGCGCGCGCTGCGCGAGGCCGTCCGGCTGCAGCCTGGGGATGCCCGGACTGGGGATGCCCGGACTCATGCGCGGCTCGCCGCCGCCCTGCAGGCCTGCGGGCGCGAGCGGGCCGCCGAGCGCAGCTACCGCGACGCCCTCGCCCTCGCACCGGGCGAGATCTCGGCCCTCCTCGGCCTCGGCGGACTCCTCACCGGCACGGGCCGGTTCGCGCCGGCCGTCGCGTGCTTTCGCGCGGCGATCGCGGCAGCCCCCGCCGCGCCGGCAGCCCATCGCGGGCTCGGCCTCGCACTCTCCGGCCTCGGCGCGCGCGAGGAGGCGGCGAGGAGCCTCGAAGAGGCGCTGCGGCTCGATCCGGCCGACGCGGCCGCCGCCCTCGAACTCGGGAGCCTACGCGTCGCCGGCGGCTCCCACGAGGCGGCCCTCGCGGCCTACGCGCTCGCACGGGATGCCGCACCCCGCGCGCCGGAGGCCCATCTCGGCATCGGCATCGCCTGCGCGCTCCTCGGCCGGTTCGCGGCGGCAGAGACGGCCCTGCGCGAGGCCCTGCTCCTGCGCCCGGATTACGTCGAGGCGCTCTCCTCCCTCGGCGACGTGCTGCGCAACCGCGGCCGGCTCGACGAGGCGGAGGCGATTCTGCGGGCGGCGCTGGCGCTGAGGCCGCACGATGCGGATGCGGCGGTCCATCTCGGCTTCGTGCTGCTCCAGGCCGGCCGCCACGCCGAGGGCTGGCGGCGGCACGAGGCGCGCTGGGCGGCGAGCGCCTGGCGCGGCCGCCGGCGGCGCCTCGCCTGCCCGCCCTGGCGCGGCGAGCCCCTGTCCGGGCGCCGGATCCTGCTCTACGCCGAGCAGGGCCTGGGCGACACGATCCAGTTCTGCCGCTTCGTCCCCCTGGTCTCGGGCGCGGCCCGGATCCGGCTCGCGGCGCCGGCGCCCCTGGCCGGGCTCCTGCGCGGCTCGGACCTCGCCCGGGACGTCGAGGTGGTCGCTCCCGATGCGGATGGGACGGGCGACGACGTCGCCCTGCCGCTGATGAGCCTGCCCGCGCATCTCGGCATCACCGAGACGACGATCCCGTCCACTCCCTACCTCCAGGCCGATCCGGCGAAGGCCGAGGCCTGGCGCCGGCGCCTCGACGGAGCCGGGGGCTTGCGGGTCGGTCTCGTCTGGGCGGGCGATCCGGCGATGGCGGCGGATGCCCGCCGCTCGCTCTCCCTGGCGCGTCTCGCGCCCCTCGCCACGGTGCCGGGCCTGCGCCTCGTGTCGCTGCAGCTCGGTCCGTCGGCCGGGCAGATCCGGGAAGCGGGCTTCGCGATGCTCGACGCGGCGCCCGACCTGGCCGACCTCGCCGACACCGCCGCCCTCGTCGCCGGCCTCGACCTCGTCGTCGGCGTCGACACCGCCGTGCTCCATCTCGCCGGGGCCCTCGGCCGCCCGGCCTGGCTGCTCAACCGGTTCGACACCTGCTGGCGCTGGGGCGGCACCGGGACGACGACGCCCTGGTACCCGTCGATGCGCATCTTCCGGCAGCCGGAGCCGGGCGCCTGGGACGCGGTGATCGCGGAGGTCCGCGCGGCTCTGAGCCGGCTTGCCGCGGACCAGTGACGGCCGGGCGGTCTCCCGCCCGGCCGTCGGCCTTCAGGTCAGCTCGCCAGGGTGTAGGACTGTTCGATCGCACCGGCGAGGTGCAGGGCTGCCTCCGGGCTCTCGGCGATGCCGATCGCCACGTCGGCGCGTGAGGCCCCGCCGGCAAGGGCGAGGTTCCAGCCCACCGCGCCCGCGGTGTCGGGGGCGCGGCCGAGGGCGTCGGTGTAGAGCGCGTCGACGAAGGCGGAGTCGTTCAGGCCCGGCGACCGCGCCTGGTACTCGCCCGAGATCAGGAACGCATCGGCGACGCTGGTGAGCGACCCGCCGCCCTCGACGTAGTCGGTCCAGCTCGCCAGGCCCACCGCGTCCGGCGCCCGGCCGAGCAGCCCGTGATAGAGCCGCGCCACCGCGGCGGCGTCCGCATCCGGCACGAACACCCCGACGGCGAGTTCCGGCGCCAGCTGCGCGGCATTCTCGGCCGAGACCGCGAAGCCCGCGACCACGTCGCCGCGCGAGCCGCCGCCATTCAGGAACGCGACCCAGCCCGCGGCCCCCTCCGGATCGGCCGTCCGGCCGAGCCCGGTCTGGTAGAGCTGGTTTACGAAGGCGGCGTTGTCGAGCGATCCGTAGAGCGCCTGGCCCTCCGGCGAGGCGAGGAGCGTGGTCGCCAGCGCCGCGAGCGAGGTCCCGCCGCCGATGGCGGCGGCGCCGCGCTCGAGTTCGAGGCCCGTCGCGTCACGGCCGAACAGCGCGTCGTAGGCGGCATAGGTCTGCCCGCCGGCTCCCGAGAGGTCGCGCTCGACGTCGCCGAAGGACGCGGCGTCCGACGAGAAGCGGATCGTCGAGACGCCGTCCGCCTTGGCGGTGACCGAGACCGGCACCGCATTCGCCCCGTTGATCGTCATCCGGCGGGTCACGCCGTCGACGACGAAGCTCAGGCTCTCGCCCTCGAGGCTCGCCGCCGTCACCAGGCCCTGAACCTCGACCGTGTCGGCCTTGTCGAATTCCAGGATGGTGTCGCCGTCGAGATCGGCGGCCGTGCCCCGGTACACGTCGGCCCCGGCCCCGCCCGACAGCCTGTCGGCGCCCGCGCCGCCGACGAGCGTGTCGTTGCCGCCCCGGCCCACCAGCAGGTTGGCGACCGCGTTGCCGGTGATGAGGTCGTTGCCCTCGCCGCCGGTGGCGTTCTCGATCACCACGCCGTTGGCGATGGTGTAGCCGCCGCCGATGAAGGCCGCGTAGCTCAGGACGCCGTAGCCGGTCGCGCTCTGGTCGAGCGTCGCCGCGGTCAGGTCGAGGATCGCGTTGCGGTTGCCGTCATAGCGCATCTCGTCGGTGCCGCCGGTATCCCAGATGCAGGACCAGAACGCGGTGTCGGGCTGGTAGACGATCGACTCGGGAACCCCGGCCTCGTTGGGCTCGCCGCGTACGAACGGCGCCGGGTCGTTGCTGTCGGGAAGGACGTAGACGTTGTCGCCGTTGGCGTAGGTGGTGTTGGCGCCGTAGAGGTACTGGATCGCCGCGATGTCGTAGGCCATCGGCGTGGCGGCGAAGCCGTGCTCGAGGAAGTAGTCTTCGGCGACCGGGCGCTGACGGGTCGGCTGGAGGTCGATGCGGCCCTGGTCGTCGAACTCGTAGCCGTGCAGGTACGACATGACCGAGCCGAACATGTGGTTGAGCTCGAGCACGCCGAGGCTGCGCTGGCGCTCCGCCGAGGTGTCGGTCGGGTCGATGCCCGGGAAGTAGTTCGGCGAGAATGCGCCCGAGCCGGAATCGTGCGGATGCTTCAGGCCGAGGCCGTGCCCGGTCTCGTGGATGAAGGTGCGATAGAAGTTGCCGCCGGGCTCCAGCGTGTCCGGCGTCCACTGACGGATGTTGACCGCCTCGAAATTGTAGGTGCCGAGGCTCTGCGCGCTCGCGTTGGCGCTCGGCAGGCTGTGCGAGGCCGAGACCGTGCCGCCGGCGGTCGCCTGGTTCTCCAGGCGCTCGACGAACAGGGCATCGGTCTGGGCCGAGACCTCGTTGAACGTGACGTTGGCGACGTGCTCCCAGCCTTGCACCGCCGAGCGGTAAGCCGCCTTCTCAATCGGCCGCCACGTATATCCGTAGTTACGACCATCGATTTCGGTGCCAGCCAGCTCACCGAAATAGTAGTTTATGACGAACGGGCCCGTCACGCCCTCGCCATTGACGTAGTGCCGACCGTTATTGATGAACGAATCAACGAATTCGTTGCCGCTCTCCGGCGAAACAGCCGTCAGTGCCATCCGCGTCCTCCCGATGTGCCAGAACGTGGCGCCGACGATGGCCGGCAACCCGCTGACAAGCTTGCAGATTACGTTTCAGATCAAAGACATGTCCAGGTCTTTGTTGATTTTCACAAAGTTTTTCATGTTATTTATTTCATAGATATACCTAAATACTGAGATAGATATGGATGCGGCACCGAAAGCACAGCAGAATGCGAGAGCCGAGGCCGCCGGCGCATGCCTGAGCGACAGGGCAGATATGCCGCTGGCACGCCGCATCCCGGCACGCGATTTCCCTACGGCCGGCCCGAACGGCCTAGTCCATTTGGCTGTGGGATTATATCGATCGGGCGATCAATGCTCGCGGGATGCGGGATTGGCCGTGAGCGTCCACACCTTGTCCGGACCTGTCCTCCGTCACGCGACAGACATGTGCGCAGCCATCGTGGATGACGGCGCGCCGGGCGCGTCGCCGCTGCGGCCGCCTCCGATGATCGATCGATCATGACGGATCGTGTCTGCGCCTTGTCTGGACGGCATCGGATCGGACGATCCGTCCGGCGGGGATTCAGCGCGAGCGCAGGACGACCTCGACCGGCCGGTGGGCGAGCCGGGCCGCCGGGCCCGTCACGGTGACGGCCCTGTCGTCCCAGCTGGGCGGATCGGTCTCGAGGCTGCGCGCGCCGTCGCGACCGGTCACGATCGCCGTCACCCCGACGATGCGGTCGGCGTCGCCGAGCCCGTGCGGCAGGGTCGCCCGGCCGGAGCCGTCGAACCGGCCCGCGATGCGCCTCACGGTTTCGCGCCCGACCACGACGCCGGACACGGTGGCCTGCGCCGGCGCGGCGTTGTCGCCGTAGGATCCGAGCCCGGCGCCCGGCGGCAGCGCGAGGCCCCAGCCGGCCATGACGTTGCCGGTGACGACGTTGCGGGCGTGATCGGTCCCGATCCCGACGAGCGGGCCGCCGCCGCCGGAGGCCGGGAGCAGGGCGGCGTTGTTGGTCGCGATCAGGGTGCCCTGGCCGCCTTGAGCGAGGAACGGCCGGCTGCGCGCCGGGCCGGCGGAGCCGACATGCGGCCGGAGCGAGGTGGCGGTCACGACGAGCGTGCCGCCGGCGACCTCGGCGGCCGGCTGGTCGGCGAGCTGCTCGAACGAGCCGCCGGACACGATCACGCTGCCGCCCGTCACCTTCAGGTACGGCGCGCGGGTGGCGCCCCACAAGCGCGCCGAGCCGACCAGCACCGTCCCGCCCGCCGAGGAGACGGCGGGAGCGGTCGGGCGTCCGGACTTGGTGCTCGACAGGAGGCCGATCTGCCAGTCGCCGGCGGCGTTCGCGAAGGTCGCCCCGTCGCCGTCGAGCTGCATCATCGCGACCTGGCGCGCCGCGCCGGCATTGCCGTTCGGGTTGCCGACGACCGCGGCGCCGAAGGTGTCGAGGCTGCGGATGTCGAGACCGTCGACGCGGCCGAACTCGGCCGCCACCGTCGCCCCGTCGAGGTAGATCGCCATCAGGGCCGGCGAGGCGGCGACATCGAACGGCCAGGCGTGCAGCACGCCGATATGGGTGAAGTCCTGCGGCCCGTCGAGGAGGAGCCCCCGGTTGAACGCGCCGATCTCGAGGAGCCCCGCATCGAGGCCGCCGCAATTGCCGTCGCCGCGGATGCCGTCATAGGCGGCCGAGACGCGGATGCGGCCGATCTTGAAGCGGGTGGCCGCACGGATGTCGAGGGCCCAAGGGTAGCGCCGGAGCGTGGCCCGGCTCGTCGCCGCCGCCTGGTCGAAGCCGATCCCGATCCCGTCCCAGCCCGACGAATCGCCGGGCGCGACCGTCACGACGGCGGGTGCGGCAAGGTTGAAGCACGGCCCGGCCCACAGCACCGAGGAAGTCACCCCCTCCCCCACCGCCCTCTGGCCCGATGCGAGCGTGAGGCCGTCGCAGACCGGATAGCGGCCGGCGGGAAAATGCACGTTCCTGCCGCTCGCGAAGGCGGCCCGCAGATAGGGCGTCAGGTCGCCGGTCCCGGTCCGGTCGCGCACGCCCGCGCGCAGGCCCTGCGGGATGAACGCCATCGCGTCCACCGCATCGTCCGGCCGCTCGACGGCTGCGTCGGGCCGGGAGCCCGCAGGGGCCGGCGCGAGGCCTCGCCCCGAGGCGTCGCCCGGTGGGCCCGGGTCGCGGCTGGGTGCCTCGAGGGCGAGGGCATGATCCGACGCAAGGAAAATCGCGAGCAGGACGCAGATGGGGAGATGATGAGGCCAGCGGGGCATCGTGGGGGAGCCTGATTGGTCGATGACGGAGGAGGACCCCCACCGCCGGATCGTCCGGAAAGGTGGCATCCGCGAGGCCGTGCCGATCCTGGCATGTGGCCGGCCCGCTTCTCGGACGGCTGCCGCTTCAGCCCCGGCGCGGACCGGCCAGGGGCCGCGGCGCATGACGTGTTCGGCCGGCGTGACCATCGCCTGCAGCCAGAGCTGCAGGCGATGGAGCGTCGAGTCGGTGCTCGCCGTGATCGCATGGGCGATGTCGCCCGCCACCGTAGAGGCTTGGCCCCAGGTACCATCGTCACGGTCAAGATGGTATCGCGGCCTCTACCCCTTAGCGATCACCTGAAAATCAACAGCTAAAGCCAGAAATATTCATATATATCTTCCATGCTGACCAGCTTGTTGGCACTAACAACAGAGATACTTCGCCAAAATTCGATGAATTCTTCTTCTTTATATTTTGAAACAATATTTCGCGTAATTTCGCTGTAATGAGTCTTAAGGGTCGTATTTTCCGGGTTGAGATTTGTAATCAAAATCAGGCCGGTCGGTGCAGCGTCGACAGGAATGATGTGAAGATCTGGACGATATTTCTGAAGTATGGGGATTATTTTCCAAACATCGCCTGTCCACCACTCTGGATGAGTTGCCGATCTCTGACTCTCGCTCCCCTCTTGCCTCGCTGAGATATTGTACTCCCCCGGCAAGCAATCGTGAATTGCAATGATGGAATTTGCTTTAGCCTGCCGCTCAATATTCATGAAATCGCGCAGCAGGAACTCCGCAAGATGCATCCCGTCGAGGAATGCGAAATCCACCGGTCCCCCGAGTAAGGCGTTCAAGCTATATTTTTCGAAAAATTTGTCGCTCGTCATCTGAAAAAAATGGCAAGTCGGCTTTTTTCCGATAACATTGGTTGAAATCGAAAATGTCGGGTCAATCGCTACCGAATTGCACCCAAATATCTCCAAAGATCCCCCTGTTCGCGAACCAATCTCAACGTAATTCGTTGGAGAAAGAACATCGTTCAGCCGCCGAAGCACTTCAGTATAGTATATTCCCTGAACTCGATCATAGAAATTCATGAGAAATCTCCTCGCCTGAGAGCCATCCGAACGGACGGCGTTATGTTTGCGGACGCAAGATACGCTCATTCCGCATCCACCGTCACCGATGCGGCCACTTTCGGCCGCCGCCGGCAACGAGGTGCAGCGGCGTTGTCCGCCTCCGCAGGGCAGCCCGACGATCGTCTACGAAAGTGCCGGATTTGCGCCAAGCCGAGGTCGTGATGAGGGAGCGTGATGGGCGCGGCTCATTGGCAGGGGCGGAGGAACGATGGACGTGAACGGGGGGTCACACACAGGGGATCGAACTAGCACGGATGGTCGCGACGGCAACGGACGATCGGCATGACCACCTGTCCTGCGCGTCCGTCGCGGCCAACCGGTCGCCGGTGGTCCGGACGCGATCCGACACCGTCCGGATCGTCATGCCGCGCCCAGCCGGCCACACTGACGACTATTGACCACAGCCGTGCCACCGGCGCGGTCGAGAGCGTCACGTACCGGTCGGACCGCATAGACGCTCCAGAGGCAGCCTCAGCCCGCGACAAGCCGGCGGAACCCTCGCAGCAGCTCGCTGGCGTATTGCAGGATGGCATCCTTTCCAAGCAGCTCCTCGGCGAACGTGGTGCTCGCTGCGGCGACGTAGCGAAAGCGGTTTTTTTCTCTCTTCTCCAATTCGATAGCCTGAATCACATCATCATCGTTTTGTATCGGGATGTAGTGAGTCCATGGTTTTGCCTGGTTAGACCAAAATAGAATATTATTGGAATTATATTTAAACAAAACCGATTTGCTGCGCATGACAATCGCTGGACGGGAGCAGGTGGCGCCATTCCCGTCCATGGAGATGATGAATTTTGATGTATACGCTTCCTCCCACCCCATGAGGCCGTGACCGAACCCGTCCTCCCTCAAGGCTTGTTCCGCCTCCGGTGTGCATTGCACGAGCGAAGGCAATCTGAAATCGACGTCGCCGCGGCCACGGAAGTATTTCGCCGCCCGGATCCGCGGGATTGTTTCGCCATGAACATCAGATAGCGTGATCAGGTTTTTTCCTGTCGTCGATCCGGCAAAAGAGGCCCTGTCGACTTTGTCTTCGTAGGGCGCGCCGTCACGAACGATATCATCAAGATAATTGGTCGTCACGAACTCGAAGTCCGGCAGCAGGATGTTTTTGTTCCCAAATTGCTTTTGAAAACTGAAAATGGGATACGGCGCCCGCTCATGGGCCTCATCATTGACATCGATCGCGAACAATATGTCGCCGGGATAGGGGCGAGCTAGCAGCATGTCGCGAAAGAGGCTTTCGAACTGCCCGGCCCTGAGCGTAAACACAGCAGGAACCTGTCCCGACTTCGGCACTATCCGGACGTTACTACCAGCAATTTCATAGACAAATGTCGATGGCGAATTGATATTCTCAAAATCCAATGCTTGCCGATAATTATCTGACGCGATTTGATAGCCGCTCCAGGGCATTAACTGTTCATCGACAGCATTTCGGACGAAATCGTCGATGCGGGTTTTGCGCCGAAACTCGCCAGAATTCATGACGGTGCCGATCAGCGATTCGAAATCTCTCAAACCGGAGAACGATCTTACAGTTTCTTCGTTCTCCGGCTCACGATTGAGCAAGGAACGAAATACAGCAAAAACTTCTTCTCTGCCCATACTCTCTACTCCGCGGCCGGGATAATATATAATAAATTGCTGCCGGAATTACTAATTATTTTCAGTCCGCGGCCATGCCACGACCGGGAAGGGATCGCGTCGTCAGGTCGAGAGGCTCTGGGCACCTCCACCATGCGGGACTCCCGCAAGCCCTGCCGCAGGCAGCCGCCACCATGGTGGCGAGCGTCCGCCGTCGTCGACACCGCCAAGCCATCTCTCTCGGAAATATCGCCACAGGAGCTCGCTGATTGTCTCGGTCGTGTTCTTCTGCCAGGAAGAGTACAGATTGTAAAAGAAAACCTTCAGAGTCACGTCAATCCACAGTTGCACATACTGCGCCATTTCAGTCCGTCGTCCCAGGCCGGCGATTCCGTACCTGTTCTAGCCAGGCAGTGGTAGTCCACGGGCGGCAGGCCCGTCGCGCTTTCGGGAAGGGGCAGCTGGTGCGCGTTGAGAATCATCGAGACGATCGTGTAGTAGCCGATGACGGCGCTCAGCTGACGACGCCCCTCACGCCCCATCGCGCCTCCACGGCCCGGTAGACGCCCGTCGCGCCGAGGAACCCGGCCATCATCGACAGGATGGCGAGCGACAGCCAGGCATCGTCCATGGTGAAGGGGAGCAGCAGCCAGTCGAGGGCGCAGAACAGGGCCGGGATGGCGGCGTGCCAGCGCCGTTCCTGGGTGCGGTCCGAGTGGCGCGCCTTGAGCTACTGGGCGATCACGCCGACGATCGACGGGATGGCCTTCATCAGGCCGAGCTCGAACACGTCCGTCACTTCGCCTTCCGCTCACCCCCGATTTCGGCCGTGATGATCGTCATCTCCCGCGGCGTGAGCCACCGGGCCGTTCTCGGGCTGTCCGGAAGGGCATAGTAGGCGACCACTCCCATGGCGGCCGACGGCAGCCCTCCGACGAGGAACAGCCATTGCCAGCCTTTCAGGCCGAGGAGGCCTTCCATCGCGTGCATGGTGAGGCCGGCCAGAGGCCCGCTCAGGATGCCCGAAATGGCGATCGCCGACATGAAATAGGCCGTGAACCGGCCGCGCCGGCTCGCCGGGATCCAGGTCGTGATGTAGGAGAGCATGCCGGGGAAGAAGCCGGCCTCGGCCGCACCCAGCAGCGTTCTCAGGAAGTCATAGTGCGAGGGCGCCGTCATGGATGCGAGGGCGACCGAGCACAGCCCTCAGATCACCATGATCCGGAGCAGCGTCAGCCGGACGCCAACGCGGGTTGCCTGCAAGATTAAAGATTTCACGGCAATCGATATTTGTTAATCTTTATTTGATCAGTTTTATATATTCTTCAGCCATGTCCGCAAAAGAAACATCCTGAGATAATTTGAGCGCTCGCCTACTCCAATGATTGTATTCATCATCACAATCGACCAACCGTGAGAAGGCCTCTGCCCATGATTTTGCGCTGCGCGGATCTATAATTATGCCACAGACGCACCCATGCCGATCGGTCACACCTTCGATTTGCGCAGGAACATTTGAAACAAGCAGTGGCAACCCAGCCAGCGCAGCCTCAATGAGTGCCAAGCTATGACCTTCAAATAAACTAGGTTGAGCGAAAATTCCTCCGCCCGCAAGGACGTCGATCACTGAAACCCGGTCGAGATGCCCCAGGAAATGAACTCTATGTTCGACACCCAATTTCTTAGCTTGAGCGATCAAATTATCACGCTCCGGCCCATCGCCACCGATATGAAGGTCTATATTTTCTGCTATTGACACCGCATCGATAAGTATGGAATGATTTTTTTCTGGTGACAATCGGCCGATCGCGACGATCTTTCTCAATTTTAGGTTTATACTTGCGTGTCCAGCACGCGCTTTAATCATGCGCTCCACGCTGGGCGCGACTGAATTTTTAATGATACGCAGCTTTGCATTATAAAAGTCTGATTTTTGTCGTGCAGACGATGCAACCGCGCTTGAAACACATACGATAGATTTTACGTTCGGCAGAAATCCCGCGACAATATTAAATATTTTAGAAAGTTTGCCGTACGTATTGATGGGCGTATGATGGGACAAGGCAATTCGCACGCGCCGAGACGAAAATAGACTAATACATGCTACAAAGCAATTGGCAAAAGGCATGGCCGTCAGAACGCATTTGGGTTTGTGAACTCTGATGTAACGGCTCAGTCTGAGTGCGCAAACCGCCATCCGAAGAGGTGTCAGAGAGCGACATTCTACGAAATATTGCCACTTCAAATTTCCGTCAGCTTGCAGAATCGCGCCGGCAGGACGATAAAGAGCGATGAGACGAACGTCGAAGCCACTTTCATGCATATTTTCAGCTAGAGAAGCCCAAACCTCTTGCACTCCACCGGCACGGGAATGGGACACGATCAAAAATACGGTTTTTTTCTGGTCAATGTCTGGAGGATTTTTTGTGACAGGGGACATCGTCAACTGAAACTCCGAAAATTACTGTCTTGTGACATCCTTATCTGCTGGTTCAATAAATTACTATAAGAGAATTAATCGTCAATCACTCAACATTCGCCGCTATGTCCATATTTCGGAGTAAGGGCGCCTTTCCGTCCAACTCTATCAGCCTCATGATTGATCGTGCCCGCCATGAGGACGGCATCGCGCGTCGCCTACCGGGCCCAACGAAGAGGACCAGCGGTCAAGTCGGGCGGATGAACTGCGCCCTTGAGGAGGTCATAGGCCCACCGGCTGTCGATCCTGCCCGGTCTCACACCCTGTGAGCACCTCCTTCGAGCCTGGACGGAAGAGCCTGAACGCTTCGGCTCGGCCTGTTGCACGTCCCCCTGCCCGCACCACATCGACCATGGATCACGCTGTCGTTTGGCTTGCTCACGGAACTGCCGATCCGGCGCGGTGCTGATGACTCGGGAGTGGAGCCTGGAGGCGACCTCCCCGCCTTCGTCGCGCTTGCAAGGCCCGAACCCTCGCCACACCCGTGAGCCACGTCGGTTGACGCCGTCTTGGCTCCCTACAAGGGCTTACGCCTGGATGCCCCCTACCGAAATAGGATAGACATCTTCGACACAAGTTTGAGCTATATTATACATAATTATCTAATAGTGCAATCATAATTATTTCTATTATGATCAGATGGAGTGGCGTCGAATCGAAAAATTACATTTTACCGTCTCACGGCATTTCCTTAGAATGTCCATCAGTGACAGACATACCCATACACCTTAATGTCAGGCCTGAATGATCCATCGTGTACTGTGATCTCCCTGGCATGATTGGGGTATTACCGAAACACTCAACCTGCTTCCGATGAAGACAACGTGCAGGGATCTCTCTAATGTCACGAAATCAATCTATCACTGATCGTATCTCATTAAATATTTATCCGTTGTTCTTGAGTTGGCACGAGAAAGTTTATTCCTTAAATCTAACCGGTATTTGTATTTTGAATATTTAGAAAAATTTGCCTCATTCGGATATTACACGCTTATTTATACCGACAAACCCTATCGGGACGATCATGATGACAGCTCACTCTCCGCAAGTAATGAACTTAAGATATATTTCAAGGCTAGTATTGCGTCGCAAATTAGTGGTAATAACAATTTTTACCGGTTCAATATTATTAGTTGTTGCGGCATATTTACTAAAAATACCTGTTTTTGAGGCGTCTGCGACTCTGCTCGTGGGCCAACCTGATATCAATCGCCCCGATGATGCGCCTTTCAGGAGCGCGGAATGGGCGAATTCTCAGGCTCGCATCGCTGATAGCCAGCCCGTCATTCGCGCCGCAATCGAAAAGGTTGGAATTGAGCGATTCGGGAGCAATGAGGCATTTCTATCCGGGCTTGGCGCAAAATTGAGAGAATTTTTCAATCAGAAGCCGATCGGTGATTTTACAAAAATACAGCCAATTGATGTCGCCACCGCCTTTGTAAGCAGATCATTGTTTGTCAGAGTCGAGCCGAATACAAATTTTATCCGCGTCTCCTTCCGCAGCACAAATCCGCAATTGGCCGTCGAGATGGCCGACGCCGTTTCTCGAGCTTTCGTCGACCGCCAGATAGAGTTGAACCAAGTGCCAGGCGCGGCAGACTTCTTCGCAGCGCAGAAGAAGAAATTCGATGAGGAGGTGCAAAGAGTTTCGCGGGAGCTGGACTCGTTCTCGTCCTCTCAGGGCCTTTACGCGGCGGACGAGCAACGATCGCTCCTTCTGAAACGTGCGGCGGACCTGTCCGCGGCTTTATCGACGGCCAGAGCCTCCATCGCGGAGAAGGAAGGACAGAGGGTCGCCGTGTCTGATCATCTGCGTCGATTGCGGCAGGTGGCCCAGAATCCTTTCGTCTCTGAGCTCGTAGACGCACTTGGTTCTCCGAAGAATAGGATCGGCAGTCCTCGCGAAGATCGAGTGTCCCCCGGCGATCCGCCCCTTATAACAGTTCGGGTATATCAAGATTCTTTGGCTTTGCTTTTCAAGATCGACGCCGATCTCCACGGTCTTTCGGAACTGCAAAAGAGCATCGCTGGAGATTTAGATAAAGTAAACAAAGATCTCACTATTCTTTCTCATAAGGAAGGAACTTTCTTGACATTGAGACGCGAACTGGCTCTAGCGTCTCAGAATTCTGAAACATATAGCAAGCGGTACGTTGAAGAGAAGCTCAATTCGGATGTCAGAAATGCAAGAATATCGAATGTCAGAATTGTCCAATCGGCAATTTTTCCCTCTCGGAGCATTGCGCCGAATGGATGGATATATCTTGCAGTTGGAATTTTTATCAGCTCCCTGCTGAGCGTCGGATCGATCATACTTCATGATTTTATGTCGTCACCGGGTTGATACAGATAGCGCGGTGTTATTTATGAAAATGTGATCATCGTTATTTAGCAGCACACATAAATACTTTTACCGCGCCGCATAACATGACGGCAACGACGCAATCGATCCGGAGCCGACAGATGATCGGTGGCAGGCGCACCCTGGGCGCTTCCCGATTGAAGGGGTACCGGGCGGGTGAGTGCCGCTTGGTCCGGAGCCGGGCCAGATCGACCAACCTTATGACGAAACGAAGTTTCGCAGGATCTGTGCCGAGACGAGCCACGGTGACCTTGAGCTTCGAGCGAGGAGGCGTCGATCGGGCCGGTTCTGCACTTGCTACCCACCGGGAGAACATCCGCACCAGACCTTTCTCGGCATTGACCAGCTTCGCTGCTGTCGAGCCGGCCGGCTCCAACGCTCGACCGACTCGGCTCATCACTATGATGGGGGTCAATACGCACTAAAGCATCGACGGTCCTCAGCAACGCAGCACGATTGTCTTTGATAGACCGATCGCCTATGTATATGTTCAACATAACAATTTTCTGTCGGATCGAGGGTCGGCGACATGCAACTGACAATCGGAATTAAGGCTTTCAATGAAGAGAAACATATTGCAGAATCTATATCCAGCGCGATACAGGCCGGCGCGCCGTTTCAAACGCGAATTATTTTAGCGGATAGCGGATCAACCGATCGAACTATCGAAATCGCTTCGAAATTTGATATAGACATTGTTCAATTGGCCAAGTCGGCGGAGCGGTCCCCGGGAGTGGGGGCTCAGTTGGCATTTCAATATTCTTCAGGCGATTACTTTTATATGCTAGATGGAGACATGATATTAGACCGTGAATTCTTGACATCAGCAATAGAATTCCTTAATGGTAACGAGGAATATGCTGCCGTCGGCGGGCAGGTTCGAGAGATGAATGCGGTCAATAGTGAGTTCCGCATTCGTTCCGAAACATTTGCCAGAGGGAAAAGCTACATTTCCGGGGATGTTGATAGACTGGACGGTGGGGGATTATATAGAACGAGTGCCATCGCGCAAGTCGGTTATTTTTCCGACCAAAATCTGCATGCTTTCGAGGAGTTCGATCTAGCTGCTCGACTTTTATCGAAAGGATGGAAGCTTGCGAGGATTGATAACGTAGCAGTTTATCATTTTGGACACACAATCAATAGTTATCATCTTCTTTATAAGCGCATCCGATCGGGAAATAGTGGGGCCATCGGGCAGATCGTGAGAGGGTCTCTGTTTCAACCGCATTTTAACATAATTATTCGGAATCTTGGCCATGTCCGCAATGCAATTATTGTATGGCTGTGGCTATGTATTTTAATCATACTAACATGCCTTGATTTTGACCCTCGTATCAAGGTTATCATGTGCCTGTCGATCGCCATCTCACCTTTGATATTTCTTGCATTCCGGCGCAAATCACTGTCTTTAGGTCTGTATTCTTTGACCGGTTGGCTTGTGAATGCATTTGGCCTGATCCCAGGATTATTCAGGAAGCGCGTATCGCCAAAAAGCCCGATTCGGGCAATCTTCATTAAGAGACAGAAGACAAATCATAGGCAGAATTAAAAATGCTCCCGAAAGAAGAGTATTTTACCTGCCGTCGCGGCCGGCTGGTAACGCGGTAGCCGTTGCTCGAGATACCGCTGGTCTTGCCACGGTTCGGCGACGCATCACAGATGAAGCTCGCTGCGGTCGTGCGCCGGCATGGCCGATGATCGGTCCCGGGATATCCACATTGCCCGTGCGTCTCATTTTACGATCTCCGCGTTCCAAGGGGAGACGTGCACCCCGGCCCGCACAAGCCCGTTAAGACTTTGGAGGGAGACGGCGTTTCATCCGGCATGATGCCGGCGGGGAGTGTCCAGGTGCAACGATGATCCGGCCCCTCTTCGCGTCCCTCGTCCTCCCTGCGTCAGGCACCGTGCGCGCGGTGGTTCCATTCCGGTGCGGGAATCCTGCGCCGGCCTTCGTCTCGGGCCGGTGCTGCGGAAGCGCCCGCCGCCGCCGCGGATGACGATCCGGGCTCGCCGAGGCGGCAGGGCGTCCGCCGCATCGAAGAGACCAGGGACGGTGCCCTGATGGTTCGGCAGATGCGGCCCCGGACCCGGCCGTCCGGCAGATCCCTCGAACCGACGCTCCGGGGCTGCCTTCCGGCGCGTCCGCTCCACGACACGATCGAGACGTTTCGAACGGCACGCCGCAGGGTGGCCGAGGTTGCAGGCTGATGCGCGTACCGTCCTCCTTGAAATCCCACGCTCCCGGGCACGCCCGACTCAGCGCGAGGGCGGCCCGGCGCCTCACCCTGCCTCCGCTCCTGATCGTCCTCCTGTCGATCTGGCTTGCGCTGCCGGCTGCAGCGCAGACGGGCGGACTCGTACCGGAGACGCGGCAGCTCCTCCGCGAGACCGAGGAGGCCTTGCCGCGGATCGAGCAGGATTACGCCGGCGCCCTGCGCGCGCGGAACGCCATCGAGCCGCTGCGCGAGGCCTTGCGGGCCCGCCTGCAGCAGCTGGAGCGCCGCCAGCGGGATCTCGACCAGCAGGTAGCCCGACTCGGGCCGAAACCCGCCTGGGACGAGACGGAGGCGGTCGCCGCGCAGCGCCGCGAACTCGCCGCCCTCCAGGCCGCCTTCGAGGCCGAGTACCGGCCGGTTCTCCTGGCCGCGCAGCAGAGCGAACAGATGTGGCATCGGCTGACCGAGATCCGCCGAACGCTCTTCGCGAAGCGCCTGACGATGAACGTCGCCAGCATCCTCGACCCGATCTTCTGGCGGGACGTGGCGACGGTCGAGCTGCCGAGATTCGCCGTCCAGACCGAGCAGCTGCTGCGATCCTGGGCCGATTACGTGTCCCTCGCGATGTCCTGCCTGGCCGTGGCGGTGGCGGTCCTGATCGTGACGACGCTCGACCAGCTGCTCGGCCGCGGCCAGGCCAGCCAGACGCGGGCCGGGGCGGCGCTGGCGGCCATGCTCGGGCTGAGCCATCACGCCATCGATCTCGCCGGCGTGGCCCTGTCGGGCCTGACCCGCCTGGCCGTCATCGTCACCACCGGCCTCATCGTCCTCGCGCCGTGGGGACTGGAATACGGGGACGTGAACCCGTTCGGCGATTTCGCCGCCTGGTTCGCCACGACGGACCTGCGCAGCGGGCTCGGCACCTTCGGCTTCGCCCTCCTCGCCTTCGTGCTCGGGATCGTCGGCACCAAGCTGGTGGTGGACTGGATGGACACGGCCCTGCTGCCGCGGACCAGCCTGGACCCGAGCCTGCGCCACTCGATCCGCACCGTGCTGGGCTATGCGGGCTTCGCCGTCACCGCGCTCGGCGCCCTCTCCCTGATGGGCATCAACGCCCAGAATATCGCCGTCATCGCCGGCGCCCTCTCGATCGGCATCGGCTTCGGGCTGCAATCCATCGTCGGCAACTTCGTCTCGGGCCTGATCCTGCTGGCCGAGCGTCCGGTGCGGGTCGGCGACGTCGTGGTGATCAAGGGGGAGGAAGGGCGCGTGCAGCGCATCAGCGTGCGCTCCACGGTGATCGGCACCTTCCAGCAGGCGAGCGTCGTGATCCCGAATTCCGACCTGATCGCCTCCGTGGTGCGCAACCGCAACCTGGCCAATGCAAACCTGGAGCTGCGCTTCACCCTGGTCCTGGACCACGACGCGGACGTGGCGCGGGCGGACGCCGTCGTGGTGACGGCGGCCGAGGGCCACGCCAACGTGCTCAAGACCCCGAAGCCCCGCGTCCTGTTCGTGCGCATCACCGAGATCGGTCAGGAGCTGGAGGTCCGCTGCAGCGCCGACCGCTTCGAGAACAAGCGCCAGGTGCGCTCGGACCTCCACCACCGGATCGCCGAGGCCTTCCGGCAGGAGGGCCTGCGCTTCGCGCGCTACCCCCACGCCATGGCCGCCCTCAGCACATCCGCTCAGGCGGAGGACACCGACTGATATCGTGCGATTCGATGCCCACCCCCGGAGGCGGCGCGGCGGCCGGGCCGCGCGCCCTGCCGTCAGCCGATCGCCACCATGATCGAGGCGGCGCGGAGGGATTCCGTCATGAGGCCGGCACGACAGAGACTCCGGCGCGCTGACACGGATCATGACCTCGCGGCGATTTCACAATACAATAAGACCACAACCGGCGACATCAAGAAGCGATCGGCTGTCAAATCATGATGAAATACGTGAAAAAACGATATTAATCTATCTCGCACATTTTGAAAATCTTATATTGATGATGTTCGATCGCAGCCATCACTCTGATCAAGCGAGCGATGATTGATTCTCGGGAACCTGTTCAGTGGCCGGGCCGACCATATCCGACGTCTTGGTCAGCAAGTGGTAGGCCGCGACGGGGTTGGTGCTGATGTACCGCCATCCGAGTCGGCGCGGTTCCATCGCCGCGCGATGCAACCACTCGAGACCGCTCGACTGCATCCAGGCCGGGGCTCGTGCCACACGCTCCGCGATGTGATCGAACAGGCCGCCACAGGTACGGATCCACGCCAGCCCGCGCAGGCGGTCCCGGTGCTCGATCGCGAAACGTTCCTGGATCGGACTCCCGAGACCGAGCCAGAGCACCTGCGCCCCCGATGCAACGATCTCATCGCAGAGGGATGCCTCGTCCTCGCGGGAGAAGTATCCATGCCGGCAACCGACCACCTGCAGGCCCGGGTAGCGGGCCGTCAGCTTGCCGGCCGCATCGGCGGCGATACCAGGTCGTCCGCCTAAGAAATAAAAGCGGATCGCGTTCTCGGCAGCCGCCCTGCCCGCATCTTCAATGAAATCAGTCGTCGCCACCCGTTCCCTCAACGGTGCTTTACATAGCATCTTTGAAGCAAAAACCAACGGCATGCCGTCCGCATCGACGATGTCCGCCTGATCAACGTGGAATGAAAATTTCTGATCACTGTGGTATGCTGCGACGACAGAGCCGTTTGCAGATATCACAACTTTCGGAACTCCCAACTTTCCGCTCTTCGCAGCGCGACAATCGGCCACCATCTGGCTTGCGAGCTCGGAGCGCGTCAGACGGCTGATCGGAATGCCGCCGACGAGAATCTTGTCAGAATAAAAATCATACATTACATCATCCTTCCCTTCGATCTTTGTTTTTGAGTCGATTTTAGTAGGCACGTTTCGACGTAATAAACTCTTTCATTACTGTAATCATTATAATATAGGCGTCAAGTAAAACGGATTTATTCTCGATGTACCATAAGTCGAGAGCCACCCGCCGATCCATCTGATCGATATGCTCGGTCTCCCCCCGGCATCCATTGATCTGTGCCCACCCCGTCATTCCTGGTTTTACAGCAAAACGGTTGTTATAATTCTTGATTATATTGCAATAATACAAATCGTGCGCCGTCGCGTGCGGTCGCGGGCCGACGATAGACATATCAGATTTGATGATGTTTATTAACTGCGGCAACTCATCCAAACTTGTCTTTCTAAGAATCTTCCCAAATCTTGTAATTCTTTTATCGTACTTAACAGCTTGTACAACATTTTTTCCATCTTCTTGGACCGTCATCGTTCTGAACTTATAGATGCGGAATATTTTCCCATTCAAGCCTGTGCGTGCCTGCGTAAATATCGGCGACCCTTTGGTTTCAAGACAGATGATGATTGCGATCAGTAGCAGCAACGGAGAAAGAAGAACTACAGCTCCAACGGCAATTGCCGGTTCTATTCCGATATTTCTGATGATTCTGTCGGCAATATAAGCTGTTTCTTTACTAATTTCGTGTGTTATATTATTTTCTAAATCATAATTATTACCCTTATAGGCAGTCATTTTCGGACCTCCACGACAGTCAAGCTGGTTTTTATTTGCGGGCAATGCTGCACGCTGCTTGCCATGAGTGGATGTATACGAATGATTAATCTTATTCAAGCTTTTGTCAATAGCCAAGCTCGAACGTATTACAGTATTGTCATAGATCATTTTTGTAGACTTTGTCACTCATGTAGCGCAATTTAGGGTTGTATATAGCTTTGTCAAATCACTCGCGCCGCATGAGTGAACGAGCACCCGATGATCAAATTGTTTTCTAACTGCTTACAGATCAACGTTCCGACGCGTTTTTGCTTCGAATCTCTGACGCCGCCCGATACAACTCTGAGAAATGGATATTCATTGAATAGGCCATCATGCGAATTTGCATCATTCATGCTTCAACCGATCGGTCGAGATGGCAAAACCTATGGCAGATGAAGAGATAGTCTTCTGAGGTGCTTGATCACTGAAAGCACCGAGTGATGATCCGATGCGCGGCGGGCGTTCAAATTTCCAAAACGGCAGCGCGCCTGGGTGACCCCTTGCAGAACAAAGCGTGGCTATCGGAGGTTTTTTATCAATTTATTCCCTCTCGACAATCTGATTTTTGACTCGAAAATGGCATGAGCCCCCAATCAAGCTTGGTAATCGTCTTTTTTTATCGCATGTGCCACGCGGATTGCTAGAGAATGTCACAGTTATGAATGGCGCCTGATATGATTAAGGCCCAGTTTCAGCCTGAACATGACCGCATTTTTCGCTTCGACCGATGATCAGATGCGGCCTTCCGACACTCGATGCCCCCAGAAGCACCATGGACCGCGCCCGGTGCACCAATGTCTGGTTGTCCTGTTCCTGGATCTGAGCCGATGCCGAGGCCTCAGTCGTCGCCTTCCGGCGTCTTCACCGCGTGAGGCCTTGCTCACACCTGATGGAGGCGCCGAGCCCGGTCTCCATCGCTTCCGCGCGATCGGCACCCAATGCAGACCATCAAACCACAACGCATTCGAACGAATCTGCTCGAGAGCGCTGCGGTTCGGCGGACGAGCCCGTCTGCTGGTCGCTGCCGTCGAAGGCCGTCATCAGGGCGGCAGGCGGCAACTCGATGCGCATGGGGTCGCGCATCGACCAGTCGGGATCCTGCCGGAGGCGAAGTCTGCGACGGCCCGAGGAGGGTGGAGGCGACCGGCGGAGCGTATCGGCTGTCGGTCCGTGCAGGGGGACGACCGACGGCCCCGCCATGGCCTGGATGCCTGATCGAGATGTCGTCGGATCGTGCGACGGCCTTGCCGGTGGCCGGCATGGTTCTTTGATGTACCGACCTTCTTACTGAATGCAAGCGATTAACTTTTTTACATGTAAATTCTCGAATATATACATTATGTCGGGCACGATCGCGGCTGAGAACAGTTGATCATGTCCTATTGCCAGGGTTGTCCGAGCGACAAGGCCGAGCGTAGACAGGCCCAGATTGCGATCGTGGCGATCAACAGCATCGTCGATATCGTATCCTGTCGGAGATACATCAGCCCGAACCGGCTCTGTCCATATAGGACGACGACGTACCGGCATAGTTCGCTCGCGATGATAACGGCGATGCAGCCCACGAGCCCCGCGTTTGCGACGCTCAAGGGTACACCGACTGCCAGGATCAGCAGCCGGACGGTATTGGACAAGCTGTTGTAAGCCGGCTTGCCGCGGGCAAGCAGTGTTCCCTCGTTCAGGTTCGAGATCACGGCGAACCATGCCGCCAAGAGAAGTCCGAACAGCATCCAGCCCGCTTCGTGATAGCGGGCATCGTACAGAATCTTGATCGCAAAGTCAGACCATGAGGCTGCACTGCCGATGGAGAGCGACGCGAGCAGAACGAATTTCCACCGAGTGGCCGACAGCGATCCCGTGACGGACTCACCCCGCTCTTCCGTGGCCGCAAGCATGGGAAAGACGATCTGGTAGCTGAGGCGTGTCGCCAGTATCGGCGGAAGATCCGAGATCGTCCGTGCCAGCCCGTAGATGCCGAGCAGCTGGAACGGGATCGAGGTTCCGAGGTACAACTTGTCAATGTTGGTGGAAGCGTAGATGGTGAAGCTCGACACCATGATCCACTTCCCGAAGTTCAGGATTTCGCGTGTCGAGCGTGCGTCGAGGGTCAATCGATGCGCGGGATGCGGTAAGAGGTAGCTCAGGGCGCTTCTCACGATCAGAGCGCAGATCACGCCGAGGACCGGCGCCCAGATCGTGGGCGTGATATACACAAACGTAACACTGATCAGGAACGCCAGGGATTCGGCGCCGAGCTCGAACAAGTTGCGCGCCCTGACATTGAGGGACCGCACGAGAAGAAAGACTGATGTCGAGCAAAGACTGTTGATGAACGGCGCCAGGCTTATGACCATGAAAATATCCCTAGAAATATTGAATAAATTTGAAAGAAACGGCGACATCGACAAAAAAACCAAGCTCAAGATACCGCCGCGTATAATCTGCAAAGTCCACGCAGTGTTCAAGAACGGCCTGGTTGCTCCACGAGAATTGTGGATGATGTTCTGCTCGATTCCGACATCCGTGAGAAGCTCGACGCCGTACCTCACGCTGTGCACGACGACCATCACGCCCAGGATGTCCGGCGCGAGCATGCGCGACAGGACCACGTTGGTGCCGAGCCGGATCGCCAAGGAGGCGGCGTAGGTGCCGATCGTCCACAGGGTCTTGCCCTGAACGGAATCCGATCCGAAGCTCATCGAGGCCGGGCCCTGCGAGCGACGATCGACGGGACGTCACCTCGGACGCAGCCCGGCAGGCTGCGGAGGCGGCTCCGGTCGGGGGCGCTCCCGCACGGCACCGGCAAACTCGCTTCGTCGTTGAGGTCCATCGGCAAGCGATCCCGCTCTCTCGTTGCGAACGTCATTCACCCGCTTCGACGGCGGTGCATTCGTCCGGATCGGCAAACGCGTAAGGTCCAGGACGGCAGGGCGCCGGCTCCCCGACGACGAAGCCGGAACCCAGATACCCGATGTAAACACGCCCGAACTGGTTTGGATCGGCACCCAGTACTGTGACCTGATCCAGTGATCCCAGGGGGAAGCGCCCGACCCGCGTCCAGGTCGCGGCATCATCGATGGAGCGCCATATCCCGTAGCGCCCGGACAGGCGGCCGGAGACGAAAATCGTCGGCGGGCCGGGATCGCGGAAGGGTTTGCCGAAGGCGATATCGTCGACGCGGTCCATGGTGCGGATCGGCGTCCATGTTGCGCCGCCGTCGGAGCTTCGCCTGAGGCGGGTATCGCTCTCGCCGGACACCGCGGAGGTGAAGAAGAGGTCCCCTGCCCGACCTGGCACGGCGCGAAGCTTCGCCGCGTGATCGCTCCCGGGTGCGATCTCTCCCTTGTAAGCCTGTTGCCAGGTCGCGCCCTGGTCCACCGTCCGCCACAAGCCGGCGAGCTTTGCGTCCCCGCTGCCTGCGCCATAGGCGAGATAGAACGTGCCGGCGTCGCGACCGTCGGCAGTCAGCGTCTTGCGTTGGAGAAAGCGCTGCCCGTGCGAACCTCGTACCGTCGGGCGGCCATCGAGCCGGATCGGCTGCCATGTCCGGCCGCGATCACGGGTGTAGAACGGCGCACGATGGAAGGACGGCTCCCAGACGATGTTGTCGGGACTGCCGGCCGATACCGCGATCGTCCCGAACGACATTCGCCATGGATCGCTGCTGCTCGTGCCCTGGGGGGTCGGGAGGCTCGGAAACTTCGTCCAGGTCCGTCCCCCATCGGTGCTGAACCCGGCGAGCACGGCGTCTCCGTCCTGCCAGCAGCAGCCAGTCCTGGTGTCCGACGCGTTCGTTGCCACGAAAGACGGGTCCGCCGGCGTGAGCGCCAATTGCTGCACCGCGATCAGTACCCGCTCCTTGGGTCCGTAGGTGGTGGAATACGATTGCAGATCGACCTTGCGGTGAACGCCGAAATCGAGAACTGCGAAGAGCGGCGGCTGACCTGATGCCTGAACGACATCGTTCGCCACCAACTCCTCGATGCCACGGGTTTGACTGATCCAGGTCACGGTTGGGAGCCAGTCCGGCAGGTCGGCGTAGTAGACGCCTGTTCCCGTCCCGGCCCAGATCCGGTCGGGACGTTTCGGGTCGAACAGGACGGGACCCATCGCGAAATACGATTGATTGCTGACGCGCAACCAGGGCGGGTCGCGCTCGCCCGGCCGCGATCGATGAAACAGGCGGACCCAGCTCGCGCCCCCGTCGCTCGAGCGATAGGCAACGCCGCCTTGATCGAAAACCAGGATCCTGTCTCGATGCGGATCGGCGGCGACCGACACGAATGTCGCCGTCGGGATCGCCTTGCTCCCGACGAGATCCGTCCATCGCTGGTCCCGGAACCGCCACACGCGTCCTTGCTCGGGATCGACCCCGTAGAAGGTACCGTCCGACGTGAATGCTCCCTGGCTGATCACGGTCGGTCGTGGGCCACCGGAGATCGGGAGTGGGAGAAAGCTGCGGCCCGCGTCTTGGGACAGCAGCATGCCGTGACCAGCGGACATAACCCAGACACGGCTCGCTGAATTCTGCCTGCCGCGTTCGAACCAGATCGGAAGGCCGGGGCTGGGCTCGACATCGCGATGGCGGAGCCTTGCGGCTGGCGGAACCGTCTCGACGCGTGCCCAGCTCTTGCCGCCATCCTCCGAGCGGAAGAGCCCATTCTCCGGCGTTCCGAACAGAACGAGATCGGGATTGTCCGGGCTGACCGCCAGAAACGGTCCATAGCCGCGAAATTCCCCGTTCGGATGAAGGTTCAGCGGGGTGGGGAGGCCGGCTTCCGATGCCGAGAAACGACGCCCGCGATCGTCAGACCAGAATACTCGCCCCTTCACTGCCATGTATATGCGATCTCTCCGCGAGGGAGCCACAACAGCCTCATAGACACCCTCGTTGAAGCCGTCCTGCACATGAAATTTCTCCGGCATCGTTGCGCTCGAGACAAGCTGTACCCAGCGGTCACGCTCGGCATGCCACAGGTAAGCACCATGCACATCTGTCCGAGCGACACGGGTGACGCCGGCATCATCTGAACTGTATCCCGTGATGAAGCCACCACCACCGATGGCGACCCGCTTCCAGGAATAGGTTTCAGGCTGTGCTGCGGCGCGCTGGGCGACGCACCCGCCGAGCACCGCTCCCGCCAGCAGGACGACGCATGCCATGCCCGTCGGCCCGGACACGCTACCGTTCGAGCATCCTGCCGTCGGGTGCGGCGCAGTTGGGTTCCGGCGCGATGCCCTGAGAGAGGCGAAGACGGCAGACGACCGGCGCCCCGCCACAGATCTGCGCGGCACCAGAAAGTTTGATCGTATCATCTCAGACAGCGCTGTGCAGAGAACAAGACGTATGATCGAATGACAGAATCTCGCAAATGCGTCGTCAAGATCGACCCGGAGGGTTTGTACTCTACTCGAAGCTGAAACGGACAAGGCGAACGCGATCGTGAATCGCAAGATTCCACTCCTCTCCGAGGATCTCGCCGAGATTGTCGCCAAGTAAGAGCATGTCACATCGTGCTGCGCAAGCTGACCAGAGCACCTGCTACAACAAAGGTATGATAGCCCTGCATCAGGGATTTACCATTGAGGTATTTGAGTAATTATTTTTATGTATATCAAAGATTAGAGAATTATTTCTGTCAAATTAATACATCTGAGCGTGCGGTATAAGAACATACATTTAGCCTTGAGAATAATTTATATCTTTTATCATCCTTCGCCGCGATCACATTTCATGGATCGCGGGTCGGCGCAATCATCGACATCCCTTCCTGAATCGATGTCATTTGAATATGCCGCAAAAATATTTCAAATTTCGTTGTACATTTTTTGGGCTACAGCCTCGGATCTCGAAGGCTCTTCCGACACAGTATCCAACGGCGATTCCTTACGCATCGTCGACAACAAGGCAAGGGAAAACATAAAAAATATCTGAACGATGTTATCGCGATCAAGAATGCTTGATTCTGTAAAATTGTGACCGATACAGAATATCAAGATAGCAAATACAATTGCACCTCTTGGTTTATAGACCGTCGCGTTAATAGCCAAATCAGATAAAGGAATGATTACAAAAGTTATAACCACTGCGCCTAGCCCGACGAGTCCGATTTGAGACGCGATATCAAGATAACCATTATGAGCTGATGTAATTTTTTTGATCCAAGTTTTATTCATGGAATATACGTAGATCGGGCTATCAGCACCAATGTTCCAGAATGAACCGAAGCCAGCTCCGAATGGGTGCTCCGAAAGATACGCGATCATGATCGGCCAAATCTGGACGCGGCCGGTCAAAGCATCTTCGCGACTGAACGGCATTAACAACTCGTCCCAATAATTCATCATGATAATGCCCATGACACACAATACAAAACAGAGCGACCAAAAAATCACATGATTGTATTTTGAATTGTATTTAGAATAAATCCATCCGAATATGATAGATAATATGACGAGAGCGAAAGAAGTCTTCGATCCACTAAAATAGAGAAAAACAAAGCTCGCGCCGACGATAACTGCGCGATACATAACGCTCGATGCGCCGGCGTGGAAAATATATAAAATGATTGTGAAAGCCGTTATTGCACCCGCCGCATTTTTTTCCGGGTAGATTCCGCGCCAATCGCCTGCCAAGCCTGGATCACCGAAAGCCTCCTCTTGATGTATTGCGTATTGAGGAAAGAGCAATACGCTCGCAAAATTTGCAAGCAAAACACAGGATAGAACAATACGTGCCTGCTCGATGGACCGTTCGATTGACAGATAATGCACCAACATGAATATCGTAGAAATGATCACGCATGTGAGAATGAGACGCCGCGCACCGATTTCCGGATCGATTGCCCAGTACAGTGTCACCGCACAGAACATAAGCGTTAAAATGATTGAGCGCGGAAGTTCGATGATTTTTGATAAATCAGAATATCCTTTCACACCCACAAAGGCGACTCCAAATATTACGATAAATCCGACTTGCCGCAGCAAGCTTCCTTCGCCTGCGACGTCACCACCCGTCAGGGACGTCAGCGGCGCTGCAGCTGTGAGAGCAAATAGCAGCAATAGAGCAAAAACAGCGATCCACGAGTCATGATGGACACCGGAGTTGCTCTCATCCGAGATCGTCATTCATGGAGCTCCGATCGCCTTGCGAGATGGAATTCAAATAAATCAACAAGAATATCTCATGAATCATTCGCCATGATCTACTCTCCTATTTAGTAATTGTCATAAATCAAATGAAATCTCTAAAATCAATACGAACAAAATCAATTATTTCTGTCATCGATTCATCAATATCGTACTCACTCCACCGATCACGCCGGCAACATTCAGTGGCAACACATGCAAATCACACCGCATCCGCGATGGGCAGCCTGCATATCGTGGTACTGCCGATCGCCAAACTTCGCATCGCCCCGTCACTTTTCCCGCGCACCTCATCCAAAAGTGTAAGATCTGCGCCAGAGGACCCCGAAGGGATGAGCCCGCCCATCGCGGTTCGGGCGATCATGCGGCGCCACGCCATCCGGGAGCTGGCGACACGGCGTCGCGTGTGGCTCCCTGACCCGCTCGCCGTCACCGGCGACATATCGCGCCACGCGCTGGCGGCGAGCGGCGCGCTGGCGGGAATCGCTGCCTATCAGGCGCCACGCTCCTCCGAGGAACAGCCTCGTTCAGGCGAGATCGCTCATCCGAGCTACACCAGCCGGCCCAGCCCGCCCAGTCTACGGCGCCCCGGCTAGCCTGGCCCCTCTACGAAGAACAGGCGTCTGTCGAGAAGCGCCGATTCTTGATGTCATGCCGGCATGAAGGCGCCTGGAGATCGGCTCAGCCGGTTCACCCTCAGTGTCCCTCATGACGCTCCCGATCGCCGCCATTGCCCTGTCCGGCAGCGTCGGCGCAGCGGGAGTTTTCGTGACCGGCCCCCGGCCGGCGGACCGCAACGTAGCCAGGCGGCCGGCAAAGCCGCCTTTCGACGGAGGACGTGCTATGGCGATCAACGAGCGCGAACTACTCGAAGACCTTGCTTACCAGGAAGCCGAAGGCGCCGCCGAGATGTATGCGGACGATGCGGATTCCGCCGACTTTCTCGACGGCCACGGTGCCGAGGGCGAGCAGGAAGACGGGTTCGACGCCGGCGAGGCCGAGTGGGGCGGGGAGGAGGAGGACGGGGCTGGCTTCGACGGCATGGACGGCTACGAGGCCGAGGCCGACGGGGCCGAGGAGAGCGACGCCCTCGAGGAGGTGATGGCGTCCGCGCTCATGGCCGAGGAGGAGGACGAGTTCTTCGGCAAGATCGTGAAAGGCATCCGCAGCGCCTTGCCGGTCGTCGGCAAGATCGCCCGCGCCGCCGCCCCGGTCCTGAGCGTGATCCCGCATCCCGCCGCCCAGGCCGCCGCCACCGCGGCCCGGATGATCGGCAAGCTGCGCGCGGAAGGGGCGTCCGAGGAGGAAGCCCTGGAGGCCGTGGCCGAACTCGCCGCCCGCGACCGCCGGGCGCTTCCGGTCGTCGCCGGGCTCGCGGCCCGGACCGTCATGAAGCAGAGCGGCGCCCAGCTCTCCGCGCATCAGCGGCGTCAGGCGGTGCGCACGATGAACCGCGCCGCCCAGACCCTTGTGCGCCAGGGCGGTCCTTCGGCGGTGCGCGCCTTGCCGAAGGTGGCCCGCAGCGTCCTGCGCACCACCGTCTCCAAGGGTACGCCGGCGGCCCTCCGGCCGCGGGTCGTCGCGAGCACGGCCGCGAAGGTCTCGCAGAATCCCGCCCTCCTGCGCCGCCTGGCCCAGCCCTCGCCGCGCGGCCAGCGTCTGTTGCGGCGGCTGGCCTCGGGCGGCGGGCTCGACCAGGGCCATCGCGGCTACGGGGAGCCCGGCCGCAGCCGCACGCTGCGCGTGTCGGGCCCGGGAGAGATCCGCATCGTGATCGGGTGATCCCCTGCGGATCGGCCGGCACCGGGAGGTCCGCATGGCTGCCAGTCCCCTGCACCGCTTCCTGGTGGCGAAGGCCAGGACCCTGAAGAGCCGGGCTCACCGTCTGACGACCCTCAGCCCCGCCACGGTCGGCCTGCGCCCGCAGGACCTGCGCCATGCCCCCTCCCGGGCCCATTTCGAGGCGGCGAACCGCCGCCTCGCCAGCATCGACGCGGTCATCCGCCAGCGCCTGGAGGAGCTCGACCGGATCGGACCCCAGGCCACGCCCTCGGACCGGCTCCTGGCCCTCGCGATGGTCGAGCGGGAGATCGACCGGGCCCGGCGCTCCTTCGGGATGTTCTTCGAGGTCTTCGCCCAGCGGGGAAGCGCCTTCGCGCCGGCCCTGGCCGCGCACGATGTCATCGCGGCCGATTGCTACAGGGCGGTGCGGAAGGCCGCGCCGCGGATCTTCTCCGGGTCGCTGCTGGCGCCCGTCACGTATCTGGAGCACGGCTACTCGCCGATGACGATGCGGCGCGGCGTGACGCTGGGCCGCCTGATGGGCGAGCGCAACCCGTTCCCGCTGATCCGGATTCCCTGGGACCGCGAGAAGCCCTGGCAGGCCACCTTCCTGCACGAGGTCGCCCACAATCTCCAGGCGGATCTCGGGATCTGGGAGGAGAACCAGCACGCGGTCCTGGAGCGCTTGGTCACGGAGGATCTGCCGGCCCGGGCGATCAGCATCTTCGGGCGCTGGCACAAGGAGATCTTCGCCGATCTGGCGGCACTCCTGCTCGGCGGCCCGGCCGTCGGCTGGGGCATGGCGGAGTTCCTGGCCCATCCGGAGGACAAGGTCATGACCTACCGCCCGGGCGGCGCCCATCCGACCGGTCTCCTGCGCGGCCTGATCCTGGCCGAGGCGATGAGGAGCATGGGCTTTGCCCGGGAGGCCGAGGCGCTCGAGACGGTCTGGCGCGGGCTCTACGACCCCCGGCGCGGCCACCGGATCCCCCAGGTGCTGCTCGATGCGGCGCCGCGGGCCATCCCGGCCATCGTGAACGAGATCATGTACCAGCCGCGCCGGAACCTGAGCGAACGATCGCTGGCGCGCGTCATCCCCTTCACCGCCGCCGACCAGGCCGCCATCGAGGCGGCCGGCCGGGCCCTCGTCGCCGGGAGCGTGCCGGCCGGGCTGGCGCCGCGCTTCCTGGTGAGTGCCTGCCGCTACGCCTTCACTGGAGGCGCCGACATCGTCGCCGTCTCGAAGCGGATCATCGCGCACCTCACCCGCGAGGCGGCCCCGGTTCCCGCCCGCCTCCCCGCCGCCCCGGCCGGCCCGCTCCCGGCGACGAGGGCCCGGCC